>JANPLX010000060.1:0-16438 GCA_031422495.1 Polaromonas sp. | reverse complement strand
AATCCAAGACAAGTACAAGCATTTGTCGAGCGGGCATTTGGCTGCGCTCGCTCAAGAGATGAAGCTGTCGCAAACTGAGGTCTATGAGGTTGCAAGTTTTTATCATCACTTCGATATTGTTAAAGAGGGTGAAGCAGCTCCTGAAGCTTTAACAGTACGTGTATGTGACGGGTTGTCATGCGAAATGGCGGGGGCAAAAGAGTTGCTTGCTAAATTACCAGCGCTGTTAGGACGCGAAGTCCGCGTCATAGCTGCGCCCTGTATTGGTCGTTGCGAGCAAGCGCCAGCCGCCGTTGTCTACCAAAACCCAATTCCCAATGCAACGTGTGATTCCGTTGTCGCAGCTGTCAAAGCGGGCTTTACTGCGCATCAACCCGAAAAATTCACAGACTTAGCCGCGTACCAATCTGCCGGTGGTTATGGTTTGCTTGCGACATGTACATCAGGCAAGCTAGATGTCGAATCAGTCCTCAAAACCATGGAGAACTCTGGTTTACGTGGTTTGGGAGGCGCAGGTTTTCCCTCAGGCCGCAAGTGGCGTATCGTACGCGCCGAGCAAGGTCCGCGTTTGATGGCTGTGAACATTGACGAAGGCGAGCCGGGCACCTTCAAAGACCGCGTATATTTAGAGCGTGATCCACATCGCTTTATCGAAGGCATGTTGATCGCTGCTTGGGTAGTTGGTGTTGAAAAAATCTACGTTTACTTGCGCGATGAATACCACGGCTGCCGTAACATGTTGGAAGCGGAATTGACCAAATTACGACAATCTAAACTGCTAGACGGCATGCCAGAGATTGAGCTACGTCGCGGCGCAGGTGCCTACATTTGCGGCGAAGAATCCGCCATGATCGAATCTATCGAAGGCAAACGCGGCATGCCACGCTTGCGTCCACCGTATGTCGCGCAAGTCGGCCTGTTTGGTCGCCCAACACTACAACACAATTTTGAAACCCTGTATTGGGTACGCGAAATTTTGGAAAAGGGTGGAGAATGGTTTGCCTCGTACGGCAGACATGACCGCAAAGGTTTGCGTTCTTTCTCTGTGTCAGGGCGTGTCAAAAACCCAGGTGTGAAACTTGCGCCAGCAGGCATTACATTGCAAGAATTGGTTGATGAACATTGCGGTGGCATGTTAGATGATCATACGCTTTACGCCTATTTGCCAGGCGGCGCATCAGGCGGCATTTTGCCAGCCAGTTTGAGCAATATTCCGCTGGATTTTGACACGCTGCAGCCTTACGGTTGCTTTATCGGCTCTGCAGCGGTGATTGTGCTGTCTAACCACGATACTGCTACGGCTGCTGCACGCAACATGATGCGCTTTTTCCAGCATGAATCATGTGGTCAATGCACACCGTGCCGCGTTGGTACAGCCAAAGCATCTACACTGATTGAAAAAGACAAATGGGATATCCCGATGCTGAATGATTTGTCGCAAGTCATGCGCGATGCGTCGATTTGCGGTTTGGGTCAAGCAGCACCCAACCCTGTGGATTGTGTGATCAAGTATTTCCCGCACGAACTTAATTAGGCAAGCACGATGAATGCAATTACCAAAACTGAATTAGCCAATTTAGAAGCACCCTTGCTGAGTTTCAGCTTGAATGGCAAAGAGGTTAGCGGTCGCGCCACTGAGTCTATTCTTGACGTCGCCAAACGCGAAGGCATTGAAGTCCCGCACCTTTGCTACAAAGAAGGTTTAGAAGCCGTCGGCAACTGCCGTGCTTGCATGGTTGAGATCAATGGCGAGCGCGTGCTTGCGCCATCTTGTTGCCGCGCACCTGCTGCCGGCATGAAGGTATCGACCAACAGCGAACGCGCCGTTGCATCGCAAAAAATGGTGTTGGAATTGTTGCAGTCCGACATGCCTGAAACCGCTTATACGCGTAACAACGAAGTCGACCAATGGGCGGCAAAACTCGGCTTAGGTAAACCACGCTTTGAAGCGCGTGAGCAAGTTCGTCAAGACACATCGCACCCAGCCATCACCGTTAATTTAGACGCTTGCATTCAATGCACCCGCTGCCTGCGCGCTTGCCGTGACGAGCAGGTGAACGACGTGATCGGTCTTGCTTTCCGAGGCGACCAAGCCAAAATTGTCTTTGATATGGACGACGCCATGGGCGCTTCCACCTGCGTGGCCTGCGGCGAATGCGTGCAAGCCTGCCCGACTGGTGCGCTCATGCCCGCGCGTGAGGCGGCGCTTGCCGTGCCAGACAGACAAGTCGAATCCGTCTGCCCGTATTGCGGCGTCGGTTGCCAGCTGACTTACAACGTCAAAGACAACAAGATTTTGTTCGTCGAAGGCCGCGACGGTCCTGCGAACCATGAGCGCCTGTGCGTCAAAGGTCGCTATGGATTCGACTATGCACACCACCCACAACGTTTGACCAAACCGCTGATTCGCCGTGCCGATGCTCCTAAAAAAGGCGATTTCACGATGAACCCTGACAATGTCATGGACATCTTCCGTGAAGCCTCGTGGGAAGAAGCCTTGGCCTTCGCTGGCGGCAAGCTCAAAGACATTCGCGACACCTACGGCAAAAAATCACTCGCAGGTTTTGGCTCAGCCAAAGGCAGCAACGAAGAAGCCTATTTGTTCCAAAAGTTAGTGCGCACCGGCTTTGGCAGCAACAATGTGGACCATTGCACCCGCTTGTGCCATGCGTCTTCTGTTGTCGCTTTGTTAGAAGGCATCGGCTCAGGCGCGGTGTCTAACCCTGTGATGGACGTGATGAAGGCCGACGTGGTCGTCATCATTGGCGCCAACCCAACGGTGAACCACCCCGTGGCCGCGACTTGGATCAAAAACGCCATGAAAAACGGCACCAAGCTGGTCGTGCTTGACCCGCGCCGCTCCGATTTGGCCCGTTCTGCAGATAAATTCTTGCAGTTCAAGCCCGATACCGATGTCGCCTTGCTCAACGCCATGATGCACGTCATCGTCGCTGAAAACTTGGTCAACGCCGACTTCATCGCCAGCCGCACCATTGGCTACGACGAGCTCAAAGCCAATGTCGCCGATTACAGCCCTGAAAAGATGGCACCGATTTGCGGCATTCCTGCGCAAGACATCAAAGAAGTGGCGCGTTTGTACGCTACGTCCAAGGGCTCAATGATCTTGTGGGGCATGGGCGTGAGCCAGCACGTGCACGGCACGGACAATGCACGCTGTTTGATCGCTTTGGCGCTGATGACGGGTCAAATCGGTCGCCCAGGCACAGGTTTGCACCCACTGCGTGGTCAAAACAACGTACAGGGCGCATCAGATGCGGGTTTGATACCCATGATGTTCCCCGATTACCAGCACGTTTCTAACGTCGATACACGCACCAGTTTTGAGAAAGCTTGGAAAGTTCCAGTCGGTTCGCTAGACGCCACCCCAGGTTTGACCGTGGTGGAAGTCATGCACGCCATCAAACACGGCGATATTCGCGGCATGTACGTGATGGGCGAAAACCCAGCCATGTCTGACCCTGATGCCAACCACGCCCGTGATGCGCTCGCAGCACTCGACCATTTGGTCGTGCAAGACATCTTTTTGACCGAAACCGCCTACTTGGCCGATGTGATTTTGCCTGCCAGCGCCTTCCCAGAAAAAGACGGCAGCTTCACCAATACCGACCGCCTGGTGCAAATGGGTCGCAAAGCCATCAACCCTCCGGGTGACGCCAAGCAAGATTTGTGGATCATTCAAGAACTTGCCAAACGCCTCGGCTTAAATTGGAATTACGCACACGTTTCCGAAGTGTTCGACGAAATGCGAAAAACTATGCCTAGCATTGGCGGCATCACGTGGGAGCGCTTAGACCGCGAACACGCCGTCACGTACCCGTGCAAGGAAGAGGGCGACCCAGGCCAGTCCGTCGTGTTTGTTGACGATTTCCCACGTGAAGGCGGCAAAGCCCGCTTTGTACCGGCAGACATCATCCCCGCCAACGAGCGCCCCGATGCTGAGTACCCCATGGTCCTCATCACCGGCCGCCAGCTAGAGCATTGGCACACGGGCAGCATGACGCGCCGTGCGACGGTTTTGGACGCGATTGAGCCCGACCCAATCGCTTTGATTCACCCGCTGGATTTGGTCGCCATGGGCGCGAAACCGGGCGACGTCATCACCCTAGCGTCCCGCCGTGGCGAAGTGCAGCTCTACGCCCGCGCCGACGACAGCAGCCCGCAAGGCGCGATTTTCGTCCCGTTCTGCTACTACGAAGCTGCTATCAACAAACTAACCAACGCCGCGTTAGACCCGTTTGCCAAGATTCCAGAGTTCAAATACTGCGCGATCAAAGCCACCTTAGGCGGTGAAGCACCGCAAGTGACGAGTTATGGCGGTGGGCAGCTTTTGAGTGCCCTTCAGGCTTGATTTTTAGTTATTTGAGTATTTTAAGGCATAAATATCGCTCTAGCTGGCGTATTTATTGTCTAAGTTGCTATTTTATTTATAGCAATCTGCTGGCGGCTCAAGTGTGATGCTGCAAGTCGGTATCTGACCCCTGCACCTAACTGTTTGATCCTCATTTGACCCCTTCCCGCATGATTAAAGCGGCGCTCCTATTTAGTTAATGAAAATGTTGCGTTGTATGAACCAAGAGTTCCATCAAGTACCCCATAACCGTAGTGTGTGTAGGTGCCTGACACAGTTCCATTAGTTTTATTAACGTTTCCCTGAAGCGCGAGTACTGTCATAGTTGAACCCGTAGTTGAAACAGTAGTACCGTTGCCAGACAATACGCCAGCAGTGCTTACTGAGCCTGTCAAATTGATTAGTTTGGTTGGATTGGGGTCGATAGTATTGCCGCGCGTAACAACCCAAGTTCCAGTAATTATGTTGTTATCGCCAACAATAAGGCTCATAGGCCCCGAGTAGGTAGAGCCCACATATACCCAACCTAAACGACCAATATAAGTACCCGCAAATGTGGATGCAGGGCTGCTAGGAGTTGCGCCTGACGCGGCTGGACTTGCAGCAGTGGTAGTTGCACTTTCAGTGTTTGCACCAGCTGGTGTTGTACTAGCTGCGCCGGTCTCGGTGGGGGCTGTGCTTTCACCACCACCTCCACACGCACTTAAAAATACAAATACAAATAAAGTTATTAGTCGAATGGTGTTTTTAAGCATCATGTGGTTCTCTCTAGATTGTTAAAAATTTTTTGATTCAATTAGTGCGCCATTAGTGTTGAATGCTGATGAATAAATCTTTTACTATGTTGTTGTACTTTTTTAGATATTGTTTTCTTTGTTAGCGTCGGTTTTGAAGGTTGAGTTGTTACTGCTATTCTGCAGAATAATTTAATAATATTCCACGAGTATCAAAAAGTACGATAACTCTTTTTCCTTGATCAAAAATTCGACCTCCAGTTAGCATGGCTCCATACTGCTTAAATGCATTCACAGCTAGATATTCATACGACCATTGTTCATTACCACTAGCAATGAATTCAATTTTGTTCGGACTTCCAAGTTGTAATCTTACATCTGCTTTTGTTGATTTTCCTCGTATAAACTTATTCTGAAGCGTTTCCGCGGATGCTTGATTTACCTGCTCATTTCCTACTGACACACAAGCAGTTAGTATTCCAAAGAAAACTAAAGTGATAATTTTCGATAAGTATTTTAATTTTTGCATTTTTATTCCTAGATATAAATTATTGAAAAATATGGTTAATTTTTTTACTGAAAATAACCGGCTGAACCGTATGCTGCTCCGTCAATAAATATCACAACAATAAGTTTTGTTGGGGTTTCTTCAAAATACCATGATGTTAATTGGCCTTGGGAATGATATAAACGACCGTCGCATCCGATAGCATTGCGAACTTGTGCGAGGTTCATACCATTTGTAACGGTGTTTGCTTTAGCTTGCGAAACGCTACACGAGTATGAATTGCCTGACAAAGCACCAGCAACATCACTTCCACTGCAAGCGCTCAAAGTAGCAATCGCTAAACAAATCATCATTAAAGAGGTTATTTTTCCCCAAATAAATTTCATAAGTTTCCTTGTTTGTAGATTCCATAAAACCCATCATTTGAAATGAAGGGATACAAAGTGCTTATTAAAAAAATGTGAAGCAAACTCCGTAGATGCAAATGTATCAGATTGTCATCCTAATGGCATGTCTGCGAAGCCAAAACCACCTAGCGGAAACCCTAACCCCGAAAACCTTCGAGAAGTGTTGGCATTTCAAATCCGTAGCCGTCGTGTCGTGAAAGGGTGGTCACAAGAGCGGTTGGCTTTTGAATCTGAGTTGGACAGAACCTATGTTTCCGCCGTAGAGCGATGCACGTGGAATGTATCGTTGTCAAATATCGAAAAATTGGCGCAAGCATTAGAAGTGCAGGTTTTTGAACTGCTTATACCGCCTAAGATTTAGTTTTTTAAATTAGTTAGAGCAATTTGTTTTGCTGCAAATAAAATAGCACCTTAGGCAATAAATACGCCGGCTAGAGGCATATTTGGCACTATATTCTCGAAATTTTAGCGGTTTCTGGCAGATTCAGCCACAGTTTGGTTAATTTGGCGAAGCTGTCCAAATCACCTGTCGTATAAAGCTGCAAATCAGGGGAATTGGTTGTCGTGTTCAGCGTGCCAGCGGCTTCTAAGAGACGGCGGGTTTGGCGGGCTACGGGGGTGCCGGTGTCTATGTATTGGACGTCTGCGCCGGTGTGGACGCGCAGCAGGTCGCTGATGAAGGGGTAGTGGGTGCAACCTAGGACTAATGTGTCGATTTGCCCAGTTTTAGTACCAAATTCGCCTATAGCCGGCGTATATATTGCCAATAGTGCTATTATTTTTGTAGTATCTTGCTGCTCTATCGCCGCTGCCAAGCCGTCGCAGGGCTGCACGATGAACTCGGCTTGGTCGGCTAATGAGGCTTTCAGGACTGCAAACTTGGCGCTTTCCAGCGTGCCGCGCGTTGCCATCACGGCTATGCGTTTGGTTTTGCTGCGTTGGACGGCGGGTTTCAGGGCGGGTTCAACGCCTACCAGTGGCAAGTCGGGGTATTCCGCCCGCAGCAGCTTGACGGCGGCGGCGGTGGCGGTGTTGCAGGCGACGACCAAGGCCTTAACTTTGTAATGGCCATTTTGGTCAATCAAGGCGCTTGTGAGGGCGCGGGAGCGGGCTATGACGAAGTCGTCGCCCTTTTCGCCATACGGCGCGTTGCCGCTGTCGGCGATGTAGACAAAGGACTCGTGCGGCAGCTCGGCTCGCAGAGCTTTTAAGATGCTCAGGCCGCCGATGCCGCTGTCGAAAACGCCGATAGGGGCGTTCTTCAAGTCGTTTTCCGCCACTTTCTAGCTTGCGCTGACTGAGATACCTTTGAATTCACCTGTCGCTATGCGCTTTTCCCACTCAGCTGGTCCGGTAATGTGGGCGCTGGTGCCGCCGGAATCTACAGCAACGGTTACTGGCATGTCGACCACGTCAAATTCGTAAATCGCTTCCATGCCCAAATCGGCAAACCCGACCACTTTGGCAGTTTTGATGGCTTTGCTGACCAAATAGGCGGCGCCGCCCACGGCCATGAGAGAGGCGCTTTTGTGTTTTTTGATGGCTTCGATGGCGACCGGGCCGCGCTCACCTTTGCCAATCATGCTGATCAAGCCGGTTTGGCTGAGCATCATCTCGACAAAATTATCCATGCGTGTGGCGGTGGTGGGGCCGGCGGGGCCGACGGCTTCGTCGCGCACCGGGTCTACCGGGCCGACGTAGTAGATAACGCGGTTGGTGAAATCGACGGGCAGCTTTTCACCTTTGGCCAGCATGTCTTGGATGCGTTTGTGCGCAGCGTCGCGGCCGGTCAGCATTTTGCCGTTCAAGAGCAGAGTTTGGCCAGGTTTCCAGCTGGCGACTTCGGCGGCGGTCAGGGTGTTGAGGTCAACTTTTTGGCTTTTAACGTAGTCTGGGGTCCAATGCACATCGGGCCACAAATCCAAGCTTGGCGGCGTTAACAAAGCCGGGCCGCTGCCGTCCATCACCATGTGGGCATGGCGGGTGGCGGCGCAGTTGGGGATCATCGCGACCGGTTTGCCAGCGGCATGCGTCGGGTACATGTTGATTTTGACGTCCAGCACGGTGGTCAATCCGCCCAAACCTTGCGCGCCAATGCCCAAGGCGTTGACCTTTTCAAAGATCTCTAAGCGCAGGTTTTCAACCTTGCTCAAAGCCTCGCCACGGGACGACTTGGCTTGCAGCTCGTACATGTCAATGTCTTCCATCAACGACTGCTTAGCCAGTAACACCGCTTTTTCAGCCGTGCCGCCAATACCGATGCCCAACATGCCCGGTGGGCACCAGCCTGCACCCATGGTGGGTACGGTTTTGAGCACCCAGTCAACGATGGAATCACTAGGGTTGAGCATCACCAGCTTGGATTTGTTCTCCGAGCCGCCGCCTTTGGCCGCCACGGTGATGTCCAGCTTATCGCCCGCGACGATTTCGATGTTGATGACGGCAGGCGTGTTGTCTTTGGTGTTCTTGCGGTCAAACTGCGGGTCGCTCACGATGGAGGCACGCAGCGTGTTGTCGGGGTGGTTGTAACCTTGGCGCACGCCTTCGTTGATAGCGTCATCAACCGTGCCGGTGAAGCCATCAAACCGCACATCCATGCCGATTTTGAGGAACACATTAACGATGCCAGTATCTTGGCAAATCGGGCGATGCCCAGTCGCACTCATGCGGCTGTTGGTCAAAATTTGGGCAATCGCGTCTTTCGCGGCAGGGCCTTTTTCAGCCTCATACGCGCGCGCCAAGTGGGCGATGTAGTCGGCTGGATGGTAGTAGCTGATGTATTGCAAAGCACCGGCAATGGTTTCGATCAGGTCGGCTTGTTTGATGTGGGTGGTCATGAATGGCTCGGGAAGTTAAAAATATCGGTTGGACTGTGCTTCAATACCCTTAAGTTTAACCAAATCAGCCAAAGCAATGTCGAAGCAGTATCCAAGCCAGGCTGACATCCTCGGAGTTTGCAATTGTTAAAGTCGATCCACCGTCGTACCAATGAACTCATCCACTCGCAATCGGGTGGCGGCATTGTGCTAGCTATAGCAGCGCTGCTGGCGTTGATTGTCAGCAATTCGCCGTGGAGCGCTTGGTACGAGCAGTTGTTGCAAGTTCGCGGTGAAATTCGTATTGGGGGCGATTGGTTGGTTCTGTCCAAGCCACTACTTGTTTGGGTCAACGACTTATGGATGGCCGTTTTCTTCTTTTTGATGGGGCTGGAGATCAAACGCGAGCTGTTGGAGGGCGAGTTGGCGTCTGTCAGCCAAGCGATGCTGCCAGCCGGTGCGGCTGTGGGCGGTATGCTGGTGCCGGCGATCATTTACACCGCCCTCAACTGGGGTGATGCCGTGGCTTTGCGCGGCTGGGCGATACCTGCAGCGACTGATATTGCCTTCGCTCTGGGCATTTTGGTGCTGCTGGGCAAACGGGTGCCGGTCTCGCTGAAGGTGTTTTTGACGGCGGTTGCCATCAGCGACGACTTGGGCGCGATTGTTATCATCGCGCTGTTCTACACAGCACAAGTGTCTGTGCTCATGCTTTTGGCGGCGGGGGCGGCCATCGTGGTTTTGGTCGCGATGAACCGTGCACGGATGATGAACATTGGTCTATACGTACTGGTCGGTTTGGTCGTGTGGCTGTTTGTGCTCAAGTCGGGTGTGCATGCCACTCTGGCAGGGGTGGTGACGGCTTTGGCCGTGCCTTTGGTGAATCCGAGCAAAAACGGACATGGCAAATCACCCCTCAAAACTGCCGAACACGCGCTGCAACCGTGGGTGGCTTTTGGCGTGCTGCCAGTGTTTGCCTTTGCAAATGCGGGAGTGTCATTGCAAGGTGTGAGTTTTGCAACCTTGCTACAAACCGTGCCGCTGGGTATCACCGTAGGATTGCTTTTTGGCAAAGCTATCGGCGTATTTGGTGCGGCTTGGTTGATGATTCGTTTCACCAATGCGCGCTTACCCGATCAGGCCAATTGGATGCAGTTTTTTGGCGTTTGTGTGTTGTGCGGCGTGGGTTTTACGATGAGCTTGTTTATTGGTGGGTTGGCTTTTGAGGGTCAGGGTGCAGCTTTTGACACCCAGTTGAAGCTGGGTGTGCTTGCGGGATCCATCATTTCAGGAATCGTGGGATCTTTGATTTTGGTTGTGGCTTCGGCACGGACAGTTTCACCTTCACAGGTTGACCATTGACGACTTAGCCAATGGTCGTATCAGTGTTTTCCAGAACCAGTCATCAGTTTGTCCGTATACGCAATCGCAATTGCAGACAACAAGAAGACGACGTGAATAATCGTTTGATACATCAGCACCTGTTCGGTATAGTTGGCTGCGTTGATGAAGGTTTTGAGCAGGTGAATGGATGAAATACCAATGATGGCAGTGGCTAGCTTCACTTTCAAAACACTGGCATTTACATGCGACAGCCACTCTGGCTGGTCTGGGTGGTCTTGTAAGTTCATGCGGCTGACGAAGGTTTCGTAGCCACCGACGATCACCATGATCAGCAAGTTTGAGATCATGACCACGTCAATCAGTGCAAGAACGACAAGCATGATCACTGTTTCATTCAAGCTGGTGATAGGAACATCCGATTTGTAGCCGATGCTTTGAACCAAGGCAATCACATCGGGCTGGCTGCCGAATGCGGCGAACACCAAGTGGTACAACTCCAAGAAGAAATGCCATACATACACGCCTTGAGCCAAAATAAGGCCCAGATATAGCGGCATTTGCAGCCAGCGGCTGGCAAAAATCATGTTGGGAAGGAATTGTAATTTAGACAATTCGGCGTTTGGAGAGCGGGGAGTTTTATTCATGCCTGTAGTGTATTAAAAATGCGGGTCGTTTTATGACAGATTACGACTTGTTTGTAAGTTTCGACTCAGTCAGTGCTTTGTAAGTGCAAACCCTGATATTCGTAATATTCTTGGCAAAGTGACGTAAATGCTGGGAAAAATTAGTATTCTGAGATTAAATTAACGACAATTTGTAATTCTATTGGAGACAAAACAATATGAGCGCACCATCCACAGCCATCGAATCCACCTTGGTCGAAAACCGCGTTTTCTACCCCAACAAAGACTTTGCGAAAAAAGCCCGCATCGGCAGCATGGAGCAATACAACGACATGTGCCAAGCTTTTGAGACTGATTTTGAAGGCACGTGGGCACGTTTGGCGCGTGAAAACTTAGAGTGGAGCAAGCCGTTCACCAAAACTTTGAACGAAACCAAAGCACCGTTTTACAAATGGTTTGAAGACGGTGAGTTAAACGCCTCAGCCAACTGCTTAGACAAGCACATGGGCACATCGACGGAAAACAAAACGGCGATTATTTTTGAAGGCGACGACGGCAAAGTTACTAAAACGACTTACAAAGAACTCTTGGTGCGCGTTAGCCAGTTTGCCAATGCGCTCAAAGCGGACGGCATCAAAAAAGGCGACCGCGTGTTGCTTTACATGCCGATGACTGTGGAAGGTGTGATCGCCATGCAAGCCTGCGCCCGTATTGGTGCGACGCACAGCGTGGTGTTTGGCGGCTTCTCGGCCAAGGCATTGCAAGAGCGCATCATTGACGCTGGTGCGGTAGCCGTCATTACCGCTAACTACCAAATGCGCGGCGGCAAAGAGTTGCCGCTCAAAGCGATGGTGGACGAAGGCTTGGCTCTGGGCGGCTGTGAATCTATTAAAACGGTTTACGTCTATGAGCGAACCGCGACAGCATGCAATATGGTTGCAGGGCGCGACAAAACGTTTGACCAAGCCATCAAAGGCCAAAGCAGTGTTTGCAAACCGGTGCAAGTTGGCGCTGAGCATCCGCTGTTCATCTTGTATACCTCAGGCTCAACCGGCAAACCAAAAGGTGTGCAACATTCCACAGCTGGTTATTTGCTATGGACCAAGCTGACCATGGATTGGACGTTTGACTTGCAAGAATCAGATGTGTTTTGGTGTACGGCTGATATTGGCTGGATCACAGGGCATAGCTACGTGGCCTACGGCCCTCTAGCAGCTGGTGCGACGCAAATCATTTTTGAAGGCGTGCCTACCTTCCCGAACGCGGGTCGCTTCTGGCAAACCATTGAAAAGCACAAGTGCACGATTTTCTACACCGCGCCTACTGCGATTCGCTCCCTCATCAAAGCGTCAGAAGGCGATGCCGCAGTGCACCCAGCCCGCTCTGACTTGAGCAGCCTGCGCATCTTGGGTAGCGTGGGTGAACCCATCAACCCTGAAGCGTGGATGTGGTACTACAAAAACGTCGGTGGCGAGCGTTGCCCGATTGTTGATACCTTCTGGCAGACTGAGACCGGCGGTCACATGATGACGCCGCTGCCAGGCGCAACGCCGTTGGTGCCAGGCAGCTGCACTTTGCCATTGCCAGGTATTTTTGCGGCGATTGTGGATGAAGTGGGTAACGACATTCCTAACGGCTCTGGCGGCATGTTGGTCGTCAAACGCCCATGGCCATCCATGATTCGCACGATTTGGAACGACCCAGAGCGCTTTGTGAAGAGCTATTTTCCCGAAGAAATGGGTGGAAAAATCTACTTGGCGGGTGACGGAGCGGTACGCAGCTTAGACCGTGGCTACTTCCGTATCACAGGCCGCATCGACGACGTGCTGAACGTCTCTGGCCACCGCATGGGCACGATGGAAATTGAATCCGCCTTGGTATCTTGCGCCCATTTGGTCGCAGAAGCCGCCGTGGTGGGTCGTCCCGACGACATGACGGGGGAGGCGATTTGTGCCTTCGTCGTTCTCAAACGCAGCCGCCCCACAGGCGCAGAAGCTGTCAAAATCGCCAACGAGCTGCGCGCTTGGGTGGCGAAAGAAATTGGCCCGATTGCCAAACCAAAAGATATCCGCTTTGGCGACAACCTGCCCAAAACCCGCAGCGGCAAAATCATGCGTCGTCTCTTACGTTCGATTGCCAAAGACGAAGCAATCACGCAAGACACGTCAACACTAGAGAATCCAGCGATTTTGGTGCAGTTGGCGGAGAAGATTTAATTTAAAAATATTGCCATGTTCAAAGCTATCCTCATCACCAAAGACGACACATCAGGCTACAAAGCCGCGCTGCAGCAGGTTGACGACGCAGTATTGCCAGAAGGCGACGTGACCGTTCGCGTCGAATGGTCAACGCTGAATTACAAAGACGGCTTGGCAATTACTGGCAAATCACCTGTGGTACGACGCTTTCCCATGGTGCCGGGGATTGATTTTGCAGGAACTGTCACAGCATCGTCCAACCCTCTTTGGAAAGTCGGCGATCACGTTATTTTGAATGGCTGGGGCGTGGGTGAGACGCATTGCGGTGGTTTGGGCGAGGTGGCGCGGGTGAAGGGCGACTGGTTGGTCGCATTGCCTAAAGGTATCTCAGCACGTCAAGCGATGGCGATTGGTACGGCAGGCTACACGGCGATGCTGTGCGTGATGGCATTGGAAAAGCATGGTGTTAAACCTGAGAATGGCGAAATTTTGGTCACTGGCGCGAACGGTGGTGTTGGTGGCGTGGCGATTGCGCTTTTGGCCAAACTGGGCTACACCGTCGTCGCTTCGACGGGGCGTATGGAAGAAGCTGAGCATTTGAAAGCATTGGGCGCAACGACAGTGATCGACCGCGCCGAACTGTCCGCCCCTGGCAAAGCGATTGGCAAAGAGCGCTGGGCGGGTGTAGTCGATGCGGTTGGTAGCCACACACTGGCGAACGCTTGTGCGACGACCAAATACGGCGGTGCGGTGGCGGCTTGCGGCTTAGCTGGCGGCATGGATTTTCCTTCAACTGTCGCTCCCTTCATCTTGCGTGGCGTGACGCTATACGGCATCGACAGCGTGATGGCACCGATGGCGCTGCGTCAGCAAGCTTGGGCGCTCTTGGCGAAGGATTTGGACATGGCCAAACTGGACAGCATCACGAATGAAATCGGTATGGATGCAGTTATTCCTACTGCAGCAGCGTTGCTTGAGGGCAAAGTGCGGGGCAGGGTGGTTGTTAACGTCAAGTCGTAAAAGAAAAGGGCAAAGTTATCAAAACCTAGCTATCAAAGCCATCTTTTTGGCGAATCGATAAAATCAGGGTATGACATCCAAACTCAGCCCTAACCCCATCGTCAACATTCAAGCACTAGGCCCCAGCCCAACGCCGTGGCCGACCCTGGATCCGTTTCTATTTTGCGTCTACCACGACGACAAATACCCCGCTGGCAATGGCAACATGGCGCCGAATGCCTCGCTGGCAGGCCGTCAAATTGGGCAAGACTTTGCGGGCAAAGACGGCTGGAACATGTACCACGGGCAGACTGTACCGGGTTTTCCATCGCATCCGCACCGTGGGTTTGAAACGGTCACCATTGTGCGTAAGGGGCTGATTGACCATTCAGACTCGCTGGGCGCAACCGCACGCTTTGGTGGTGGTGACACGCAGTGGCTAACGGCGGGCGGCGGCATTGTGCATGCTGAGATGTTTCCGCTTTTGGACGCTTTGAAGCCGAATCCGCTGGAATTGTTTCAAATTTGGTTGAATTTACCCGCTAAAAGTAAAATGGTGAAACCGCATTTCACCATGCTGTGGCATGAGAAGATTTCACGGCATATCGCAACCGATTTGAACGGCAAAACCGCAGAAATTGCGGTGATTGCAGGGTCGTTGATGGATAAAGCAGGTGCTAAGGCTCTTCAAAAGACACCTTCGCCACCACCGGATTCGTGGGCGTCGAATCCAGCCAGTGATTTGGCGATATTGACCCTGAAACTCGCGCCTGGTGCGCGTTGGAAGCTACCAAAGGCTGCAGGTTTGGACACAAAACGCCAGCTGTACTATTTCAAAGGCAGCAAAGTGACCTTAGCAGAGCAGTCTGTGAGCCATACAGCGGTTGAACTTAGGGGCGATATGGATGTTGAAATCTTCAATGGTGGCAACGAGTTAGCTGAATTTTTGTTTCTCCAAGCCCGCCCAATCGGCGAACCCGTCGCACAATACGGCCCGTTTGTCATGAACACGCAGACCGAGATTCGCCAAGCGGTGATGGACTACCAGCGCACCCAGTTCGGTGGCTGGCCGTGGAAAGACGGTGCGCCCGTGCACGGACGTGACCCCGCTCGATTTGCGAAACATCCGAGCGGCAAAGAAGAGCGTCCAGTTGCATAATTCCCTTTAATTCGCTATTAAATGTATAGCATATTAGGCAATAAATACGTCGGCTATAGTCATTTTACCTCTGTTTTAAACGCATTTGACGTAAAAAAGCCTCGCAAGTCAAATTGCGAGGCTTTTAGTTTGTAAGCCTGTCTTTTTACTTCAAAGACTATTTCAATGACATCACCCAAGTAGCCAAAACCTTAGATTCAGCTGCGCTAACTTGTGCATTGGCAGGCATAGGAATCGGACCCCAAACGCCAGCGCCGCCTTTTAAAATCTTGCCAGCCAACATGTCAACAGCGTCTTTTTGGCTAGCGTATTTGGTAGCTATGTCTTTGTAGCCTGGTCCTACAACTTTTTTATCAACGGCGTGGCAAGCCATGCAATTTTTGTCAGTCGCAAGCTTCAAATCTGCCATGGCGGATGTGCTGGCTGCTAGGGCAGCAAAAGCGGTAAAAGTTGCAGCGAGCAATTTTTTCATTGTGTTCCTATAAAAAGTAAAGGGTTTGCGCACGCACATGCGTTGCGCTTCAGTGATAATCTAACGTGGTTTTAGTGTTTTGGTTGACTTGTAAGGTCAAATTGCCTCAATTCAGCCTAAAAAAGGAGAAATTTATGTATTTTTTGCTCATTGGCTTGATCACGCTAGCCTGTAAATATTTAGAAATTGGCCCCGTAGCTGCCTGGTCTTGGTGGCTGGTTTTGTCACCATTCGCGGCTGCAGTCGTATGGTGGGCTTGGGCGGATTGGTCCGGCTACACCATTGCTCAGCAAGAGAAAAAAATGGATATCCGTAAGCAAAATCGCGTTAATAAAAACAAAGAAGCTCTGGGCATGCCCATCAGCTCTCGGAATGGCATGAGCAGCAACAAAAATAAAACAAATCGCCGCTGAAGGTAAGATTTGCTTGTTTTAAGCGACGAACTTATTCAAACCGCACTTTCGCATCTCTCGCTATTACTCTTCCGCCATTACTTCTACTAAACCATGACCCTTTCTCGCCGACAAATCCTCGCTTCTTTCACGCAACTCACTCAAATCTCTGCACTTTCAGCCGCCTCAATGGCAACACCGCTGTGGGCGCAAACAAGTGTACCAACCAGCGCTCAATGGCTAGACATCGAAAAAGCCGCGCGCGGTCAAACGGTGTATTTCAATGCCTGGGCTGGCAGTGAGCGCATCAACGCTTACCTGCAATGGGTGGCTGCCGAGGTCAAGGCGACTTATGGTGTGACGCTTGAGCACGTCAAAATCAAAGACACGGCCGAAGTTGTCAAACGCGTTCGAGGT
>JANPLX010000059.1:0-18843 GCA_031422495.1 Polaromonas sp. | reverse complement strand
GCATTCAAAGGCAGCTGCGGCGCAACTGTGTTGTTCAAAATGCCCAAAATTTGCCCAATCGCAATCGCGCCCGAGCTAGGTGGTGGCATGCCGCAGATTTGGTAGCTTTCAGGGGCAACTTTGTAGTCAAAACACAGTGGGTCACGCTTTTTAGGGGTGTAGTTGGCCATGTCTTGCAAACTTAAAACGCCTGCATTGGTAGGGTGATTGCGCACCTTGTTGACGATGGCTTGCGCAACAGCGCCTTCCAGCAGCGCTTTCGAGCCATCTTTGGCAATGCTGCGCATGACAGCGGCGTACGCGGGGTTTTTAAGCAAATGGCCCACAGGCCAAGCCGCGCCCGCAGCATCGTAAAAATACGCTGCCGCCACAGGGTCGTTTTTAAGATTTTTCTCGCCAGTGACCAGCGTGTTCAAGCGTGGGCTGACTTTGAAGCCGCCTTCCGCTAAAGCAATCGCAGGTTGAAACAAGGTGGCCCACGGCAGCTTGCCATGTTGCTTGTGCGCCATTTCCAGCATGCGCACGGTGCCGGGCACGCCGACCGAGCGGCCACCAACCACGGCATCTGTAAACGCCATCGGCTTACCGTCTTTGCCAATGAAAAGCGAATCGGTCGCGGCAGCAGGTGCGGTTTCGCGACCATCAAAAGCTTCCATCGCTTTTCCGTTGTGGTGCAGCAAAAACGCCCCCCCACCAATCCCGCTAGACTGCGGCTCTACCAATCCCAGCACCATTTGCACGGCGACTGCAGCATCCACCGCACTGCCGCCCGCTTTGAGGACTTGGTAGCCCGCATCGGTCGCCAGAGGATTGGCCGCTGCCACGGCAAATTTCTTAGTCGCCCAGCCCGGTTTCTCGGTGAAGCCAGAGGCGGCTTCGGGCAATATTGGCGCTGTGTAGGTGAATTGCGGCGATTGGGTCGCACAACCTGCGAGTAAGGACGCAGCGAAGGTTGCAACATAACTAAATTTAGTCAAATGTGTCATTTTTACCCCTTAAATATAGCTCTAGCCAGCGTATTTATTGCCTAAGGTACTATGAAATATATAGCAATATATATAGACAATAAACCATCTTACTCTATATTTATGCTGTTTAGAATGCAAAAAACCCTGTAGGTCAGAAGACACACAGGGTTTTGATTCACTGATTTAGCGGGCTAAACGTGAATTCCTTCGGGGATTACTTCGGTGCGAGGCGAATCGCGCCATCTAGACGAATCACTTCACCATTCAGCATGTCGTTCTCAAAAATATGTTTCGCTAGTTTCGCGTAATCAAGCGGCGTGCCAAGGCGTGACGGGAACGGTACGGCGGCTGCCAAGGCGTCTTGCACGTCTTGCGGCATGCCGAACATCATGGGGGTGCCAAAAATGCCGGGGGCGATGGTCATGTTGCGGATGCCGTTGCGGGCCAGGTCGCGGGCTATCGGCAAAGTCATGCCGACGATGCCGCCTTTGGATGCGCTGTAGGCGGCTTGACCGATTTGGCCGTCGTAGGCGGCTACGGAGGCGGTGGAGATGATCGCGCCGCGCTCGCCAGTGGATTCTGGCTCGTTTTTGCACATGGCGTCTGCCGCTAGGCGAATCATGTTGAAGCTGCCGATCAGGTTGATGGTGACGGTGCGTTTGAAGGTTTCAAAGTTGTGCGGGCCGTTTTTGCCGACGGTTTTTTCACCGGTGGCGATGCCTGCGCAGTTGACCAAACCCATGAGTTTGCCTAGGGACACGGCTTTGGCGACGACGGCTTGGCCATCGGCCTCAGAAGTCACGTCGCACTTGACGAATGCGCCGCCGATTTCCTTGGCGATAGTTTCGCCTTTGTCGGCTTGCATGTCCGCAATCACCACTGTGCCGCCGCTGGCTGCCAGCATGCGCGCGGTGCCTTCACCCAAGCCTGATGCGCCGCCGGTGACGATGAATACTTTGCCTTTGATGTCCATGAAATTACCCTTTTTAGTTGACGTTAACGTAAAGGGTAATTATGACTCAGGACGATGGCTTTTAGCTTACTTGTAGCCAACCCGATCCAACATCTGCTGTACTTTGACCTGGTTTTTAGCCACTGCTGTCAACGGAATGGTTTCACTCTTGAAATCGCCGCCGCCGCTCATGGCTTTGAGCGCTGCGTTGTCAATCTTCACGCCTTTAACCGTGGGCCACTCGTTGTTGCCGTTGGCAAAGTGGTCTTGCGCGAAGGGGCTGGCGAGGTATTCCATGAACAAAATCGCGTTGTCGCGGTTTTTAGCGTATTTCGCCACGGCGCCGCCAGCGATGTTCATGTGTGTGCCGGTGGTAGCTTGATTTGGGAACATGATGCCGACTTTGGCCATGGCAGCGATGTCTTCTGGCTTGGTCGAGCGCATCATGCGGGCGACGTAGTAGGTGTTGGCCAAGGCAATGGCGCATTCGCCTGAGGCGACGCCGTTGATTTGATCTGTATCGCCACCCTTGGGCGCACGCGCCATGTTGGCGACCATGCCTTTGAGGAAGGCTTCGGTTTTCGCCTCGCCGTTGTGCTCCACCATAGATGAAAACAAGCTCAAGTTGTAAGGGTGTGAGCCGGAGCGGGTGCAGACTTTGCCTTTGTTGACGGGGTCAGCCAGTTGCTCATAGCTGGCAATATCTGATTTGTTCACCTTGACTTTGTCGTACACGATGACACGTGCGCGTGTTGAATAGCCCGTCCAAGTCACGCCGTCTTTTGTAGCTGCAGATCGCAAATTGGCGGGAATGCTGTCGTCTAGTTTCTTGGATTTGATGGGTAAAAACATACCCTCAGCATCTGCTTTGGTCAAACGTGCTGCATCCACCAACAAAATCAAATCAGCTGGCGAAGCTGATCCTTCGGCTTTCAAACGGGTGATGATGCCTGTATCGTCAGCATCTACGCGGTTGATTTTGATACCCGTTGTCTTCGTGAAAGTTGAGTAAAGTACCTCGTCTGTGGCGTAATGGCGTGCAGAATACAGGTTGAGCACTTTGTCAGTGCTTTGGGCCTGCGCTGTGTTGATCGACATCAGTGCGCTAGATACAACAGCGAGAGTCATTAACGAACGTTTGAACATGGTGAGTCCTTCAAAAAAATTAAAAACAGTTAAAAATAGAAATACGGAAAATTAATGTAAATGCGAATCATTCTCAATTATAAAGCAAAATCTCATGTGATCTTGATAGCCGCATGCATGGTGGGGCTTCTACTAACTGGTTGCAGCTTGATGCAACCCAAACCAACTGCACCCGATGCGCCCACTACGCCCATGGTTTTCACTAAAAAACTTCCCAAAATCGGCCTAGCCTTGGGTGGTGGTGCGGCCCGTGGTTTTGCGCATATTGGGGTGATTCAGGTGCTGGAAGAAGCTGGTATCAAGCCCGATTTGGTGGTTGGGACATCCGCTGGCAGTCTGGTTGCCGCCATTTATGCCAGTGGTAAAACCGGCGCACAGCTGCAAACCGTGGCAGAAACCATGGAAGAAGCCGCGTTGACCGATTGGACGCTGCCTTTCATCAGCCGTGGCATGCTGCGCGGCGAGGCGCTGGCGCGTTATGTGAGCAGCCAAGTGGGCGGCAGAAAAATCGATTCTTTCCCCATGCCGCTAGGTATTGTGGCGACGGATTTGCACAACGGCAAAGGCGTGTTGTTTCAAGCGGGCGACGCGGCCACGGCGGTGCGCGCATCCAGCTCTGTGCCTGGCGTGTTTCAGCCAGTGAAAATCGGTACGCGCGAATATGTTGATGGCGGTTTGGTATCGCCAGTTCCTGTGCGCTATGCAAGGCAAATGGGAGCTGAAGTGGTGATTGCTGTCGATATTTCTGCGACCCCAGAGAGCAATCCCGCTCTGAGCACCATGGACATCATGCTGCAAACCTTCGCCATCATGAGTTTGTCGATCAACTCTTTTGAGCTTCGCGAGGCTGATGTTGCCGTGCGACCAGCGCTGGCAGGCGTTTCAAGTGCAGATTTTGCGTCTAAACGCAAGTCTATTGAAGCGGGAAGGGCGGCGATGTTGGCTGCTTTACCGCAATTGAGGACGGCGATTGCGGTGAAAAGCCAATAAAAAAGCCACCTAGTTGCCTAGGCGGCTTTTTGTGAGCGACTAAAAAAAGCGGTTTTTAATTAACGCTTCTTTGTTGCAGTTGCAGAAGTAGTAGCTTTGATCGCTGTTTCTGTAGCAGCGGTAAAGTTTTTCTCAGCCACATCAGTTGCTTGTTTCACTGATTTTTGCACTTGCTCAAACGCATTGTTAGCAGCAACAACTGCATTTTTCATGAACGCGACTGCAGTCTCAGAGCCAGCTGGTGCGTTTTTAGCTGCGTTGTCAACCAAACCCATGAATTTCTGCTGCGCTTCAGCAGTTTGTGCTTCAACGTTTTTTGTGAATTCTGCGCTGGCGCTGGTAGCGATGTCATACAGGTGACGGCTGTAAGCTGCTGATTTTTCAGCCATTGGTTGTAGTAAACCGGCTTGCAGTGCTATGAATTCTTGCGCGTCTTTCACGCTCATAGAAGCTTTTGCGTGTTCTGCAGACTCAGCCAAAGCGGCTTTAGCAGCAGTGACGTTCAACTCAACCATTTTTTCAACGCCAGCAAAGGCTTTGGTGGTTAGGCCAAATAGGGTGTCGAGGTTAGCTTTGTTTGTGGCTACGATTTGTTCTACGGTCAACATGATAATTTCCTATCTATAAAGGTTGAATAAAAAATGTAATTGGCATGTGAAAGTGAAATTTGACTTCGCCCTCACTACTGAGTGCTGTTCTGAAACTTTATGTTGCAGTGCAGCATAAGTTGAATTATAGGGTTATCCCGAAGTTTTGCAAGTGATTTATGTTGCAGTGCAGCAATTTAGAGGCGAATTTCTAAAATGCCCACTAAACCCCTCAATTCTGGGGGGTGCCACAGGGCTGACACAATCACACCCTATGGATGTTTACTACACCGGTGAGTTTGTTTTGCCATTGCCAGAAGGTCACCGATTTCCCATGGCTAAGTACCGCATGTTGCACGATAGATTGGTGGCGGAGTATCAAGGCATTGACTTAAAAACAGCATCTCTGGCCAGCGACGGCATGTTGGCACTGGTGCATACACCTCTGTACATACGAGAGCTGACCCGTGGCAGCATTACTGCGTCTGCGATGCGCGAGATTGGTTTCCCGTGGAGCGAGGCTATGGTGGCGCGGGCGCGATTGTCTGTGGGGGCGACTATAGGTGCTTGCCGTTCGGCGTTCAAAAACGGGCTCGCAGCAAATATCGCTGGCGGAACGCACCACTCCTATGCACACAAAGGCAGCGGCTTTTGTGTGTTCAACGACTCTGCGGTGGCTGCGCGGTTGATGCAGGCCGAGTGGAGTCGCGACAAAGCGAAACTACATCAACCGCTGAAAGTCGCAGTGATTGACTTGGACGTGCACCAAGGCAACGGCACGGCCAGTATTTTTCAAGACGACGCAAGCGTGTTCACTTTGTCACTGCACGGCGCAAAAAACTTTCCGTTTCGCAAAGAAACCAGTGACTTAGACATTGAACTGCCCGATGGCTGCGAAGACGATGCGTATTTGCATGCGCTAGATCACGCACTGGATGAATTAGAGCGCCGCTTCAAGCCTAGTCTAATCATTTATTTGGCGGGCGCTGACCCGCATGAGGGCGACAGGCTGGGGCGGCTTAAGTTGACGTTTGATGGCTTGGAGGCGCGGGATAGGCGGGTGTTTGACTGGTCGTGGCAGCGCCGCATACCCTTAGCATTTAGCATGGCGGGCGGCTACGGCAACAACATAGATGAAACCGTGCAAGTGCAAATGAACACCTACCGTGTCGCCTTAGCGTACCTTGCTAAGTGGCAAAGCTGGCAAAATAAAGCTTGATGCAAATTAGAAAATTAGCAAAATAGACAATCACGCACATGTCAAGCACGCCACATAGCCCCGAAATGCGCCCCGAACCCGAGCCGCGCCACGCCTTCCACCACTTTAGACACATAGATACCCGTTGGGCGGACAACGACGCCTATGGTCATGTGAACAACGTTGTTTACTATGCTTGGTTTGATACTGCGGTGAACGCTTATTTGATAGAGCATGATGCCTTGGATATTCACAAAGGCGAAACCATAGGCTTGGTGGTTGAGACGCAGTGCAACTACTTTTTGCCAGTAACCTTCCCCCAACCCGTCGAGATCGGCATTCGCGTTGCCCATGTAGGCAGCGCCAGTGTGCGTTACGAGTTGGGCGTGTTCACAACCAATACAGCGGGCGAATTTGTCGTTTGTGCGGCGAAAGGGCATTTCATCCACGTGTATGTGGACAAGCTCACGCGCCGGCCCGCACCTTTATCAACTATTTTTAAATCAGTTTTGGAGAAACTTAAGCATGTCGGAAATTAAGAATTTAAATGCTGTCGACGAGGCGATTACCAGTCGCATGTCGGCGCGTGCGTTCACGCAAGAGCCTGTACCACGTGCATTGTTGGAGCAAATTTTAGAAGTTGCCAGCCGAGCACCGTCTGGCACCAACACACAGCCGTGGAAGGTGTATGTGCTGCAAGGCGCAAGTCGCGATAGCCTGATCGAAAAAATTTGTACAGCACATGATGCGGTTCGTGCTAACCCAGAGTTAGCGAAAAATTACAAAGAAGAATACGACTATTACCCGACACAATGGATCAGCCCTTTCATCGACCGCCGTCGTGAAAATGGTTGGAGCTTGTATGGTTTACTCGGTATAGGTAAAGCCGATAAAGACAAAATGCATGCGCAGCACCAGCGCAATTACAAGTTTTTTGACGCACCTGTAGGGCTTATGTTTACGGTGAATCGCGTGATGGGCCGTGGCAGCATGCTAGACGTAGGGATGTTGCTGCAAAACGTGATGGTGTCTGCACGTGGTCATGGTTTGCATACCTGCCCACAAGCGGCGTGGAACGGCTTTGCCAATATCATCATGCCGCATATTGGGGCGGGTGAAGACGAAATGTTGGTTTGCGGTATGTCGCTCGGCTATGCCGATGAGACTGACAAAGTCAACACCTTTCATACACCACGTGTGCCAGCGGCAGAATTTACGACTTGGTTGGATTGAATCGTCGGTGTGGCTTAACCGCCACCGCGATGCATGTACAAATCAAAACGCTTCATGAAAACGTAGCGCTGTTCTTCGTTTAAACCTGCAAAACGAAAGCTAACCAAAAAATTGGGTATGTTGACCAAGCCAATCTGGCGCGGCTCGCCCACTTGCCATTTCAGCCCAAGCGCACCATCACCAATGCGCACGCCGGCTGACTTGTCCTGTAGCTTCCAATGGTTGTCACCCATGGCGGCTGGCAGCAGACGTAGCCAATCCGCTTCGGTGCAACCCATTTCACGGTCAAATTTTTCAGCGTAGAACGACTGCATTAACTACCTATCCACCTGCAATCGGTGGCCAGATGGCCAAGACGTCACCTTCTACCAAGGCATGTCCAGCACGTTGCTCTGGATAGATGTAAACGCCGTTGACCAGCACCAAATGCACCCATTTTTCAGGCAGGCTGTGTTTTTCAATGACCTTGCCGATGGTCGTACCTTCGGCAACGTCCAAAGCCACAATGTTGGTGTATTTTGATTCGACGGGAAGGTAGTCAGTCAGCGAGGCAAATAACTTGAGAGTGATGTTCATTGTTTTTCATTTTACCAATCACAGCTTATCTACGGCGTTCATCTTGCGCACCCGCCCACTCTTGCTGTCCCTGCGCACTTGCGATGTAAGCTTGCATGAGTTTGGTGGGATCTGCTTTGAGTTGATCTTTCCACGCACCAAGTTTGACTTTACCTTCAACCAAACCACGCATCACGCCAACATGCTCTGTCCAGCCCACGCTGTTACAGCCCACCAAGACATCGTCTTTGAATTGCAAACTGAGGTGACGACCTTGCTTCAAATCCGTCAATTCAACATGTTCACCACCAGGTTGACCTTGCCAATCGCCAAAGCTGGTAGAAATCAAGCCAAGCGTGTCCAGAACGTTGATTTGCGTCACGCCTTTGAGCTCAGCTTGCATCGTTTTGCCACGGCTTGTTGCTACCATGTTCATGGCGGCTACTCTGGCTTGTTCGGCAGCGTTGGGTTGAATGGCGCTAACGATGGTTTTGTTGCTCACTTTGTCAAACGCTTCAGCGCAGTCACCTGCTGCAAAAATACCCGGTACATTGGTTTGTAAATGCGCATCAGTCAACACACCTAACAAGCAGGTGATGCCAGAGTCTTTTAAGAAACCAATGGCAGGGCGCACACCTGCAGCGCTGATGACCAAATCTGCTTCCACCGTTTTACCGTTACTTAGTTTGATTTTTAAGGGTTTGCCAGCTTCAATAGATTCAACTTTGGTTGCTGTAAAGACTTCCACACCTTTGGCTTGCACCCAGTCCCGAATCATGCCACCAGCGGTTGGCCCCATCATGCGCGGCACCATACGGTCGCCCATTTCAACAACGCTAAGTTTCACGCCGCGCGCTGCGAGTGACTCCATGATGATGCAACCAATGAAACCCGCGCCTAATTGCAAGACGCGTGAATCTTTGGTCGCCAAGGCCATGATTTTTCTCGCATCGTCCATCGTCCAGCAGGTGTGCACACCTGCAGAGTCAATACCAGGAATCGGCGGTTTGATGGGGTGCGATCCTGTTGCAATTAACAGGGTATCAAACGTCACCTCAGTACCATTATTAAATACTACTTTTTTTGTAGCAGCATCAACTTTTTTGACGCTGGCTTGTATCCAGTTTACGTGCAAATTTTTGAGGTGCGAGGAGTCTTTTCTGAGATACGTCCCATCTTCTTTCACATTCCCCATGAGTAAATACGGAATCGCCATACGAGAGTACGGTGGCTCGGCTTCGTCACTCACAATGGTGATGTTGTCGTGGGGCGCTTGCTTGCGTATCGTTTCCGCAGCTATTACTCCGGCAGGGCCACCGCCGATGATGACGTGATGCATGTTTTAGTCTCCTGAAAATAAAATGGCGGCTACATGAAAGTCATGTAAGCCGCCGTTTATGCTGTTATGTGAAATGGCTACTTACTCAAAGCCAGAAATCAAATGCCGACATCAAAGCCCAAGACGTTCTCGTGTCGCTTGGGTTGGACGACCTTCGTTGTCCCAACCACGCGCTGCGTAGTACTTAGGCATCATTTCAGCAAGCATGTTGACCTTGCCTTTGGCTGGGCCAGTTTTGCACGCTTCTTCCGTCAAACGTTTTGGCAAGCTGTCGTCTTTGGCGGTAAAACCAGCGCGGTTATTGAATTCGCGCTCCATGTTCCAAATACGTTCGCCAATTTTCTCCAATTCCTCCGTGGAATATTGGTCACCGCAGGCGGCTGCCATTTGTGGCGCTAAGTCGGCCAAGCCCCAAGCAAAGGTGGTAAAAATGCACAAGCCTGATGAGTCAAACGCTGCGGTCGCGTCTTGAAACGCTTTGACCAATTCTGGTTTACCGTCATGCTCAAGCGGATCAGTTTTGACTGGAATGCCCAGTACTTCAGATGCAATCGTATAGCCACGCAAATGGCAGCCGCCACGGTTTGATGTGGCATAAGCCAAGCCAATGCCTTGAATGGCACGACCGTCATATGCAGGAAATTCTTGTCCTTTAGAGCTCATGCTCAAGTCGGGGTGACCGTATTTAGCTGTGAGTCGTTTAGATCCTTGTCCGATCTCTTTACCAAAACCGCGACCATAAATGGTTTCTTCTGCCAAAAATGCTAAGGTCTCAGCCGAGCCAAACTTGGCATCAATGCCGATTTGCTCTTTGGTCAACACGCCCATTTCGTACAACTCCATCACCGCGCCTACCGTGGTGCCGAAGCTAATAGGGTCAATGCCTTCTTCGTTGCATAACAGGTTAGCGTATTGCAACGCTTCCAAATCGTTCACGCCATTGGCAGCGCCTAAAGCCCAAGCCGCCTCGTATTCCAAGCCACCATTTGCGCCCTTGTACTGTGGCTTGTTGACGATGGTGAAATGATTTTCATCCATTTTGCTGATGCGCCCGCAAGCAATCGTGCAACCAAAGCAAGCTTGGTTGGTGACCAAATGCTTTTTGCCGTCGGATTTACGCGGTGTCGCCATGGCTTCTGCGCCAATGTCTTTTGCACCTTCAAACTGGTTGTCGCGGTGGTTGCGCGTTGGCAATGCACCGGTTTCGTTGATGACGCTCATCAGTACCTGTGTGCCCATGGCTGGTAAACCCGTCCCAGTCACGCCGTTTTCTGCCAAGATTTTTTTCTTCTCGGCAATGACTTTCATGAACTCTTTCGGGTTGTGTAAGTTGCCCACGCCTTTTGTACCGCGCACAGCGATAGCTTTGAGGTTTTTACTACCCATGACTGCACCAACGCCTGAGCGGCCAGCTGCACGGTGCAAATCATTGACAACAGCCGCAAACAATACGCCGTTTTCGCCAGCTTTACCAATACTTGAAACACGTGTCAGTGGGTCTTGCAAGCTGGTTTTTAATATGCCTTCGGTTTCCCAAACGCTCTTCCCCCATAGGTGAGAAGCATCGCGCAATTCAGCCACATCGTCGTTCACATATAGGTACACCGGCTTTGGTGATTTTCCTTCGAAAATCACCATGTCCCAGCCTGCCATTTTGAATTCTGCGCCCCAGTAGCCACCCGAGTTAGAGCAAGCAATCGCCCCAGTAAGCGGGCTTTTTGTGACAACGGTGTAGCGTCCGCCAGTGGATGCCATCGTGCCTGTCAGTGGCCCGGTCGCCCAGATAATTTTGTTTCCAGGTGAGAGCGGATCGACAGTGGCATCAACCTCTTCTACCAAATATTTAGTGCCCAAGCCACGCGAACCGATATAGGCGCGCGCCCAATCCATGTTGAGGGGTTCTGACTTGACGGTTCCCGCGGTCAAATTAACGCGAAGTATTTTTCCTGCCCATGACATGATTTATTCTCCTGAAGGTATGAATTAAGACGCTGTATGAAGATACTGCATCAAGAAGCAGAGGGCTGGTTGCCAAGCTTGTCAGCCCATGCCGACATCTTGCCCAAGCCTGTCCAATTCGCATCAATAAAGGTGATCGCACCAGTTGGGCAAGCTGTAGCACATGCCGGGTCACCACCGCACAAGTCGCACTTTTGCACTTTGCCGGTTTCTTCGACGTAGTTAATCGTGCCAAACGGGCAGGCGATAGTGCAAACTTTGCAGCCCACGCAAGTGCTCTCGTTCACTACTTTAGCGCCTGTAGATTTATCGACGGTGATAGCTTCTACTGGGCATGCATGCAAGCACCAAGCCTCGTCACATTGGGTGCAGGTGTAGGGCACTTTTTTACCAGTATGGTGAAAATCAAAAACCTTGATGCGTGATTTGGCAATGGCAAATGTGCCGTAGTTCTCGAAGGAACAAGCCATTTCGCACTGCATACAGCCTGTGCATTTGTCTGGGTTGATGTGCAAAATCTTTTGCATGCTTTTACTCCTGTGGGTAGTCGCAGACACCATCGTGTTCTGCATCGCCTATGAATTGAATAACATTTGAATCATGCGTATATAAAGTATTGGCTTAATTGGTATTTACCCTAGTTTTGAACGGTAATAAGTCGAAATTCTCAATCTGAAACACTTGCGTTCAAGGTAACATTGGCATCACTATTTTTGGAGTACTACTCTTTGCAGTTCAATCAATTTTCCTTACGCCAAGTCGTTTTCTTTGCTTTTTTTGTCCTGCTTGTGACTTTGCCCAGTTTGTCTTTCGCAGCAGACATCGATGGCAGCAAGCTCTCCGCTGTTTGGGGTATTCCGTTTGCTGGTGTTCTTTTGTCAATAGCGGTGATGCCGTTATTGGCAGCAGGCTTCTGGCATCACCATTACGGCAAAGTCACTGCGGCGTGGGCGCTAGCATTTTTAGTGCCTTTTGCAGTCATTTATGGGGTAGGTACAGCTGCTACTGGTCTGGTTCACGCCTTACTGGCTGAATACATACCGTTTATAGTGCTGTTAACTGCGCTGTTCACGGTTTCGGGTGGTATTTATATTCGCGGAAACTTGCACGGGAGCCCTGGACTTAACGTCAGTATCCTCGCCATCGGTGCTGTGTTAGCCAGTTTTATGGGCACGACGGGTGCGTCAATGCTGCTGATTCGTCCCTTGATTCGCGCCAATGACAATAGGCAGCATAAAGCACACGTTATCGTCTTTTTTATCTTTATTGTGTCCAACGCTGGTGGTTCTTTAACGCCCTTAGGTGACCCACCGCTTTTTTTGGGTTTTCTGAAAGGCGTGGACTTTTTCTGGACTGTGCGCCACATTTTTCCAGAAACGCTCTTTTTAATTGGCTCATTACTGGCTATTTTTTATACGTTGGACTCGTGGTTTTATCATCGCAGAGAAGAACTTTTACCCGCAGACCCAACACCAGACTCTAGGAACATAGGCTTTGATGGTGTGTTCAATTTTGGATTTTTAGGTGCGATTGCACTATTTGTGTTGATGAGTGGTTTTTGGAAATCGACGGTTACCTTTAACCTCATGGGCACGGAAGTTGGGCTTCCAGGATTGGTGCGTGATATTGGTCTGGTCGTCATTACCCTGATATCTTACAAACTGACGAGTGCGAAAGTGCATGACGATAATCAGTTTTCATGGGAGCCCATGCTTGAAGTAGCTAAGCTTTTTGCCGGTATTTTCCTCACGATTATTCCAGTGATTGCTATGCTAAAAGCGGGGCTAGATGGCCCGTTTTCCGCCGTGGTAGCCGCCGTGACACGGCCAGACGGCACGCCGAATCCCGCAGCTTACTTTTGGGCAACTGGCTTGCTAAGCTCATTTTTAGACAACGCACCCACCTATCTTGTATTTTTTAATACGGCTGGTGGCGATGCTAAGTTGCTTATGACCAGCCTAGCGCCCACACTTGCCGCAATATCTGCTGGCGCTGTTTTCATGGGTGCGAATACTTACATTGGTAATGCCCCTAATTTAATGGTGAAAGCCATCGCTGAAAACCGTGGCTTGAAAATGCCTAGTTTCTTTGGTTACATGGCTTGGTCGGTTGGCATACTTGTGCCCCTGTTTTTTGCCATGACTTTGATCTGGTTTATCTAAATTCTGATAAATTTTACTATTAGTTTAATAGCTACTTAGGTACTAATTACGCCGGCTATAGTCATATTTAAAGGGTAAAAATGAATAAATTGAAAATACTTTTTATTAGTGCAATCTTTCCGAAAACCTTGACTAAATTAAGCCAAAATTCCCATATTGAATCCAATCAATCGGATGATATTTGTACAAAACAGCAGTCAGCAGGTGTGGCAATAAGCAATATGTACGCTGTAGCTAAATCAGTTGGTGCGTGGATAAAGGGTGGCCGGCAAGTTGCCTTAGGTTATGTCGTGGGATTTTTTGTACTATTAGCTGTGATGGGCTGTGACCCGCAAGAAAAATTGGGTAAAGGCCCTCCAGCTAAAGCCAACGCAAGCTCGCCTGCAGATAGCAACGATGATGCTGTGAAGCCGGCAAATCAGCCTCCCCCGTCCTTGGTATATTAATACGGCTAGTCAACGCCACACATACTGCTCGCAACTACTGTTACCAGTTGAGTTACAAAGCATGCATTAACTTCTGCTAAAAGTTATTTTTGCAAGCTTTACAGATGCCAATTCAAAATATCAAAAACACCGAATCGACTTTGAAGAGAAAACGCAATAACACAGGTTATGTATCTGTTGTTATTCCGGCGCTGAACGAAGCAAAACGCATTGCAGATGTCGTTAGCTACGCTTTCTCTGACCCTGCCACGGCGGAGGTTATCGTCATCGATGACAGCTCGATTGACGATACTGCTGCGCGAGCCAAGCTTGCTGGTGCCAAAGTGATTACAGCTCGGATGTTAGGCAAAGGCGGCTCAATGTGTGATGGTGTCGATGTCGCGAAAAACGATATTATTGTCTATTTGGATGGTGATTTGGCTGGCTTACGATCTGGCATCATCACAGACTTGTCCGAGCCTTTGCTGAATAACAAAGCTGATTTTGTGAAAGCACGGTTTGGCCGTGGCGGTGGACGCGTCACAGTGCTGACGGCCAAGCCCATGTTGCATATTTTCTTCCCGGAGGTTGCGCATTTTGCTCAGCCACTGGGTGGGATCATTGCAGCGCGTAAGACGCTCTTGCAGTCATTGAAATTTGAAGATGGCTATGGTGTAGATGTCGCACTATTGATTGATGCGCATCTTGCGGGCGCAGCGTTGGCTGAGGTCGATATTGGGTTCTTAGAAAACGACAGCCAGCCTCTGCATGACCTATCTCTGATGGCTAATGAGGTGGGTCGTGTGATATTTAACAGAGCTCGATCAGCTGGGCGCTTAAATGTCGAGCAAATCGGTGCTATGTACGAATCTCAGAGACTAGCATCATCCGGTATTGAATATGTACTGACGCGACGCAAAGGACGGCGGCGACTCTTATTACTAGATATGGATTACACGGTAACTGAAGCTCAGTTTGTGGTTGAGCTGGCACGTGTCACTGGGCAACAAGAAGCTTTAAACCAGTTATGCATTGATCCAAGCTTTCAAAATGACGACAAGCGAACACAAAAAGACAAATTAGCCTACCTTTTCCGATTTGTGCACATGCAGAAATTTGACGAAGTTGCACGGCACATGAAGATTCGGCCTGGCGTGATTGAGTTTGTTAACAAAATGCGACGCCAAGGCTTTATGGTCGGCGTGCTAAGTGATAGCTATTTCGTCGCAGCTGATATTATTCGAAGGCGTATTTTTGCAGACTTCGCCATGGCGCATACCATTCAATTCGATGGTGATGTTTGTAACGGTCAACTAAATATAAACCCTGCATTTTTGAGTGCATCGGATGGTGGATTCGGCTTTCCAGGAAGATATGCTCACAATCCATCTGCAAAGAATGGCTTGACCACGAACAAGCCTATGGGTTGTAAAAGCAATGTATTACGCTGTTTTTTGGCAGATGCAACATCACCCCCCATCAATCTCACGTGGGTGGTAGGAGCTGACCAAGACGATTTAGAATTGATGCGGCTGGCCGATCATGCGTTTGCAATCGGAGCGATTTCGTCAGATTTACAATCAATGCCTTACATTGCACGAGTCGCATCTTTCGAGCAGTTAATGACGCAAATCCCGACAGATAATTAATCGCAAAACATAAGACTCTGTCGATAGATGGTAGATAATGTCACTGGCGATCAATTCAGTTCGCTATTATTATGATAGCAGTAAAAGCAATAAATACGACGGCTGAAGCTATAATTAACCACATTTTAGACAATATTAATGACCAAGCCTGCCATTTTAGTCACACGTGCTATTTTCCCTGAGACGATTGAAAAGTTAGCGCAGCATTTTGAAGTAACGTCCAACCAAGCAGACGAAAACTGGACAAAACCACAGCTGATAGAGAAGCTGCAAGGCAAAGTTGGTGCTTTCACATTTGGCTTAGAACGCATCGATGCCGACTTACTCAACGCATGTCCGCAACTCAAAATCTGCGCGAATATGACAGTGGGCTACAACAACTTTGACCTGCCAGCTATGACGGCTGCAGGCGTACTTGGGAGTAATGCGCCAGATACTTTGACTGAAACGACTGCGGACTTCGGTTTTGCTTTGCTGATGGCGACTGCGCGTCGCGTCACCGAGAGTGAACACTTTCTGCGCGCAGGGCTGTGGAAAAGCTGGCGGTTTGACATGTTTGCGGGTGGCGAAGTGCATGGCAGCACCTTAGGCATCATCGGCATGGGAAAAATCGGCCAAGCCATTGCTAAGCGCGGTGCTTTTGGCTTTGGTATGAAGGTGATTTACAACAACCGCAACCGAGTCGATGCAGCTACTGAGGTGGCCTGTAAGGCAAGTTTCGTCACAAAAAATGAGCTTCTTCAGACGGCAGACCACGTCATGCTCGTCGTCCCTTACTCAGCAGAATCGCACCATACTATCGGCGCAGAAGAGTTATCTTTGATGAAGCCAACAGCGAATTTGATTAATCTTGCACGAGGGGGTATTGTGGACGATGCGGCTTTGGCCATCGCGCTGAAAAACAAGCAAATCGCTGCAGCTGGTTTGGATGTTTTTGAGGGCGAACCATCGGTTCACCCAGATTTGCTTACCGTGCCTAACGTCGTCCTCACGCCGCACATTGCCAGCAGCACTGTGCCGACGCGTATGGCCATGGCCAACAAAGCGGCCGATAATTTGATTGGCTTTTTGTTGAATGGTAAAGCAGTCTCAGCATTGAATTAAGCAATTGCATGGTATTTTTGCTATATTTTTAATAGCTACTTAGGCAATAAATATGCCGGCTAGATGCGTATTTATTACTATTTTTAATCAAAATTTAATATTTTATGCTGTACATATAGCCAGTATCAAGTAAACTAGTGGTAATGAACAACACAGCAAGCATCAGTATCGAACCGTGGATTTTGTGGCTACTTATTGCCGTAGCCGTTTTTAATGCCTTGGTGTTGATTTGGTTAGCTTTCAAACGCGCAGACAAAACCGCCACTGCCGCTGCTGTGCAAGGCAAAACTGAGCTGCTAGGAGCGGTATCAACCACTTCTGAGAGGCTTGAGCGCGAGCTGCGTCGTGAAATCACCGAATCCTCTCGCGGAGGTAGGCAAGAGTTGACGCAAAGCTTCGGCGCATTCCAACAAGCTGTGGTGCTGCAAAGCGGTGAAGCTTTTCGCACTCAAAACACGCAAATCGATGCGCTAACGGTTCAATCCAGCCAGCAACTCGCAGCACTTCAAAAAACACTGGCAGACACGCTGACTACGCAACTGCAAGGCTTAAGCGAATCCAATGCCCGTCGTATGAACGAAGTGCGTGAAACCATGGAAAAGCAGCTCACCCAACTGCAAACCACGAATTCTGCCAAGCTAGACGAAATGCGTGCCACGGTTGATGAAAAGCTGCAAACCACGTTGCAAGCGCGATTGGGCGAGAGTTTCAAGCAGGTGGCAGATCGTTTGGAGCAAGTCCATAAAGGATTGGGTGAGATGCAAACGCTAGCGCAGGGCGTCGGTGATTTGAAGCATTTGCTCACCAATGTCAAAACACGGGGTATTTTTGGCGAAGCACAGTTGGCCAGTTTGTTGGAGCAAGTGTTCACGGTTGACCAATATGGCGCACAAATTGCTACCAAGCCGGGTAGTAAAAACGTGGTCGATTTTGCAGTCAAACTTCCAGGACGCTCCGTAGATGGCGAGCCCTTGTGGTTACCGATTGATGCCAAATTTCCGAATGAAGATTACGAGCGTTTGCTCGATGCGCAAGCCAATGCCGATGTAATGGGTACAGAATCGGCTGGTAAAGCGCTAGAAATGCGCATTCGCTTAGAAGCAAAATCAATAGCAGAGAAGTACATAGAACCGCCGTACACCACTGATTTTGCGATTTTATTTTTACCTACCGAAGGCTTGTATGCAGAAGTACTGCGCCGCCCTGGGCTGATGGAATCACTTCAGCGTGAGCACCGCATCACCTTGGCAGGACCGACGACACTTTTGGCGATGCTTAGTTCTTTGCAGATGGGCTTTAGAACGCTGGCTTTAGAGAAGCGATCGAGCGAAGTTTGGCAAGTACTCGGTGCCGTGAAAACCGAGTTTGGTAAATTTGGTGGTATGTTGGATAAGGCGCGTTCACAAACAGAAACCGTGCTCAAAACACTGACAGATGCTGATGTGCGTACCCGCGCGATGGGTCGTGCTTTGAAGCAAGTTGAAGCCTTACCTGATACACAAGCGCAGGAATTGATCCCTAACGACAGTGATTTTGATGGTCCAAGCAATCAAGGCGGTTGAAAATCATCAGGCGAGGTTGTTTTGACTGGCAAAGAACTCAGCAAATTAATAACAGCGCAAATTTGCCTGCACGCCTGCATGGCGGGTATGCGCATGGCAGCACCGCTCTTGGCATTGCGTGAAGGTTACAGCCCAGCTGCAGTTGGTGTTCTGCTTGCTTTGTTTGCACTCACTCAGGTTTTTTTAGCGTTACCGGCTGGTCGATTTACCGACAAACATGGTCTGCGCAAACCCGTACAACTTTCTGTATTGGCGGCTAGCGCGGGCGCAGGCTTAGCGGTTGCTTTTCCGATTTTTCCTATTTTGTGTCTCAGCGCTTTGATGACGGGCGGCGCGACGGGAGTGATGGTGATTGCCCTGCAGCGATTTGTAGGCCGCAGTGCCGAAGGCAGCACCGAGCTGAAGCGTGTTTTTAGCTGGTTATCGCTGGGCCCAGCGGTGTCAAACTTTATAGGTCCGTTTTTTGCAGGGTTGTTGATTGACCACAGCGGATTCAGAGCTGCATTTTTGCTGTTGGCGTTACTGCCTCTGGCATCTTGGGTGCTGGTGCACAAAACGCGTGAATTGCCACCTGTAGAAGTAGGTGCAGGCGTGAAGCCCAGCACCGCTTGGGATTTGTTCAACGAGCCGATGATGCGCCGGTTGATCATTGTTAACTGGTTCTTGTCATCTTGTTGGGATGTGCACACTTTTGTGGTGCCGATTTTGGGGCACGAACGCGGCTACAGCGCTTCGGTGATTGGCTCAATATTGGGTGTCTTTGCCATCGCTGCCGCCGTGGTTCGGGTGCTATTACCTTTCATCGCCAAGTATTTGAAAGAATGGGTGGTCGTGTCGGGCGCGATGGTGACGACGGGTGTTCTGTTCGGTATTTACCCGTTGATGCCAACTGCTTGGGCGATGGGTGCCTGTTCTGTTGCGTTGGGCTTCGTGCTCGGTTCGGTGCAACCCATGATCATGAGCACCCTACATCAAATCACACCCGAACATCGCCATGGCGAAGCTTTGGGGCTG
>JANPLX010000058.1:0-41637 GCA_031422495.1 Polaromonas sp. | reverse complement strand
CCAATCGACTGATGCCACCTCGATGTCATCGTTGATCAATCCAATAACCTCGCCCTTTGCAAAGGTGACGGCGTAGTTGTTTTGGGCAGAGAAATTGAAAGCGTAGTTGTCTCGAATCACACGAATTTTTGAATTCGATCTGCGTGTCTTCAAGTAATCCAAAGTGTCTGGCTGATCAGAGCCGTTATCGAGGACCAAAATCTCAAAGTTTGCGTAACTTGTTTTGCTCAAAATACTGTCAAGGCATTGTCGCAACAGTTTGACGTTGTTTTTGGTCGGAATAATCAAACTCACCAACGGTAGTGCTTCAGGCAAAGCATATTGAATACGTTTGGTTATAGCCTTTTCAGTTTCAACTTTGACGTCAACCGTGTTTTCACGAACATGCACCAAAACTTGTGGAACATGGTGAATCTGCGACGGCTCCGTATGTTCTAAAGCACGCAAAGTCAAGTCAAAACTCGCGTCAAACCCACCCAATTCACGGACCAAATCGGCCCTAAAGAAGCACAAATCCTGCGTGTAATTTTGAGAGTAAAACAAATCCTGATTCCAGTCGGGCTTGAAATCAGGCTGAGCACGCTGAAATGCGGGAGGACTAAGCTTGTCGCTGTCAGTATAGATAATTTTAAGATTTACATGCTCTAATATGCATATAGCCGTCGTATTTATTGCCTTTATTGCTATTTTATTTGTAGCATATATAGTGCTAATCCAGTCTCCAGTCGCAACTTCATATGCTTTTGCAAGTAAATTGTCTGCAACAGTTGCCGCATTAATAATCTTGACTCGTTGATCAGATTTCGCCACTGCTTCTAAAAATGCGCTTGCTGCTGAATCTGAATTGGTAGACACGGCAACACACAACTCCCACTTCGAGTAAACCTGCGCCTGAACCGATGCCACTGCCTCTTTGAGCCACTGCAGATTGGGTTGTTCAATCGCCATCAACAGCGAAAACTTGGGAGCATTTGGCTGTAAGGCCAAAGCCTTTGCTTGTTCAGTCAAACTGGCAATTTCAATCGCGCTCGGGCTGTCGTAACGGCGAATCCATTCTGCGTAGTCGTTACGGTCAAAATCTTCAATGTCAGGGGCTTTCCATGCTTTTTCGATGTTGTAGCCAGGCAAAGTCCAAGGCGCAATTGTCATAGAAACAGGCGTGGTGGGTATCTCGACAGCTCTTGAAAGCTTCTCCCCACGTCGCCAAGCCATCAGTTTTCGCAAAGGCTGGGTGACCCGCCAGCTTGCAGAATTTTGATAGTTAGCACTTACTGACTTGTAAATTTCTTCAGAATGAACCGCAATAAAGTGATCCCGCTCGGCCTGCACATGCGCCAGCTCTGCTTTGGCACGGTTGCGAGAAACTTCCATTTGGTGCAAGTCATGCTCCAGCTGGTCAATTCGGGTGTCTTGCTCAGCTAGGCGTGGGTCAATCGGCGTGTAAGGCAATAAATCGTTTGGTCGCCAGTCACCTAGATTGCCTTCGGATTGCACTTTGAACCAGCCGTCAAAATCTCGCTGAGTCAAAGCAAAGCCAGCTGCGCTGAGTGTATTTTCTATGCATTGAAGCCGCGTGAAGCGTCGCCCAGTGGCGTGATTGGCGACGCGTGTGGTGGCATCTACCCAAGTCAGCAAAGTGCAGCACATCGCTTTTTCATCCAACAGCATCTCACCGACAACTTGTTTCAGGCAGGCGGCTACTTGGGGAATCGTCCAACCATCGCGGCTGATCGTTTCAGAAAAAGTAGTGAGACTGGTCATGCCCTGATCTTACTGGACAGGGCATTCGGGCGAAGGCAAGCGCGTCCGCGAACGCTCAGCTCCAATTTGGTAATTAAAAAAGCCCATTTTGACAGTCACGTTTCCAGAAAATCCGTTGACATAGGTCGGGATTTTGCGCGATTCAACCCAGTTTTTCATGCGGGTGCTACGTGCAGAGCACCAAAGTAAAGCTGGACTAGGTACCAACACGTCTTTGGGGGCCACAGCAGCATAAAAACTGTCAGGCGCTGCACCCTCCGCGCCATGATGTGGGAATTTCAAAATATCCGCCTTCAATTCTTTGCCTTCTTTGGCCAAATAGGCACCGAGTTTTGCATTCAAATCGCCCGTGAACAAGGCAGCATTGAAGCCATGTTTAAGCAGCATGATGTACGACATGTCGTTGATATCCGTGCGTCCCACTGGCGTGTTCACGCCGTCAAAGGCATACAAAATTTTCAAGCTACTGCCCCAGCCCAAATCAAACACCATGCCGGCTTTGGCTTCGAGCACATTAACGCGGTTGCTTTTCAGCATCGTCTGGAAGCTCAGTATTTCTTCATAATCACAACCCAAAGGCATTTCTGCTTCACAGTCTTGACGGTCAATGGTATTGAAATAAACCTCATTAATAGCAATGCCACTTTCCAAAATCGCTTGCAGACCTAGGTAATGGTCTTTGTGAGGGTGTGTCACGAAAACAGTATCAATTTTTTTTATACCCTTTGATTGCAGGAAAGGCACCAAGGCTGAGCGTGCGGGGGCTAGGTGACCCGTATCAATCAGTATATTTTTACCCCTACTGGTTTGGATCAAGTGCGCGTCACCTTGCTGGGGGGTAGCGTTGACGTTGATCATGGTCCAAACAAGGGGCTTTATGTGAACTCTGAGACTCCAAACACCACTTATGCTCAATACAATTAAGAGTGAAGTACCAAAGACTAGGGATCTAGCACTAAACATCATTATCAGTTAATCAATCAATAATTACAGCCAACTTATTTTTGGATATAGCATAGTTACCACACTGATCCAGTGTAATCAATAAATGACCGCGGTGGAATAATATATTTTCTTTCCGATATATATATCGAACTATATGTGATTTATCGTAATTTGCACAAAAGATGATTTGCTCTGAGCCGTATTTTTTTTCTGCTTCATTAATTTGACGCCCAATTGACTCAACCTCTATTGCTGGCATATCAAGACCAACACGATCTTGATACAAACTATCTCTGATCGATTTTACATTTTGATAATACACACCACCGTGGTTGATTGATCTAGAGTAAGCAAAAACTAGCCCCATTAACACCAACACGATGGCAACCAATATAGTTGGGTGCCGCAACAATTTAACATTCCAGACGATTGAATACGCAACCATGGGTAGCATGATGAAAACGAAAGATGCAAAATAATAGCGATTTACAATGCCGTCGTACGAAATAAGTGAAGCGACGCCTGCAGAATATTTAAACGTGGGAATGAAACAAAATACCAAGGACAGCGCAATAAAAAAGAAAACGCGTTGGTTGAAATGGATGCGCTTACTCCACACGAGCAGGGCAATGGGCACAACCATGAAAACACTCAAAGCGTACAACTCATTCCAATTAGCCAAATAGCGATTGCCACCCTGGACGTTGTAGAGCCCATCAATGCTAATTCTTTCTTTGATTTGACGCCAATCCCCCTCTTTAAGTAGTTTAATGAGTCCCGGCACAATATCTGAATAAAACTTGACACCAAGAAGCACAACGATCAGTGCCAACATCATTAAGATTAAGGTTTTTTTATAGTTTCTTTTGGTCGTAAAACAGATCAGCAAAATGGGCAAGTAGAAAACCAGATAGGCAAGTTCACCTGCATGATAAAAATATATCAACGTCAATAATGCCAATGAACCAGAGAGTTTCAAGACAACAATTGTTGTACTTTGTGGCATGGAAAAAGCACTGACAAGCAAAGCCAGCGCCAAAAAAAGCAATGGTAATGTGATTTGGTAATTAACCGAGTACCACATGATCCACGCCTGCTGAAAGGTGCTAACGGTGCCGATGACCGTCAGCCACACCAACACACTGCTTATCGCCAGGCTTGACGACCAATGTTTTCTGCTGGCGTCACTCCTGCTATTCATGATGTCAGCCGTTGGAAGCAATGAAGAAAACAACAGTCTTGCGGCAAAATAAATAATGATGCAATTTAGTACAAACTGGACCCGATGAATAATCACGGCATACGCAAAAATATCTCTTATGTCTAGCACCCTAAGTACGAAAGCCCATGTTGAGTGCCAGTTTGACCGGACAACCTTGGCATCTGGGTTAAACACCAAGATGTCAATATTTCCAATATGCTGCCAAATGTCAAATCGCAATTTCATCATGGGGTACGATGACGCAATAAAAACCATACTAACGAAAACAACAGACCAAAATGCAATGTTGTATCCGCTTGCTGATTGATAGAATCTCTTTTTGAACTGAAGCATTATGACTTTACCTAAAGCTGTTGAAAGTTAAGCGACTAACAGGGCTAGGCAGTCAGGTTAACCTTGGTACTCTCGTCCTGCTTAAGCAATTTAACAATCACATCTCGCCAGCAATAGGCAGCTGCCAGTAGCGCAAACAACAAGCCCAAAATACCCATATACATCAAAGGCGACGGGCTTTCAGAACGGCTGGGCACCGAGGGGGGAGCAATAAATTGCGCCTGCGATAAAAACCGAGCTGTTATTTGAGATAAATCTGCTGCTATGGTTAGTAACTTTTCGCGCTCAGCATCTGTTTTAACTTTTTTGCCATATTCCTCCAACATGAACGTCAACTTATTGACGCCTTCGCTGCCGCTATTTACCTGCTTCAAAAACAACTCTGCTTGCCCGACTAAAGGCGCAGCAAAGGCATGCTGTTCAATCTCGCGGTTTAGTTTTTGTGTTTTTTCTCTAATGCCGATAATTTCCGATTCTGCAGCTACCAGCTGAGCTACTGGAGACATGAATTTCTCATTTTCTTTCCGAACATTGACCAATTGTCGTCCCATACTGTCAGGATAACTCGCGGCGAGCTTTTTAAGCGCAGATGACCTTACTTCAGCTTGCTCAGATTCAAATTTGAATTTTAATTGTTGCTCAAGTGCTCGAGCTGGAAATTGCCGATTTTCGGCAGCCCAGCTTGAAACCAACTCTCGCACAGCCTCCCGGGTGGCAACCTCCTTAAAGTAGCCGCCAAGCCATACTGCCACTTCCATGGCTTCAATGGGCTCATGCGCTAAATGGGTTACCCGCAAACCAAGATATACAGCACCATCTTTGCGATTTTTTTTATCGCCACGATCGCTACTCCTCTCCCCTTCCCCCTCCTTCTCCTTCTCCTTCTCCTTCTCTTTCTCTATCTCTTTCGCCCTATCTCGCTCCATTAGAAGAACGACATCAGGCAGCTCCTTGGCATCAGCTTTGCTGACCTTGGGTAAAGGTTTATGCCATTGGCCCTTGGCGACATCTTTTATCAACGCGTCATGCGCTTCGCTTTTCAGCTTGGACGGTGGGGATATGCTCAAAAACTGACTTATTGATGTCACATCATTAGCCAACTCGGTAAATCGTTTGTACTCGCTTGTCCCCATTTCCATATTGAGTACGCCCTCCGATTTGTAACGCAGCATCGGACCATAACCCAAGAGTGCACCGATACCTAAGCCAATGGCGCCTGCAATAAGTATGGTGTTGATTTTTTTTTGCATTTTTCTTAACTTTTCATTTTTATTTGACTATATATAGTTTTCTCGAATTCAAACTTAAAGCTTTGCGGCATCAGCGCATTCTGTGGTTTCTTGCTTAGGCGCATAACCTTGTACCAATTGAACCAATAACTGTTTGATAGCTACAACATCGTTGCTTGTCGCAGCATGGCGAAGCGCTACCAGAGTGGACGTGAGCAATGCCCACGGCACAAAATCTTCATGCGCTTTCATGATTCTCTCATGTGTTGTAGCCACCGGTTGGTTGCCGATGAGCAGCTCTTCATACAGCTTCTCGCCAGGGCGGAGACCTGTCACCTCAATGTCAATGTCGCCATTCGGATGATGTTCATCGCGCAAGGTAAATCCTGAAAGTTGCGCCATTCGTTTGGCCAGATCCAAAATTTTGATCGGTTGCCCCATATCCAGCACAAAAACATCGCCACCATGCGCCATGGAGCCCGCTTGCAGCACCAACTGCGCCGCTTCGGGTATGGTCATGAAATAACGGGTCACATCGGCGTGGGTGACCGTGAGCGGGCCTCCATTGAGCAGCTGTTTGCGAAACAATGGCACCACACTGCCGCTGCTGCCCAGCACATTGCCAAAGCGTACCATTGAAAACAAGGTGTTGTTATGCACTTCAGGGCTGTGCGTGCCATCAGGCAAGTTAAATCGTACGATAGGAGTGACCGCTAGCGCCTGAAGCACCAGCTCAGCCATTCGCTTAGTGGCGCCCATCACATTGGTTGGGCGCACCGCTTTGTCTGTTGAAATCAAAACAAAATGTTTTACGCCGCTTTCCATGGCAGCACGAGCTGTGTTGAGTGTGCCAAAAACATTGTTCAGTACGCCCTCAGAGGGGTTGCTTTCCACCAACGGCACATGCTTATAAGCGGCTGCGTGGTACACGATGGCTGGTTTGTATTGTAGACAAATTTCATGCAACCTGCCATAGTTACCCACGCTTGCAAGCAATGGAATGACTTCCATTTGCAGCTTCTTTTCAACACAATACCCGAACAGCTCGCTGTGAATACTATACAAACCAAACTCATTGTGCTCGACCAAAACCAATTGCGCTGGATTTTCACACAAAATTTGTCGGCACAGTTCACCTCCAATACTTCCACCGGCTCCCGTCACCAGCACCACTTTACCGGCCAGATTCCGCGCTAACAGCTGTTTGTCCGGTTCAACCGGGGGACGGCCCAACAGGTCCTCCACATCCAACTCTTGAAAGTCTTGAACCGTCACCCGCCCTGCGGCCAAATCACCCAACCCCGGCAAGGTGCGCACGTGCACAGGCAAACTGCGCAGCTGGGTAATGATGTCATTGCGTTGAGCACGACCAAGTGATGGAATGGCCAACAATATGTCGGTGATCCCCAAGCGTTCAACCGCGGCAGCCACACTGTCGGAAGCCATGATATCTATGCCATTGATGCTACCACCCACCTTGGTACGATCGTCGTCCACAAAACCCAACAGGCTGTACTGGCGGCTCACCGCCAGCGCGGTGGCGGTCTGCACACCGGCCTCTCCCGCGCCATAAATCAGCAGTCGTCCTCTGGCGTGACGCGGTGTGCCTGACAGACCCGCCAACCAAAATCGGGCCACCGCACGGCTGCTGCCCACCAAAATTAAAAACAACAACGGCTGAATCAAGCCCAAACTGCGCGGTACATCATTCCATTTGAACAACAGCAAGGTGGTGAAAAACAACGCAGCGTAAGTACCGATCGCTTTTGCAGTCGTCGCCAAGGCGGCCATGCCGGTATATCGAAATATGGCCCGGTACAGCCCAAATTTGATGAAGATGGGCACCGCCAATGCCGGAGCCAACAAATAAACATACACTTGTTGATTGACAGGCAAGCCAAATTGCTCGATACGCAGGCAAAAAGCAAGCCATACAGAGACAACGGCCAGCATCACGTCCAATCCAATAACGACCATACGCTTGCTAAAGCGTGGCAAAGCCAAGAGTGATGTCGCGTAAGTATGGGAAGACATAGTCAATAATTAAAGTTTTTAGACGCCATGTCCAATATTGCTAGATGTTCGACTTGCCATTTCCAGAACGTGATGGATGGTTTGGCAAGTTTTTTCAATCTCAGAAGCTGTTAATGTTGGGTGAATCAAAAACATCACACTGCTTTCACCTAATTCACGTGCAACCGGTAAGCGCTCTGCAGGCCGCCAGCCGGTGTGCTCAAAGGCTTTCTCTAAATAAACCTCCGAGCACGAGCCCTGATAGCACGGTACCCCCAACGCAGTGATGACTTCGACGATGCGGTCGCGGCTCCAGCCAGTTGCTAACTGGTCAGACTCAACGTAGACATAGCACTTGTAATGGGCATGGGCGCAACCGCTGCGCAGGTGGCAACTCGCATCACAGGTGAGGCTGTTGCAGCCAAAAGTAGGCGTGCGCACAACCGCGTGCGAACGGCAAACATCCCAAATAGCCTCGGCGTTGCTGGTTCGCGTAGCCGTCCATTGCGCCAGTCGGCGCAGTTGGATGCGCCCAATGACGGCCTGCATCTCCAGCATGCGCCAATTGGTGCCAAAACTTTCATGCAACCAGCGAAAACCGGGAGGGTGTTGCCGCTCATACACCGCTTCATAGCTTTTGCCATGGTCTTTGTATGCCCACATGCTACGCCACAGCGCCTCATCCTGGGTCGTCACCATGCCACCTTCACCGCCGGTAGTCATGATTTTGTCTTGGCAAAATGACCATGCGCCGGCGTGTCCTATGCTTCCAACGCTACTATTTTTGTAGCGCGCACCATGTGCCTGTGCGCAATCCTCAATCACCTTGAAGTCGTGTGTTTGCGCCAAAGCCATGATCGGATCCATGTCGCACGGCCAGCCAGCCAAGTGCACACAAATCACCGCCTTGGTACGTGGTGTGAGTACCTTGGCAATCGTGGCGGCAGAAATATTCCCACTGTCAGCCTCGACATCCGCGAATACAGGTATGGCCCCAGCATTCACCACGCAAGAAACGCTAGCAATGAATGTACGCGGTGTCACCACCACCTCATCACCCGGGCCGACGCCCATGGCCTTCAACACCACATCCAGCGCCAGTGTGCCGTTGGACAAGGCAAGCGCGTGCTTGGTGCCGCACCATACCGCAAACTCTTTCTCAAACTCGCGGCACTCGGTCCCCGTCCAATAGTTGACTTTGTTGGAAAGTAAGACTTGGCTCACCGCATCCGCTTCTTCAGCGGTGAAACTTGGCCAGGGGGGAAAAGGCGTATTTAGCATATCAATCTCAAATATTATTTACTGCGCTGTTCCATGACGCGCGCTGGGTTGCCCACCACAGTGGCACCAGGAGCCACATTTTTAGTGACGACTGCACCCATACCCACGATCGCACCGCGGCCAATAGTTAATGGCTCACCTGGTTTGCCTTGTTTTAAAAGTGCACCTGCGCCGATGTATGCATGGTCTTCAATATTTACGTTGCCATTGCAGTGCACGCCAGGCGCAAAAGTAACGAAATCACCTATTACACAGTCATGCTCGACATAGCTGTATATATTGGCGTGGAAGTGTTTGCCAATTCGTATGTTGCTCGTGATTGTTACAAATGGACAAAGGACAGCGCCTTCACCAATTTCTACTTCAACTAGCTCGACAACATTTCCAGCTCTTACCTCAAAAAAAGAGACCGCATCAGCGATGCACTGCGAAACTAGGCGTTCGCGTATTTTCCCATTTGCAATGGCCACGCAAACATGGCGAGAAACTGCCGGCTCGCTTAACCACTGCCCGTAAGTCAGGACCTTGTGTCCATTCAATGTAGAAGTATGGACACTATCGTCCAGAAATACCAAGTCCCAGTCGTGGTCTTGCGAAGCCTCAAGCTGTTGCTTCGCCAAAGGCATCACACCACGGCCGCAACCACTTGCGCCATATATGGCGTATCGCTTCATAAGAACAATCCTAGTTCTGCATGTTCCATTTCAGTTTTTTGTTCCTGTAAATTTAGTCATGGTTGCCTCACCCGCAGCACTGATACCCTCACGCACCAGCACTTTGCGGACCGTAAGCCACAGTATGTTCATATCCAGCCACACAGAGAGATTATCCACGTACCAAACATCCAGTTTGAACTTGTCGTCCCAGCTCAGCGCGTTGCGGCCATTCACCTGCGCCCAGCCCGTGATACCGGGTCGCACATTGTGGCGGCGGGCTTGTTCGGGCGAGTACAGCGGCAAATATTCCATCAGCAGCGGTCGTGGCCCCACCAGGCTCATATCGCCTTTAAGGACATTCCACAGCCCGGGCAGCTCGTCCAGACTGCTGGCACGCAGAAAACGACCAAACGGGGTGAGGCGGTCTGCGTCGGGCAACAACTGGCCGTCGGGCCCGCGTGCATCCGTCATGGAACGAAACTTAACCATTTCAAACGGGCGTCCATGAAGTCCAGGACGGATTTGTTTGAAAAATACGGGGCTGCCAAGTTTGCTGCGGATCTGCCAGTACAGCAGCAACAATGGAATGCTAAACAACAGCAAGGCCAGCGCAGCAAGGAACATGTCAATAAGCCGCTTCATTTTGATTGCGCTTGTGATGTCAACTGCTTGAAAATTTCGCCGAACTCGCCCACACCGACTGACAAAGCCAAATTGTCTTGATAGTAACGTCGAGCCTGCTGCCCCATAGCCAGCAATTGCGGTGACGGAAGCGCTGCCAGACCTTCGGCAGCGTCAGCCAGTGCCTTGGCGTTTTCAGATTCCGCCACCACGCCGCCTTCCGACAATAACACCAGATCAGCCGCATCGCCATCAACAGCCATCAGCAAAGGCTTGCCAACAGCCATGTAGGCTTGGGTTTTGGAGGGAATGGTGATCTCAAACAACGGGTCTTTGCGCAAATGCACCAGCAGTGCATCTGCCGCGTGCAGGAGTGTGCCCACTTCCGTCATGGGTACAGGCGGCAAAAAGAGGACGTTGTGCAGCTTCAAATCAACAGTTCGCTGTTTCAGCCTATTGACTTCGACACCAGCACCCAGCATCACAAAACATACCCGAGAACCACGCGTCTGTAGCAAGGCAGCTGCGTCAAACACGGCATCCAACGCCTGCGCCTTGCCCATGTTGCCAGCAAACACGATACGGAATTGCTCACCACTTGGGAAATTGGCGGGCAACTGCCCCTGTGGTGCGGCCAAGGCCACTTCATCGGCCCAGTTATAGATCACGTTGATCTTGGTTTCAGGCACGCCACGTTGCATCAACAAACGCTTAAAACCCGGTGACAGCACCACTATGTGATCTACCCGCCGATAAACCCATTGGCAGACGGCTTCCACCACATTTAAGGCGTGAGCATTGTTGAGCATACCAGTGGCACGCAAAGTGTCGGGCCACATGTCTTGAATGTCATAGACCACCGGGATACGACGAAACAGACGGATCAAACTGGCGGTGATACCTATCGTCAGAGGCGGGTGATAGGCGTAGATCACATCGGCGCGGCGCGCCATGAGTAAACCATATACCAAGGAAGACGCTGCAAAGCTGACGTAATTCAACACCCGTTTGATGGCTGATTGGTCATGATTCGGGTAAAGCGGCACACGAGTAACCTGAACACCGTCGATCACTTCACGCTGCAGCAGCTTGATGCGGTAGCCCGGATACACCTTGCCGCCCGGATAATTCGGGAAGCCGGTCAGCACCTCCACCTCAAAGCCCTGCCGCACCAACTCGCGAGCGAACACCATGCCTTTGAAAGTTGGTTCAGGGTCAAACCACTGCGTCAACAACAATACACGGATAGCCATGCGTCAATACTTCTTCCACACCACGCGTTTCACGTAGTCGGTGTAGCTGTGGATGATGCGCAGCACTTTTTCTGAGACATTGGGCATGCTGTAGTCAGACACTTGACGAATGCCATGTGGGTCTGAGCGGTCGTTGCCCCGTGGCTGTTTAGCAAGAATCGCCAAGGCTTGGCGCACACGCTCCACCTCTAGCCCCACCATCATCACGGCAGCCTCTTCCATTCCTTCAGGCCGCTCATGTGCCTCGCGCAGGTTAAGCGCCGGAAAGTTCAGGATAGACGATTCTTCATTGATGGTGCCGCTGTCTGACAGCACCGCCTTGGCTGACAGCTGCAGCTTCACATAATCATGAAAGCCCAGCGGTTTGAGCAGGCGTACCAGCGGGTGAAAGACTGCTCCTGTGGCGTCGATCCGCTTTTGGGTGCGAGGATGCGTCGAGACGATCACCGGCAGGCCATGGTCTTCAGCCACGGCGTTGAGCACCGCCACCAGCTTGGTGAACGACTGGTCAGATTCGATGTTTTCTTCGCGGTGGGCGCTGACAACAAAATATCCACCAACTTGCAGCCCCTGATGTACCAGCACGTCAGACGCCTCGATGCGCGGCCGGTAATGCGTCAATACCTCAAACATGGGGCTACCGGTTTTGATGACAAGGTCAGGCGGCAAACCTTCACGCAATAAGTAGTCGCGTGCGATGTTGCTGTAGGTCAAGTTCACATCAGCCGTATGGTCCACAATGCGCCGGTTGGTTTCTTCAGGTACACGCTGGTCAAAGCAACGGTTGCCGGCTTCCATGTGGAAAATGGGGATTTGGCGGCGTTTTGCAGGAATGACCGACAAGCAGCTGTTGGTGTCGCCCAATACCAACAAGGCTTCTGGCTTCACCTCGGCCAGCACGGCATCCACAGCAATGATGAGGTTGCCAATGGTGTGCGCAGCACCGCTGCTGCCTTCCGCACTGTTTAAAAAGTGGTCTGGCTTGCGTACGCCCAGGTCGTCAAAGAAAACCTGGTTCAGTTCAAAATCGTAATTTTGACCGGTATGCACCAAGATATGCTCACAATGCTGGTCTAACTGCGCCAGCACCCGCGATAGTCGAATAATTTCGGGCCGGGTACCGACCACCGTCATCACTTTTAGTTTTTTCATGGCTTTTCTTTCATGGCTTGACGGCTAGCGTGATGGTGTCCGGCTTTTGTCGATCAAAAATCTCATTCGCCCACAACATGACCACCATTTCGTCGTCGCCCACATTGGTGATGTCATGCGTCCAACCCGGCACAGTTTCGACAACACGGGGGGCATCGCCGTGCGTGAGTACTTCATAGGTTTCGTTGGTCACCACATGCCGAAATCCAAAACGTGCCGAACCTTTGATAACCAGAAACTTCTCGGTCTTAGAGTGGTGGTAATGCCCACCGCGCGTGATACCTGGGTGCGCGGTGAAAAATGAAAACTGCCCGCTATCTACCGTCTTCAACATCTCCACAAACACGCCGCGCTCGTCGCCATAGCGCGGCAGATCGTAGGCAAATTTGGCTGGCGGCAAGTAACTGACGTATGTGGCGTACAGGGCTCGCTCCAAGCCGGTGCCTACCCGCTCAGACACCAGCGACGTGCGGCAATTCTTGAAAGCCTCGATCTGCGCGGCCAATTCACCCAACGCAATGCCATAAACCGTTGTCACCGTTTTCCATTGCAAACCTGGTGCCGAATCGGCCAGCGCGCGCACAAACGCATCGACCACATCATCGATATAGACTAGCTTCAACGGAGTTAGCGGGTCGTTGATCTGAATCGGCAAATCGTTCGCGATATTATGGCAAAAGGTAGCCACGGCCGAGTTGTAATTGGGCTTGCACCACTTGCCAAACACATTGGGCAAGCGGTAGATCGCGGCGGGGTTGCCGGTTTGCGCGCAGAGTTGCTCCACAGCTTGCTCCGCAGCGCGCTTGCTCTGGCCGTATGGATTGGCCTGATCAGCTTGGATGGAAGACGCCATCACCAGCGGAATATGCCGCCCGGTTGCTGTGATGGCAGCACACAGCGATGTGGTGAGATCGGCATTCCCTGTCGTGAATTCACTCACATCCTTGGATCGATTGATACCTGCAAGGTGGACCACGGCATCTGCCGCATCGACCTTGGCCTGCAAGAACGTCAGCGCGTCATCGCTGTCGAAACAATGCACTTCAAAGTGGGGCAGCTCACCCATACGTACCCGTAAATTTTTTCCGACAAAGCCCTTAGAACCTGTGATGAGTACACGCATATATAAACCCGGTGATCAATCTTGTGCCACAGCATGTTCGCCACGCGCAATACGCTGCATGAAGTCCAGCTTCAGCAACAGCGCTTTCATACCCGCCACATCCAGCCGCGTGGTGTTGTGCGAGTTGTAGTCTTCACCATGCGTGCTTTGGGTGATGCGCTGCTCACCCTGCTCTACAAATTTGGCATAGTTCAGGTCGCGCGTGTCTGGCGGCACCCGGAAATAATCACCCATATCTTCCGCACAGGCCATTTCTTCACGCCCGAGCAGTGCCTCAAACAGCTTCTCGCCATGGCGTGTGCCAATCTCGCGCACCTCATGCTCAGGCTTGCCCATCAACTGCAACAGCGCCTGTGTGAGCACACTCACCGTGGCTGCAGGTGCTTTCTGTACAAAGATATCGCCATTGTTACCGTGCTCAAAAGCGTACAACACCAGCTCGACAGCGTCGTCCAGCGTCATCATGAAACGGGTCATGGATGGGTCGGTGACCGTGATGGGCTTGCCAGCCAGCACTTGATCCACGAACAGCGGAATAACCGAACCACGGGAAGCCATCACATTGCCATAGCGTGTGCCGCAAATAACCGTGTTGGTACCTTCAAGGTTACGGCTGGCGGCCACCATCACCTTTTCCATCATGGCTTTGCTGATGCCCATGGCGTTGATTGGGTACACCGCCTTGTCGGTACTGAGGCAAACCACCCGCTTAACACCTGCGGCAACTGCTGCTTCCAACACGTTTTCAGTGCCCAGCACATTGGTGCGCACCGCTTCCATGGGGTAAAACTCACACGAGGGCACCTGCTTCAGCGCCGCTGCGTGAAACACGTAATCAACACCGTGCATGGCCGAGGCCAAGCTGCGCGAATCTCTGACATCACCAATATAGAACTTTAGATGATGATTGTTGTTATACCGCTTACGCATGTCGTCTTGTTTTTTTTCATCACGGCTGAATATACGGATTTCCGAAATATCAGAACCAAGAAAACGACGCAAGACAGCATTGCCAAATGAGCCTGTGCCGCCAGTAATTAAAAGAACTTTTTTTTCAAACATCAAGCCGCCCCACAAAAAGCTTCCGACCGCATTTGAATGGAATAATTTTTGAGATTATTTTTCAAAAATTCTGTATTGATTTTGTAATTCAGAAATTGGGTATAAAAATTGCACACCGCATCAATATCAGAATTATCAATCACCGCCAGATCAACAATCAAACCATTTTCACCGATCACGTCACGCAGCCCACCTTTGTTCGAATGCACAACAATCATTCCCGAAAAAAATGCCTCTGCAGCTGCCACACCAAATCCCTCATGCTCAGACAATTGAATGTAAACACAGCCTTCAGCTAGACGCTTATTTTTTTCGTCTTCAGATATAGCGCCTAATATATGTACATGGTCAATCAAATCCAATTCATGGATTAATTTCTCAAGAAATACACGTCCAGGACCATCCGTTCCAGCTATATTCAGACTCGCATCGACATTGAGCGTCCTAAGCATTGAAATTAAGCGAACGGCGCGATCAACACCTTTGCGTCTAACATTGCCTTCGCTCCCCATCCAACACAATGTAAATGCAGCAAACTGAATAGTTCGATCATTTTCGACCACCCGTAATAACGGTGACGGAATCACAACATGGTTGTCAAAGTGGAGTTTCTTTTCAAGAAATTTAAAGCCAAAGCATAATTTTTTAATATTTACCAAATCATCAGTACAAGACAGTGATATACGATGCGCCAATAATAAACAAATAAACGCAAGAACTCGATGCACAAAAAGTCTGAGACCGCTCCCTAAAACAGGTGAAAATTGATCGCCACCTCCGCCAATGATAATACGCGCACCGATCAAACGACCACACACTGCCGCCAAAATAGATTTTGTAAAAAAATAGGCCACAATTAAATCTGGTTTAAACCTTACAAGCTCAAATATAGAGTTGGTAATCAAAGCTTCGTCACTGCAAAGTTTCAAAGCCTCCAAGTCATTACGATAAAAGCCAACCCGAGAAAATAACGCCTTATCTTTCACACTTGAATATAAACACGATTTCATATATATTAATATCCTTTTATTTAATTCTCTGATGTACAGTGGCTGAGCGTGATAATAAAAATAATGCCACTACACATAGAATCAACCAATCTCGAACAATAGAAATTACCATGCCTACTGCTTCACGTTCCATAACCACAAAATTTATAATGATAGCGACAAGAAAAATTTGAAATATCCAATTCGATGTAAGTCCAATTTTTTTATCCACCAAACGAGAAAAATACGCGATTAAAATTGCAACTAGCGCAACTCCAAAAATACCTCCGCAATAATATGTATCTAAAATAATAAAAGAGTTTACATCGCGAGATTTTGAATCAAGCTCTTGCTCCAAAATGACGGCTTTGACAGTCGTCAATGCTTCTGCTTTTAGTTCCTTTGCTTTATCTAAAAATGGAATGAGGGATGTAATTGGATTTAATGCAGCGGAAGCATTAACGCCAGTCATTTGGTATCCATATTTATCTATGATTTGTGATACAACCTCTAAGCCATCCACCCGCTGAAGCACTTCTGATGAGAAGTAGTCATTTACAATTGCATCTTCATTTAAACTCATTCGAGAAGCGGTTACAGCTAAAAAAATAATGCCAGCAAAAAATGCAGCTTTATAAAGTAGGCGAATAATTTTTTTGGGTTCAAATTTGTTTTGAACTATTAGCAATATACTTATCAAAAATAATCCCGTTGCGCTTCGTGAGCTTCCCGCACCCAGAACAAAAAAAGCAAACAGTATAGCCATAAATAGACTACTATTTATCAAAAACGAATTTTTTCTTTCGCTGAAATTCAACAATACACAAGACATTAATAAGGCAAGCGATATCTCCAAAATACGAAATGCCATCAACTCTAACGGGGGAATACTGGCAAATAATTCAGCAACAACTTCGGTGCCAATTCTTCGATCGAATAATCCGTAGTTAAAAGATATCAATGTACAAACCACTATCCATCCAATAATGACCAGCCATTTATAACTCTTTGCAACATCTAGTTTGAATGCATCAATACGGTAAGTATGAGTTGCATGTTTTTCTTTAAATATTAAACCAGTCAGTGCAAAGAAAAATGCAAAAATAAAAGCTATTCCAAAATGATATTCACTTATATTTTTCCCTAAAAAAACACGCGCCAATGGCGCGACAAATAAATATATAGTGACCTGCAGCAAAACAAATTTAAAAAGCATTTAAAATTAACTTAGTTAAATTTTATTTGCAAATACTTTTAAAGACATTTGAAGGCGCTTCCAATCTAACATAAAAATACTTTTTACAATATGTCGCAGATATACGACTATTTCCCCATACAATTTAAACGTATAGTGCTTATTTATCCACTGTATTTGTGATTTCATATGCCATTGATAGCGCTGAAGCCGCATTTGATTGCTACTTGTGCCGGCCAAATGTTCCACCACAGCTTCTGAAGCTATGGCTATTGTAAATCCTGCTTGACGAAGCCGGTGGCAGATATCTGCATCCTCCCAATACATAAAATAGCCCTCATCGAAGGTCCCGATTTTTTGTAGGGCTCGCATCGACAATAACATCGAAGCACCTGTAATCCACGCAAAACGACTTTCGACCATGTCAGCCTCCGACATGGTGTACCGGCAGTGCAAAGTTATCGGATTCATCGCACAGCCAGCATGGTCTTCAATGGTTCCATTTGGCTCCCGAATTCGTGCACCAACAACGCCGACATGTGGATCTTTTACCGCTTTGGCTAACAAATGCTCTAAGCAGTGCTGATCAGCGATGGCATCATTATTGATTAACCATACATAATCTATATTCTTCGCCGCTGCGTATTTAATTCCAGCATTGCAACCGGCACCGAATCCGCCGTTGCTGTCTCTAGTGATAACAAGTATGTTAGGCAATGCAGCTCTAAGTAGCTCGACAGAATCATCACCGCTACCGTTGTCTACCACCACAACAGTAACGTTTACCGATTGGCGCGCCAATGCACGAGCGGCTTCAATTGTGCGCTGAGGTTGTCGCCAATTGACAAGTATCGCCATCACACTGGCCTGAGCTATTTTGTTTGATTCAGCTTCGACATTCAAGGCGCAGCTCCTCTCCAGAAAATGCGCCAGCAAAAAGACCAACAAACCACCCTAACAGGGCCATCAATTCAATCTCTAAGCGTCCAGCTCCGGAAGGCGATACTTTTCGCGCCAAACGCAAACTTTGGGCTAAGATTGAGCCAGACCTTGCAGTGGTCGTTACATGAACCTCCTTAAAGCCTGCATCACGCGCAAGCATAGACAATGCTTTTGGTCCAAATACATGCAGGTGTCGCGGAGGCTCTAGACCGCGCCAATTGGCTGCAAATAGGCGATGCCCTAGCGATGATGCATTAGGCGTAGTGAGAACCAAACTCCCACCTTCCTTCAATACTCTTCGACACTCCCGCAAAAAGCCTGCCGGATCAGGTAAATGCTCGATCAGATGACTAGCAACCACCGCATCAAAAGTACCACTAGGATATGCTACGTCTTCAATAGATCCCAAGTGCGCATCTAAACCGAGCGAGCGAGCGAGATTAACGCTGACCGTATCGAACTCAACACCGGCCACATCCCAGCCAAAGTGTTTTAACCTCGCCAAAGTAACGCCGTTGCCAAAGCCAACTTCAAGAAGTTTTCCATGGTCTTTGTGAGGTAGCCAAAATACCCTAGCTGCAGCATCATCGCGTAGAGTCGGAAGCAACTGGATTAACCAACGGCCCACTCTCCCAATGGCAGTAGTGGCATTTTGATATCCATAATTGGCCGACAAGAACGCATTCACTGACTGAACGAATACGCGCTTAGCTCCACCGCCTACTGGCTCTAGCGAATGCGTGTGATATTGCGCATAAAAGGAAGGCAGCAACTCTGGCAAGGGCGCAGGATTCAGCCAATGCAGGTCACATGAAGAGTTGGTGCATTTAAACATGCACCATCTACCCTTGATCGCATATAACCGGTCTTCAAGGCTTGGGTGATGCGGATATCCCTCTGTACCACATGAGATACAACGCAGCTTCAACTCATATCCTTCGAGTTCAGATTGATGAGGCTTCATTTTTTTGATTTAAAAATATGCAGATTATAAGGAAACAAAACATCCATCAACGTCAATTGCAATGCAGATCGTGTCATTGGAAAATCGTGAATGGCCGTGAAAACAAGACGCAGCGAGGCAGCAATTAAAACGCCATAGGCCACGCCTATCGCTCCAAAATAGCTCCCTAAAATAGACCCGAACAAAATAGAGCAAACAGCCTCAATTGCCGGTGATAGCCACAGCTTGTTTTGAAGGCCAAGACCAAGTAATGCAATGGTGTAAGGGCCTGTTACTTGGCGAACTAAGTTTGCCAGAGCCAAGGGTAAAATCAGTACAGTAATTTGTCGAGCCAATTCTCCACCCACCCAAATTTCAAAAAGTGAGATAGGCAACAGAAGAAGTATGCACGTAGATCCAACCAAAAATGCTTGGAATGGTCGCTGCAACCTCAGAAAAATATCAGTGCGACTGCTAACATCACTGTTAGCATGCTGTCCCATCTTAACTGAAAAGGGGCCGGCAAGCGCGTTAGTCAACCCAGCAATCACATTCATGAGCGATGCAGAAACAGAAAAAGCGGCCACTTTCGCCGGTTCAATACTGGAAACGATGAACGGAGCAGCTGACACTGAAAGCAGTGCGCAGAGATGCCACCACAGAACACCTCGTGCGGCTCCGATGTGGGTGTAAATGCTCCCAGGCTCAACTTTACCAAATATCGATACTTTGAGTGGAATGAACCTCATTCCCAATGCCCCGATTAACAGCGAGATGATGACCGTTGCCGCAGCAAACAAATAGGCAATGTGTTGTGGCGTGAACAGCACGCCTAGTTTGGAAGAAACTAGTATCCCGATCGCAACAAGCATGAGTCCGGCATATGGCCCCGCACATTTAAGCAGGTTGTCCCACAGAAAATTTTGCTGCCCTGCTGCATAAGAACTAATAATAAACACTGGAAACGAGAGTGCCGCCGCGATACCTAAAATGACAATGGAGCCGCTTGCAACCGCAGCGAAATCAGCCTGCCAACCTAACATAACAGGCAGCAATCGAGATGCCGCGATGGAAACAAAAATAGCAAGGATTGCAGCCGCAACCAGCAAGCGGCTTGACGTACGAACCAGATTATCACAATCCGAAGCTGTACCGTCTACATTGAAGCGCGCAAAGCGGGGAGCAAGAGGTTGCTGAATGGGCGCAGACAGCAACATTAAAAACGGAACGAATTGCAGTCCCAAAATGTAAGCCCCCAACGACTCAGTCGTCATCGCACGTGACAAGATGCCAGGCAATAGTAGTGTATATATCAGCATCAACCCACCACCAGCAAGGTTGAACGCAGCGTTTGCTCTAAAACTTCTAGGTGCCATCAATACAACCCGCCGGTATCAACGCACCCAATCTTTGCATTACATATGGTGTAAGGGCTACAGCTGCGATGAGCGGCAACCCATTAACCGCTAAATTCCAAAGTGTATTTTTACGAAGTGACATTGGTTTGCATTTTACTGTGCAATATTTAGTAAACTTACAGACGCGCTACCCCTTGGCTTTTAGTACCACGCTATATTTACCTTGTAAAGAAATCGCAGCTAAAGTCTTGATGCGTTAACAATAATAGACTAAAATTAAGTATTTTCGCCTATAGCCGACGTATTAATTGGCTTAGCAGCTATTTAAAATATAGCAAATATTTGCTATATTGCATAACTTTCACGCCAAGCTCAACGGACGACTGACACAAACTGCACAATCAGCATGCCCCCAGTGAGCTTTACCCAGCCTTGACGACGATGCTCAAACTGCCCATAGGATAGACATTGTGATCGTGAACATGAGGTAAGGGCTATCTTGTCTGCATTTAAAATAATTCCAAAATCTACGAAGTAATTGATTATTTTCAATATAAATTTTCCGTAAAAATAAAAATGTTTTCCTATTGATAAATAAGTAATATTAGATAATTCAATAATTACCGAAGGCAATACAAACAATATAGTCCAGCCTTTTGTCCATACCTCTGATATATTAATATTGGATTTTTAGTGATAGCCGCAAACAACGTTATCAACTGCTGCATGCTCTTCTTCAAACCGCGATAGCGTACCTTTACAAACTCTAACTTGCGCTGATTACCTGAAACGCGTGCTCCAATTTGGGTCAAAGCCCCGCCTTAAACTTTAACTTCTATACCTCGTATATCAAGGCCTGGGCTTCGTTATTTTTGTTCAGTAGAGCGTTTGCCTGAGCGCATGGCGGTGTGCCATTTGATGCTTATCATGGCGTTTGTTCGCTTTTCGATACCTAGATAGTCTGCGTCTTCAAAGACTGCACTGGCAGAGCCGGCCAGAGCAGTTCAGATCTTAAGATTTTGTATTTTTAATAAATATTACTAACTTTATTGCTCTAGCCGTTGTAATTATTGCCAATAAAAACACTCTTTTTCAAAATATTTTATTTGAAGTCATTATTTTTTAAAAAGCGATGGTATATTCCATTCCAAATATTACTCTAAAATGCCATCTTAGTTTAATTTTTAACACTAAAGTTTACTTATCTCGGTAGCATAGTATATATAACCCACTGCTTATTACATGAACCATTCATTTAAACTATTTTTAGCCACATTTACACTCAGCGTATTAACTGCTTGCGGCAACGACTCATTAAGTACTGGCACCACAGCAGCAGATGCTAACAAAAGTACGGATTCAAGCACAACTGGAGCGGCCGCAACTAACATAGCACTGCCATTGCAGGTAGATGCTTATCGCCCAGCTCCCGCCCTAGCGACACAAGACTCGCCAATTAAGACGGTTGACCAGAGCGCAGCCCCAATAGCGACAAATGTTTCACTGGGCACGCCGCTGCCAAGCCAAACCACAGCGGCGCAGAAATACAACCAAAGCAGTACCGCCACGGAAGACCACATGGGCAAACCACTGCAAATCGGCTTTGGCCGTAATGTAGCGCAAACGGCTACTGTCGTGGCCACCAAACAGTTACTTAGCTGGAAAACCACCCCTACCGGCAGTCAAGTAGCTGCTATCAACTTCAACTCCAAGGGTGCTAAAGGCATGCGCGTGGGCTTGCTAGTTACCCAGCTGCCCGAAACCGCCACCCTACGCTTTTACGCCAAAGGCGCGTCCTCAGTATTTGAAGTGAAAGGTGCAGTTGTTCTGAAAACTTTGGCCGCCAACGCAGCTTCAGGCGACAAGTCAGATGAAGGCCGCACCTACTGGGGGCCAGTCATTGAAGGGGCAGACGCAACCATTGAAATTGAGCTGCCGACTGGCACAAACACGAGCGGCGTAAACGTCTCTATCCCCTCCGTTTCGCATATGTTTATGACTTCACGGGAGGCCAGCAGCTACAGCCCACAAGCCACATATAGCGGCGATGCTAACCGAAGCGTGCTGGCTTGCCAAGTTGATGTAACATGCACAACGCCACTACCAGCGGGCAGCGACGCTACGGCCTATCTGGTATTCAACAAAAATGGTTTTTCCTATTCATGCAGCGGCACCTTGCTGAATGACAACATCAACAGCTCAACACCTTACGTGTTAACAGCAAACCACTGTATATCTAGCCAAACCGTGGCCGCCACTCTATATACAGAATTTAAATATCGCTCTACTACTTGCAATGACAGCGCAACGGGCTCTTACTTCAACACACTCACCACAGGCTCTACTTTGCTGTATACCGCTTACAACACAGATAGCACCTTGGTTCGTTTGGCAGGCACGCCGAATGGAGGTGCTACATCCGTACTTTACGCCGGCTGGGACGCCACCGTTGCACCTGCAGTAGCGACTACTATTCATACCGTTCACCACCCTAAAAGCGATCAACAGCGCCTTAGCAGAGGAAGTGTTGCGAGCTACTTTAACCGTGCGGCGGTTAATTCAGGAATCAATTTCGACACGACATTCTTTGGCTCAACAATCGCAGACGGTGCAATTCTGGGTGTCACTTTAACGACTGGTTTGACCGAACAAGGAAGTAGTGGCTCTGGCTTGTTCAAGGGGACTGATGCCAACCCGATAGTCATTGGTCAGCTATTCGGCGGTACCGAACCGATTTGCGGCGCCAACTCCAACAACGTTTACGGCCGCTTCGACAGGGCCTTCAACGCGGGCATGAGCGACTGGCTGGTTCAGGGTATTAAATCTGTCACCCAGTTTTACAACACCACCAGCGGCGTGCACTATTACGCCTATGGCGTGACCGACAGCAGCGCCTTCTCAACTTCGAATCCTGCTTATAACAACCAAGGGGTGTCTTTCAAAGTTAGCAGCTATCAGACTGCTGGTTTGAGCCCCGTATATCGGTTTTATAACACCAACAATGGCTCTTATTTCTACACCATCAGTGAGAAAGAACGCGCTGCTGTCGCTTCCAACACACCACGCATGCGTTATGACGGTGTTGTTTGGTACGCTTCTGCAACAGCAGCAGCAGGCACAGTGCCTTTGTATTCTGCTTTCAACAAAACGACGGGTTCGCAGTTTTTCACAACAAGTCTCACAGTGCGAAACGACCTTATTACGGCAAACCCGCAATTCATAACAGACGGCATTGCCTTCTATGTCACACCATAACCATGGCTTTAAGACAGCACAAACGGAGATTGATTTGTACAAGTTATTAAAGCAAATTGGAAAAATTTCAGCAGCCATCGTATTAACGGCTTGCTCTACTTTAGCTTCGGCGCAGTTGGGCAATTCGAGTACGGACTTGGTTTACACACCGGTCACACCATGCCGAATCATTGACACGCGCAGTGCACCTGCTGGCCAGATGGAGGCTAATAAAGTGCGATCGTTCAATGCTTGGACGACTACCAACTTTGCAAGCCAAGGTGGCATCAGCACGAGTAATTGCGGCATTCCAACTACTACTGATACCGCAGCCATCGTGGTTTATTTTACGGTAGTGGCTCCTAGCGCTGCTGGCTACATTACCACCTTCCCTGGTGGTAACGTGCCTCAGCCCTTAGCCTCAACCGTGAACTTTGGTGCTGGTGAAGTGAAAGGTAATAATGCTACCTTGAAGCTGGACCAAAGCGCTAGTGTCACGACCAATCACTTCAAAGTCTTTACTTCCAGTGCCACGCATTTGGTGGCAGATGTCGTGGGTTATTACGCTAAACCAACTGCTTTACCTTTGACTTTGCTAGACCGTGACTTGGTCTACACCCCAGTAACGCCTTGCCGCATCATAGATACGCGAAACCCAGCAGCAGTTACTGGCGTCTTAATTGGCGGAGCGTTGCCGCCGCGTAGCTTCGTGGGTTGGTATACCTCCTATACATTACAAGGCGGTGATAACAGCAGCTGTGGCTTGCCACTTAGCACCAACAATGCCGCCATCGTGGTTAACTTCGCTGTGGTCGGCCCCAGCTCAGATGGGTACATCACCGCATACCCTGCAGATAAGGCGCAACCCTTTGCCGCTACGGTCAACTTCGTGGCAGGAGATGTCAAAGGAAACAATACAGTTTTGAAGCTGAACCAAACTACCGGTCAGGCTGATTTCAACGTCTATAGCTCATCTACCACGCATTTGGTGGCCGATGTCGTAGGTTATTACGCCAAGCCGGTCGCCTTAGGCTCGCCGAGTAGCGACTTGGTCTATACCCCCATCACACCTTGCCGTATCGTAGATACGCGTAATGTGCCTTCGGTTGCTTTTACTGCGCTATCAACGCGTGATTTCATTGGTTGGGGCCCTAGTTTCGCGGCGCAAGGCGGTGCTGCGAATGACTGTGGTCTACCTAGGGGTGTAGATGGTCCAAATAACGCCGCCCTAGCGCTCAACTTCGCCATTGTGGGTCCCGCAGCAGATGGCTACATCACGGCATTCCCTGCAAACGCTGCAACTATGCCCTTGGCTGCGACCTTGAACTATTATGCAGGGGACGTAAAAGCCAACAACACGGTTTTGAAACTCAACCAAACTGGCACTGGGCCCCATTTCAAAATCTACTCCACCAGCGCCTCTCACTTAATTGCTGACGTCGTGGGTTATTACGCAAGACCAAAACCATAGTTTAAAAAAGGCATAGCGCCTGAAACTCTGATTGGAATTTAGCTAGTCATAAGGCTATGCGTTTTTAAACCAAGCAGAAAACCGCCTCATCGGGGCGGTTATGCGCCAACTGCTTGACGTGCGAAGTGCTGCAATTTGCGTTGTCAATTGCATGACTTCCAGCTCACGTTGCTGCAAAATATTTTGCAACATATCAGTAAGTAGCCCTTTATTTTTTTTCATGTCGAAAAAAGCTTGCGTACTTATACCGCTTACACTTTGCTGTATGTTTTTCTCAAGATTGATATATCTATCAATATCAAGTTGAGATAATTTCAAATCCGAAGCTTCAAATGTCTTTTCAATAAAACTAAAAGTGGTCAGCTTGTCACCACTAGCTGGTCGGCCGAAACGATTGATGCCGTCGCACATAAACAGCAGCGATCTAAAGACCAAAAGGTTTGTTTCTACCGGTGCATTTAGTTGCCATTCTTTGTCGATAAATGTGTGCTTGCCTTGGGCATCAACCATGATGTTTTGTGGCATGCAGTCGATGAATTGGCCTGGGATAGTGAGGCCATCATCTTTTGCAATAGTTGCCAGCACCTTTACATAATTTTGGACAAATTGCCCGACTTGCTCAAATGTCCAGCCGTCTTTGGTGACAATTTGAATGCATTCTTGCGATAGCGGTTTGCCGACAATATATTGATCTGTTTCAGGACATACAAATTTCATTGGCGTATGTGATGATGATTGGTTTTGTGCAAAGGCGTTTGGCTTGCCTAGTTTTCGATAATTTACTGATACAGATTTTGCATCTTGGCTGGAAAAAGTGGTTTCTTTACAAAACTCAGCAAATCGCGTGGTTGAGTAGTGGTAGGCTAGATCGCCAGTCGTTACCAAAGCTTGCGGCGTGGGTGATGCAATAATTAAGAATGAATTGGACGTTTCTAAACCTAAGCCATTCGCAAAAACAACTGGCCAAGCCAACTCTAATGAAAAATTACAAATTTCGGGCAACTGCGGATCGCGTTTGACACTTTGAGATGCAAAGGCTGAAGCATCAAAATAAGGATGTGCAAAACCGGCTTCTGTGACGATAGATGAGGGTAACTTGTAATCAGGGAAAGGTGCTAAAAAACTGGAGGCTTCAAAACCGGCCTGCTTCAAAAGATTTGTTAATGCCAAACGGCCAAACGTTTGCGCTTGGTCTTTGCCATATCGGCCTTCAATGCCAACCATTGGTTTGCCGAAATGATCTTCTGGTGCACCAGCAAAATATTTCAAACCAAGCTGGTTTTCAATGGCGATAATAAGCTTGCCGGCGGGCTTCAGCAGTTGCTTGACTCGCTGCAGCATGATCAAAGCAGGGTTTTCCCCCGGAGTGAATAAGTTTGCATACTCCAGCACACCAATGAGGGTGATAACGTCGAATTGATGGTCGCTCTTGAATTGGTCAAACTTTTCAGCCAGCACTGTGATGTTGTCTAAATCACGGGTGCGTGAGCGCGCTATAGACGCACGACGCGGACTGCCTTCAAGCGCCAAGACTTGCGCACCACACTCACCTAAATATCGCGATATCGCGCCGCAGCCTGCACCGATTTCTAAGACGTTAGCGTTTTTAAGCGTTTGCTCGAACGGGCGCATGATATTAGCGCGCGCGCTGGTCAAATGGTATTGCGTAGGCCAGTCTGTGCAATGCTGACGCAACTCGGTAGATAAAACAGAAATGTCTGTTGCGTTTTTAACGATGTTGAAAATGCGCGTTTCAATTTCATCGCCATCGTTGTAAGCGATGCCCTGATAGCTGGGGTTTAACCACACATGAGTGGTTTCGTCTAAAACGTAACCGGCGTTTTTAAGTAGTGTTTTCATGCGCTTAATTTTTTTGCTTGCATGGTGAAGCCCAAGTCTGCGAGTCCAAAAAATTGATCATTCGGGCGAACCTGCAGATGAATCGAGTCGTACCGCCTGTCGTGCGGAATAACTTCTTCACCATGCTTACTAGCGAGGCCTAGGGATATGAAGTAATCGCCCGCAGCCAAATTGCATTTGAATTCTGTGACGACCTGAATGACTGCGCCAATATCACCAGCTTCACCAAAGTCTTTGCAGCCTAAGGTTTCAGTGTTAGCACCATACACAGTGACACCTTCTTTTGTTTTGATGGTAATACCTAGAATAGGACGATGAAAGTTTTTGAGTAGCTTAACCGTCACGGCTAAAGTCATCGCCTGACCCGTACTAACTGCGGATGGGTAAGTTGCATTATCAGCAGCCAAGTAGTAATCAAGTATCGTTGCCGTGCCATCTCCCCAACGGTATTCGTGTGGGTTATAGCCAGGTCGCGTAGAAAAGGTGTCGGCAGCAATACTGAGCTGGTAGTTATCGGGCTTGGCTACAGCATCCAGAAGCACCGGTGCAATCGTTTCGGTTGATTCCGCTCTTTCATCAGGAGTGATGGCAGCTTTATCTTTACCAAATAACAAATCCAAATATCGGTTGACAACGTCTTTGGGTTTACCTGCTTCAAGCTGAACACCTTTGCTCAATAAAATAGCTTGCGTGCAATGTGACACGATTTGCTCACTGGAATGGGTAACAAGCAAAATGCAAGTGCCGTTTTCTTTGAGTTGACGCAATCTGTCAAAGCATTTGGCTTGGAACTTTGCGTCTCCCACTGACAAAGCTTCGTCAACGATGAAGATATCAGGATCAATTTGTGACTGCACTGCAAACGCCAGTCGCACGCTCATACCGCTGGAATAAGTTTTGATGGGTTGGTCGATGAACTCGCCAATGTCAGCAAAGGCGGCAATCGCGTCAAACCTCGCATCAATTTCTTCGATGCTTAAGCCAAGCACTGTTGCATTGAGATAAACGTTTTCACGTCCTGTGAATTCAGGATTGAAACCCGCACCTAGTTCTAGTAAGGCAGCTACGCGGCCATGCGTTTGAATTGTCCCCGTCGTTGGTGTCAAGGTGCCGCAAATCATTTGCAACAAGGTTGATTTACCTGATCCATTGCTACCAATGATACCCACGGTTTCACCACGTTTCACCTCGAAAGAAATATCTTTCAAAGCCCAAAATTCGCGGTAATATTTGATAGTTTTGGCGGATTTGTTGCCGAGCAAACTTCTTAGCTTTGGGACAATAAACTGCTTGAGCCGGCCGCTAGGGCTGCCATAAATTTCGTAGCATTTGCTCAGGTTTTTGACGCTGATGGCGATATCGTTACTCATGTAGCAAACGATTCCTTAGACGTAGCATTGTTTTTCGTGCTTGGGCATGAGTCCAGACTTTCATTACAAAACATCTGCAAATCCTTTGCGGGTTTTTTGAAACCACACATACCCCAGCCAAGCTACAAAGCTTGCCACCAAGGTATAAAGGAGTAACCCTGACCAATTGGGTAATTGACCCCATATAAGTACTGCTCTGGCTTGCTCAATGATGAACGTCAACGGATTAGCCAGCATCCAAGGACGCATAGACTCCGGTAATGCAGAAACGGGATAAAAAACTGGGGACAAAAACAACATGACCGTCATGCCTAATCCAATGGATTGACCCACATCGCGCACAAATACCCCGAAGGAAGCCAATATCCACGCTAACCCAACAGTAAATATCACCAAAGGCAACAATATGAAAGGCAAAAATACCAAAGTCCAATGCAAATAGCCATTGGTGACAAAAAACACCAGAAGCAAAACGCAAATACTGACTAAGCTATGAAAAAGCGCAGTCCCCATACTGATAACCGGTAATACCTCTAGCGGGAAAACGACTTTCTTAACGTAATTGACGTTTCCCAAGATTAAATTAGGTGCGCGATTCAGTACTTCGGCGAATAGGCTGTGCACAATCATGCCAACGAATAAAAGTACCGCAAAAAGTGTTTTGCTTTCTTCAGTTCCTGCAGGAGCAGCTGCCCAGCGTGATTTAAAAACAACCGAAAAAAAGAAGGTATACACGACCAGCATGAACAATGGATTCAAAAACGACCACAACAAACCCATCACCGAGCCTTTGTAACGGCCTATGACTTCGCGACGGCTCATTTGAGAAATAAGGACGCGATTGCCCCATAAACTGCGCAACATGGCAGCCATAGAGGTTGGGTGCGCTGCGTGGGGGTTCATGTTGTATATTTAAGCGCTTATAGCGGTGAATTTCGTTAATTATTATAGTTCGACCCCAAGCAAGTCCCAGATTCCATGAAGAACGGTGCATTACTTTTGAAAACTACCGATGAACTGGCCGTCGTGCCACCTGCAAAATTGCCTTTAACGAACCGTGCAAAAGCCGTTCTATCTGAAGGCAGACTACTTTCTGGCATTAAAAGACGTTTAAAACCCATACTTATCGCTACAGGAAAGTCTGCTTTACGACGACCTTGGATCAAGCGAAGTGTTCTTGCCCTATTGAACCGCTCGCCGCAGTTAAAAAATCGCTTGTATCGTCTTGTATGGAAAGATATTGCACTTGCGCCGCGTGCAATGCGCATTTATACCGCACTGAGCACCGCCATTCCGACACACAGCAAAGGCGATGAGTGATGCGTATTGTTATAGATTTGCAAGGTGCACAATGTGATAGTCGCTTTCGTGGCATTGGAAGATATTCTCTATCATTAGCCCTCGCCATAGCCAGAAATGCTGGCAAGCATGATGTTTGGATAGCTTTAAACAGCGCTTTTCCTCAAAGTATTTTGGAGCTTCGTCAAACTTTTAAGGGACTCGTTGACCCTGCGCATATCCGTATTTTTAACAACAGTGGTCATACTGCCGAGGTAGAGCCTACGAATGCTTGGCGGGTACGCACCTCAGAGCGCATGAGAGAACATTTCTTAGAGCAACTCAAACCCGATGTCATACACATTCCGACCTTGTTTGAGGGCTATGGCGATGATGCCGTTACGTCCGTAGGCAGCTATGCTTCTGGCCAGAATACAGCAGTAACGATTCACGATTTGATTCCGCTGATGGATCAAGCCAATTATTTACCCAATCCCGCCATACGTGACTTTTATTTTCGGAAGATTGAGTCTTTAAAGCGCGCAGGTTTGCTGCTTGCCATTTCAGAATCATCGCGTTTAGAAGCGATTGAGCATTTGGACTGGTCACCAGAGAAAATCATCAATACCTCAGAAGGCGCTGATGCTCACTTTAAACAGATTAGCCTGTCAGATGAACGCAAATTACAGCTTCGCACAAAATACGGTATTGCACGCAAGATGGTTATGTATGCGCCAGGCGGATTTGATCCGCGCAAAAATTTTGATGGTTTGATGCTAGCCTATGCTTTGCTGCCGCCACAAATTCGGGCTGGATATCAACTTGTTTTAGCGAGTCGTTTGAGCAAAAGTCCGCACGATGATTCACGTGCAAAAATGACTGCCTGTCGAATTCAGGCTGGCTTGGCAGAAGACGAGTTAGTGTTGACAGACTTTATGCCTGAAGACGACTTGGTTGCGCTGTACAACATGGCTGATTTGTTTGTATTTCCGTCAAAACACGAAGGCTTTGGACTGCCACCGCTTGAGGCTATGGCTTGTGGCGCGCCTACTTTAGGAGCAAATGCATCAAGTTTGCCAGAGGTTATCGGCTGGAGCGAGGCTTTGTTTGACCCGCATAGTCCCGCGAACATGGCAGAAAAAATAACGCAAGCTTTGCTCGACCCAGCTTTTCGGAACAAGCTTAAAGCGCATGGTATAGAACAAGTTAAAAAGTTTTCTTGGGATGCAAGTGCCGTCAAAGCTATCGCGGCGTTAGAGGGATTACATGCACTTAATTCGTCGAAACCATCGATAGCCTACCCAACATCTACCTTGTTAGATTCGATTGCCGCGATTCAATCAAACCCTTCTGCAACTGAAAAAGACTTGGCACATACAGCGAACGCGATTGCATTCAATACCAGCTTAGAAACACCAAAAAAATTGCTGGTAGACGTGACCGAGTTGGTCAGATTTGATGCCAAATCAGGTATTCAGCGTGTGGTACGTAGCATTTTGTTGGCATTGCATCAAGAAACACCTGTCGGCTATGAGCTATGCCCTATTTATTATGATGGCTTCAGGTATTTACATGCCAAGAACTTCATGGCTATGCTTACGAACCAGCCTAAAAAAGTGCAGCGAGCCAGCTTTGACGAAGTCGCAGAATTCAATCAAGACGATATCTATTTAGGTCTCGATTTAAACCCTGGATTGACTGTCAAACTTGAATCAACCTACCAACACTGGTTGGCCCTAGGGTTGCAGGTTTATTTCGTTGTTTATGACATTTTGTTGGTGGACAGACCAGATTGGGCCCCTGAAGAAGCTGCCGTTGGTTTGAAAAAATGGCTCACGGCTGTTTCGCAAGTTTCCACAGGATTGCTATGTATTTCTGAGGCTGTTGCGAATGACGTAAGTATTTGGCTGCAAAACAACCATCCAAAACGCCAGCAATTACCTGACGTTGCGAGTTTTCACTTAGGTGCCGATGTAGAAAGTAGCGCACCGAGTAAAGGCTTGCCGCACGATGCTGCGCAAACGCTCAAGTTATTACAAAGCAAAACTAGCTTTTTAACAGTAGGCACCCTAGAACCACGCAAAGGACAGCAGCAAACATTGGATGCTTTTGAACTTTTATGGAGTCAGCAAGTAGACGTCAATTTGGTAATAGTGGGTAAAAAGGGATGGATGGTCGATGATTTGGCTGTTCAACTCAACGACCATGCTGAACTAGGTAAACGCCTGTTTTGGCTAGATGGCATCAGCGACGAATATTTAGAAAAAATTTATAAAGCATCTGGGTGCTTGGTATCAGCTTCAGAGGGCGAAGGCTTTGGTCTGCCGTTGATTGAAGCGGCCAAGCAAGGTATACCCATACTCGCCAGAGATTTACCTGTATTCCGAGAGGTAGCAGGCAATCATGCTTTTTACTTCACAGGCTTGTCTGCGCAAGATTTAGCTTACGCGATTGAAGCTTGGCGAAAATTGTATCAAAACAAGCAAGTGCCCGATTCAAAGCTGATTCCGATTTTGACTTGGGCTCAAAGTGCCAAACAATTGATCGATAAAATACCGCTCTCCGGATAGTAAATCAACCTCTAGCCAGCGTATTTGTTGCCTAATGTGCTATTATAAATATAGCAAAAGTCAAGCTACTAGTATTACCTATCAAGCTCTGCCATACATATCAGCTAATCGAACGATGTCGTCTTCGCCTAAATAGGCACCGCATTGCACCTCAATCAGCACCAGCTCATTCTTGCCAATATTGGTGAGTCTGTGCTTCTCTTTCAATGGAATGTAGTGGTATTGGCCGACTTCGGTTCGGTGCTCTATTTCACCGATTTGCACAATAGCTATGCCTTGCACGACCACCCAATGCTCAGCGCGCTGGTGGTGGTATTGCAGACTCAGTGATTCGCCAGGTTTCACCGTGATGCGTTTAACTTTGTAGCCTGACTCTTCTTTCAACGAGGCATAGGTGCCCCACGGCCGGTGAACTGTGGTTGGAAGCTGCGTGCTTTCGTGTTTACGTTCTTTGAGTTCGTCAACTATGGCTTTGACTTTTTGCGCATGGTCTTTGTGAGCGACTAACAAGGCATCTGGCGTGTCAACAATGATCAAATCATGCACCCCCACGGTGGCAACAACTTTTGGGGTGTGGCTGCTAACTTGAACATGCGTGCGGGTGGTATCCACGGCAACGACATTGGCTTCAAACGTATTGCCACTGGCGTCAGCTGTATGCGCCAAGGCTACGGCAGGCCAAGCACCTACATCACTCCAGCCAAACTTGGCTGGCACCAAGGTGACATTAGAAGCTCGCTCCATGATGGCGTAATCAATCGAAATATCGGGCTGATGCGCAAATGCTTTGGAATCAAATCTCGTCACAGAATCATCGATTTTTCTAACATTTATCGTAGTGTCAGACGCAGAATTTTGAGTTTGTGCGCTCTGCATCACGAGCTCAGCCGCTGCTAAAACTTCAGGAGAATGGTCTTTGAATGCTTGCAAGATGGCGCCAGCGGTGAAGCAAAACATGCCGCTGTTCCAATAATAGCGACCCGTACTCAGGTACTGCGAAGCCGTAGCCGCATCAGGCTTTTCTACAAAGCGCAGCGCTTTTTGCGGCGTTCTTTCGATTTTTGCAACTTCTATATAACCAAAACCAGTTTCAGGTGCTGTTGGTGAAATACCAAAAACGACCAATTGTCCCAGCAAAGCGTGCCTAGCTGCCTCTAACGCATTGGATACAAAAGACTCAGAATCTGGAATCAAATGGTCTGCTGGTAGCACCATCATCACCACGTCTGCGCCGTGCGACTGCTGGCACGCAAGGGCTGCTAATGCAATAGCAGGCGCGGTATTGCGGCCTTTGGGTTCTAGCATATAGCTGGTTTTAGGTGGATTCTCAAGATTCGCGATCACTTCGCGGGTGAGAAAAAGATAGTCCTGATTGGTAACAATCAAAGTTTCATCAGCTCCGCAAGCTTGGCCACGCTCGACTGCTTGCTGTAGCAACGGGCTGCCACCTAGGCTGAGAAATGGCTTGGGGTAGGCTTGGCGCGATGCTGGCCACAAACGCGTGCCAGCGCCGCCTGAAAGTACGACTGAGATGAGCTTCATAATGGTTTTAGCTATGAAAATATGACTTGAGCAAGGCATTGTACCTGTCAGTATTTAGTCTATAAGGCAAAGCTACAATAGTTACCATGTCAAGCATTGCCTCACAAAATTCTGCTAATGTATTAAATCCATTACCTGCTACTTTAAACGTCGCAATTGTTTCCATTCTTATCCCCGTTTATAAAAATGATGGCGGCTTAGATGAGTTAGTCAAACGTATCGGCGAAAGTATGGCTAATTCAGCCTATGCCAATAGTTTTGAGTTGGTCTTGGTGGACGATTGCAGTCCAGACAACAGCTGGGAGGTGATTCAACGGCTTGCAAAAACGCATGCTTTTGTTCAAGGTGCAACGCTATCTAGAAATTTTGGTCAGCACAATGCCATCATGGCTGGGTTGAACCTTGTTTCGGGACAATATATTGTTTTGATGGATGATGATTTACAGCATCCTCCCGAAGCTATTCCTAGCATGCTGGATAAGCTGGCAGCTGGTGCTGACGTTTGCTATACAAATTACGCCAACAGGCAACATGCCGCTTGGAAGATTGCGGGCAGTAAGTTCAATGATTTGATGGCTTCGTGGTTATTGTCCAAACCAAAAGGCTTGTATTTATCGTCTTTCAAAGCACTCAAGCGCGGTGTGGTAGATCAAATTCGCAGTCACGAGGGCCCCTTTGCTTATTTGGATGGGCTGATTTTAGATATCACACGGCGCATCGATACGGTTGAAATTCAGCATGGCAATCGCGCCTTTGGTGAAGGTAATTACAGTTTCAAAAAATCAATTTCACTTTGGCTGCGAATGGTAACGGGTACGTCGATTGTGCCCTTGCGTATGGTCACGGTGATGGGCGCTATTGTTGCTTTGCTAGGCTTCTTTGGTGCTGTTTTTATTGTTATTAGCAACTTTCTCTATCCAGCAGAATCCAAAGGTTGGGCTTCTATCATTGTCACAATTTTGTTGGTCAGTGGTTTCCAAACCTTGTTTATTGGCGTTTTGGGTGAATACTTAGGACGCATTCATTTGCGACTCAACAACAAACCGCAGTATCTGTTTCGATATACGACAAAATCTGATGCTGAGTTTCCTAAGTTCTAAAGCCTTCTAGCAAGCCTTGCCCATGACAATGATAGTTCAATCGCAATCTCTTCATTTTGATGAGCCGCTTTTGCTGCAAAGTGGTAAAAGCATTCGCGACTATGATCTTACTTTTGAGACTTACGGTACGCTCAACGCAGACAAATCAAATACAGTATTGGTGTGCCATGCATTGAACGCTTCGCACCATGTAGCTGGGGTGTATCCAAATGCCGATAGCAAGATACAAGAAAAATCTACTGGCTGGTGGGACAACATGATTGGTCCGGGCAAGCCAGTCGATACCAATCATTTTTTCGTCATTGGCGTTAATAATTTAGGATCTTGCTTTGGCTCAACAGGCCCTATGCATGTCAACCCAGATACCCAACGAATTTATGGCGCTGACTTTCCAGTTGTTACCGTAGAAGATTGGGTTAACGCACAAGCCTTGTTGATGGATAAACTGGGCATTAAAAAACTGGCCGCACTCATGGGAGGCAGCCTAGGCGGCATGCAGGCACTGAGCTGGACACTGCAATACCCCGATCGCGTTCGACATGCAGTGGTCATTGCGAGTGCGCCCAATTTAACGGCGGAAAATATTGCGTTCAATGAAGTTGCTCGCCGCGCCATTGTGACTGACCCAGATTTTCACGAAGGTCATTTTTACGATCACGGCGTTATACCCAAGCGCGGTTTACGCATTGCGCGCATGGTAGGACACATCACTTATCTGAGTGATGATGTGATGAATGCCAAATTTGGCCGCCAACTCAAACAATCTCTTGGCATCGATGCTGCTGCAGGAAAAAGCAGCAATACAGATGCTTATAACTATTCGACACTGGATGTTGAATTTCAAATTGAAAGTTATTTGCGTCACCAAGGTGATAAATTTGCTGAGTACTTTGACGCCAACACCTATTTGCTCATCACGCGTGCCTTGGATTATTTTGACCCTGCTCGTAAATACGGTGGTGATTTAACCAAGGCATTGGCAATTGCAAAGGCGAAATTTTTACTGGTTAGCTTCGCAACTGATTGGCGATTTTCGCCTTCGCGTAGCCGTGAACTGGTAAAAGCGCTGCTTGATAACAACCGAGAAGTGAGCTATGCGGAAATCGATGCACCACACGGGCACGATGCGTTTTTACTAGATGATTCACGTTATTTTAGCTTAGTTAGCTCTTATTTTAATAGCATACAGTATGAAATTAACGGGAAAGTTGCGGTATGAGTGATCTTGCCACCATGCATGCTATTGCTCAACTCGTACCTATTGGTTCGCGCGTTCTCGACCTTGGTTGTGGTGACGGTGAGCTGCTTGCTTACTTGCAAACCAATCGCCAATGCACAGGCTATGGCATTGAAATTGACGATGCGAATGTATTGGCCTGCGTCAAACGTGGCGTTAACGTGGTTCAACTCAATTTGGATGAAGGTTTGGCACTGTTTGACGATGCTTCTTTCGATGTAGTGCTGCAAATAGACACCCTGCAGCATTTACGTAATGCCGAGGTGATGCTGCGTGAAACAGCGCGAGTAGGTCGTCTAGGTATTGTTGCATTCCCTAATTTTGCGCATTGGCCAAATCGACTCAGTGTTTTGATGGGTCGCATGCCTGTGACGAGACGCTTGCCTTACCAATGGTACGACACGCCCAATATTCGCGTTGGCACGCATGCAGACTTGCGTGAACTTGCTTTGCATAATGGGCTGAAAGTGCAAGATAGCTTTGGCATGCAGGAAGGTCGCATACTTCGGTTTATTCCGAATCTTCTAGCAGGCACTTCGGTTTTTTTGCTTTCTAGATAGTCATTACTTGATTTTGTGTTACGCTTACATATCGGGGCAAAAGCCCCCCGGTATCGAGCTCTTATGAGCTCCAAGACGGTGTCCCGTCCAATGGCTGTAACCTTAAATGGATAAATCATGGACACCACAAAACCGTCTGAATTTTCAATTTCCGCCCCTGAACTTGCCGCACAGCTGCTGAGCGATTCTGCTCCTCTGGTTATTGACGTGCGCAAAAATCCTGCGTATCTAACATCTGAATACACTTTACCCAGCGCCATACGCGGTGATCCTCTGAAAATTACAGAATGGGCTACTGAGATACCAAAGACCGGCTCAGTCGTTGTGTACTGTGTACATGGACACGAAGTAAGTCAAGAAGCAATGGCTACCTTGCGACAGCGCGGCATCAAAGCAAACTATTTGCAAGATGGGATTGAAAATTGGCGATCTGCTGGGCTTCCACTGATGAACAAAAACGCCAATACAACTGAGCCAGATAATGGGAAACCAGCATGAGCACAAATCTGGACAACCAAACAAGTGTTCCTTTTTCTGAGGCTTTGAAATTTTGGTTCAAGCTCGGATTCATCAGCTTTGGTGGCCCTGCAGGGCAAATCGCCATCATGCACAAAGAATTAGTGGAAGAGAAGCGTTGGATTTCTGAAAACCGTTTTTTACATGCATTGAACTATTGCATGGTTTTGCCTGGGCCTGAAGCACAGCAACTTGCCATCTACATAGGCTGGCTTTTGCATCGCACTTGGGGTGGCGTGGTGGCGGGCGTGCTGTTTGTATTGCCTTCGCTGTTCATTTTGATCGGTTTGAGCTACGTTTACGTGGTGTTTGGACAAGTGTCATGGGTCGCAGCTTTGCTGTATGGCATCAAACCTGCAGTAGCAGCGATTGTGGTGCAAGCGGTGCATCGGATTGGCTCTAAAACGCTTAAAACACCGAGCACAGCTCCCTTACTTTGGTCGGTAGCTGTATTGAGTTTTTTAGCCTTGTATTTTTTGCACTTGCCTTTTCCAGTGATTGTGATTTGTGCTGCTTTGGTTGGAGTTTTTGGTGCAAAGTTTGCACCTCTGCAATTTTCAACTGCAACTGCCCACGCTTCTAAATCTTCTTCATTCAGAGCAGTCAGACCTGCTGTGATTGACGATAACACGCCTACGCCCGAGCATGCGGTGTTCAAAAAATCTCGCTTAGCTGCTGTCCTCGTGGCCGGTGCTGTGTTGTGGCTCTTCCCAATGGCTATCTTGATGGCTTACCAAGGCTGGGATGGCGTGTTAACGCAAATGGCATGGTTTTTCACCAAAGCGGCCTTTCTCACGTTTGGCGGCGCTTATGCTGTTTTGCCTTATGTGCACCAAGGTGCTGTTGAACAGTTTTCTTGGCTTACTGCCTCCCAAATGATTGATGGTTTAGCTTTGGGGGAGACCACGCCCGGACCGCTCATCATGGTGGTGGCATTTGTTGCGTTTTTAGGTGGTTGGGCAAAACAAGTTTTAGGACCTGAAAGCTTGTTTCTGGGTGCTGCCTTGGCAGCTACCGTGGTGACGTGGTTTACCTTTTTGCCTTCATTTTTATTCATTCTGGCGGGTGGTCCATTGGTTGAAACGACGCATAATAATCTCAAATTTACCGCGCCATTAACTGCTATTACAGCTGCAGTTGTCGGTGTTATTGCCTCACTTGCTTTGTTTTTTATAGCGCATATTGCTGTTAAGACTGACTTGTCTGGCAGTATTTGGGGAAGGTTGGATTACTTTTCAGTGGCTGTCGCTGTCGCCGCTGCGATTGCATTGATTCGCTTCAAAATTGGCGTGATTCCTGTGTTGCTTACGTCTGCGCTGAGTGGATTAGCATTTCGCAGCTTCATCTAAGTCATAAATCGTTGATTACAGAGGTTGATACCATGTCTCCACTTCCAGCCCCAATCATGTCGACACTGAGCTCTAGTGACGGCGAAACGCTTGCTGTGTACGACTGGCCTTTGCCTGCTGCGCAAAACCCGCGAGGTACAGCCTTACTTGTACATGGCTTGGGCGAGCATATGGGGCGCTATGCACATGTCGCACAGCATCTGAACGGATGGGGATTTTCAGTGCGCGGTTATGACCATGTTGGACATGGCTTATCGACAGGTAAACGCGGTGTTCTGCCAAAAGACAACAGCATGCTGAACGACCTAGCCGAAGTGATTACTCAAACACGGCAAGCTTTTCCAACTGGCCTGCCCTTGGTGTTGATTGGACACAGCATGGGTGGCGGGGTGGTGGGGCGATATGTATCCCTCAACAAGTCTTCTGTAGACGCACTTGTCATGTCTTCTCCCGCGCTAGACCCAGGATTGAATATGATCCAGAAGTTTTTGTTAGCAACTTTGCCGAAAATTGCACCTGACTTGTGCATCGGCAATGGTTTAGATGCCAACTTCATCAGCCATGATCCAGCCACAGTAGCGGCTTATGTGGCTGACCCTTTGGGGCATGACCGCATATCGCCAAAATTGGCACATGTGATTGCGACTTCTGGCGCTGCAACGATTCAAGCGGCTTCTCAGTGGACAACGCCAACTTTGCTGGTGTTTGCAGGTGAAGATAAATTAGTGAAGCCCGCGGGAAGTCGCGCTTTCGCTGCCGCCGCACCCAGCTGTGTAACGGCAAAAGCCTTTGAACACATGTTTCACGAGCTTTTTAATGAAACCGATCAAGCGCAAGTTTTTGAAGTTTTAAAAACTTGGCTTGATCAACAATTCCCAAAAGCTGCTTAGGCTTTTTTATTCAGCAAGCCACCCAACATACCTGCTAAATCACCCATATTGCCCAAACCGCCAGCTGGAGCTTGACCAGTGGGTGTCATTTTATTGATTAACTCTGGCAAAACTTGCGCCAAAATGCCGCCAGCATCACCAGAATTCACGCCCATTTGCTTGGCCAAGCCAGCCAAAACGTCGCCGCCCAAGGCGCCACCGATTTGGTCACCAGTCACCGCTTGGTTTTCACCCGTGCCGATCCAAGAACCCATCGCATCACCCAAGCCAGCTTGCTGAAACTTGCCCACCAAGCCACCCAAACCGCCTTGGCCGCCGTCGTTGCTCAACATGCCTGTGATCGTGGACAAAATTTGTGGATTGTTGGCAATCATGCCAATGATGCTGCCCAAACCGCCCGCACCAGCTGCAGGAGCCTGCTGCTGACCACGGCCCAATACCGCACCTAAAACTGAATCGAGTAAGCCCATGATGTTTCCTTATTTATAAAGGTTCAAAAGGTAAAAAGTTACCGCGAATAACCAAGCTTCTACCGCCTAGCTAGCCTTAATAATTGTCAAGACACGGCATTGTGACTGGCACTGCGTTTGTATGCAAGCCACAAAAGTGCTGCACCTGTGATAAATATCGGGAAAAGCGATCCAATATTTAATAAAGTCCAGCCTTTTGTCGTTACCAAAGCACCTGAGGCGAACGAACTGAGCGCCAAAACCACAAACGTGAAGAAATTAATCGCTGCCTGCGCGCGGTCTTTTTCTTCAGGTGTGTAAGTATCAAGCGCCAAGGTGGTGCTGCCCGTGAATAAGAAATTCCAACCTAAACCCAGCAAAAACAAGGCGATTAAAAACTGGTGCAAATCTTGCCCCGACAAAGCAATCAAGATACAAATCAAATTAAGCAGCACCCCCACACCCATGATCTGCAGCACCCCAAATTTCTTGATCAAATGCCCCGTAAAAAACCCAGGTGCAAACATGCCGATGACGTGCCACTCCAGCACAAGTGCCACGTCTGAAAACGGCAAACCGCACTGCTGCATCGCGATGGGTGTGGCCGCCATGAGCAAATTCATCACGCCGTAACCCAGCGCTGCTGCCATGGTTGAGACGATAAATACAGGCTGACGCATAATTTCTGACAGAGGGCGACCACCATTTTTAGCCAATTCGGCCTTGCTTTTTGCGATGTGCGCTGGAAAATTGATGGACGAGACGACCCACATAGACAACAAAGCAACAAAAACCAAAGCCAAATAGGCGCCGGCAAAGGGCGTGGCAAACATCGACTTGGTCCACAAGGCCAAATTCGGCCCGGCCACCGCCCCAATCAGCCCGCCGGCCAACACCAAAGATACGGCTTTTTCTTTGAAATCTGTCGTCGCCAATTCTGCTGCGGCAAAACGGTACAGCTGCGCATTGGCGTTGTAATAACCCGCAACCACTGTAGCGGCCACCAGCAGCCAAAACTGCCGGCTATAGGCTGCATACGCACACACAGCAGCAGACAACAAACCGACCAACAAACCCAGTAAAAATGATTTTTTGCGTCCATACAGACTTTGCGATTTGGCGACTAAACCCGTACTAAGAGCGCCGCCAACCACGTAGCCCATGACGGGCAAAGTCGCCATCCAACCCAGCGGCGCGAGGCTAAGACCGACCAGGCCGTTGATAGCGATAAAGGTGACGTTGTTGGTTAAAAACAGCCCTTGGGCGATGGCAAGTAGCCAGAGATTGCGTTTCAAGGGTGTCCTGACGTGATTGGATGGGCCGTAGCGGATGGAAGAGTTAGTCTAAGGTCAAAGCAGCCAGCGCTGCCAAACCCGCCGTTTCAGCGCGCAAAACGCGGTTTCCTAAGCTCACTGGCAGGAATCCTTTAACCACGGCCGCATCTTCTTCAGCCAAGCTCAACCCGCCCTCAGGACCCGATAAAAACGTCGCAAATGATGTGCTTTCCCCAATGAGCGAACCCAAAGTTTGGGTGCCAGACCGCAACGACAACAGATAGCGCGCAGATCTAACATTTATGTTAGCAGGCAAGGTTTGAGCGGCCAACCATGCATTCAAAGTCAGCACCGCATGAATGGTGGGCACTTGGTTGCATCCACACTGCTCGCAAGCAGCCACGGCGATAGCTTGCCAATGTGCACGCTTTTTGTCCGCTCTCTCGCCGCTGAGCCGTAAAACGCTGCGCTCCGTCATCACCGGCTGGATGCTGGTAACGCCTAATTCGGTGGCTTTTTCGACCAACCAATCCATTCTGTCGTTCGCCGGCACGCCGACAGTCAAATGAACTTGCCTTGCAGGCTCTCGCTCAACAGCAGAGTGAGCACCCACTAACACCCGCACCTCACTGCGCCCCATGTGCTCAATCGTCGCTTGAAACTCACCACCCAAATCTGCACCGTTGAACAAAATAATGCTACCGCCTGGCTGCATGCGCAGCACCTGCACGTGGCGTGCTGCACCAGCTGGAAGCGCGACGACTTCGCCAGTTTGCAACGGTGTGGGGCAGTGGAATCGCGGCATATTTAATTCAAGTTATTTTCATTATTGCTATATTTTTAATAGCTGATTAGGCAA
>JANPLX010000057.1:0-14080 GCA_031422495.1 Polaromonas sp. | reverse complement strand
TGGGCCAGAAGCCAACTCGTACAAGCCTTGGTTGGGGCCAATGGCGTCTTTGCGGTTGACACCCAAGTCCAATGAATTGACGCCATAAAAAGCGGAGGGTTGATGCAGCGTCACAAACGGGTAAGCATCGTTCCAATGCCCGCCCGGCTTGGCGTGGCGGTCAACGAGGGTGATGTGTGTGTCCGTGCCTTGCGTTTCCTGCAGTAAGGTATCAGCAAAAGCCATGCCCGATGCGCCACTGCCTATGATCAGATAATCTGTTTCAATTTGCTGCATAGTTAACCCTTCAATTGATCGAAAGTGATAAGCTTTGCAATCTAACACATCATCTAGGAGCGACTATGAATACCCTTGAAATTGGTCAAAAAATGGTTGAACTGTGCCGTGAAGGTAAAAACGACGAAGCAGTGAATACCTTGTTTTCTGCAGACATCGTCAGCGTCGAAGCGGGCGCACCTCCGGGTCAAGATGCGACGACCAAGGGAATTGCTGGCGTGCTGGGTAAAGGTAAGTGGTGGGTGGATAATCACACTGTTCATTCTGCCAAAGCCGATGGTCCGTGGCCACACGGCGACCGATTTATCGTCCGCTTCACCTACGACGTGACCTTCAAACCAGACAACAAACGCTTCGTTATGGACGAGGCAGCTTTGTACACCGTGGCGAATGGGAAAGTGGTGAAAGAGGAATTTTTCTACACGATGGGGTAAATTCTCTACACAAATAGTTAATAATGTTAAATTAATGCATAAATATGGCTCTAGCCGGCGTATTAATTGCCTAAATAGCTATAAAAAATGTAGCATTATTGCGTTATAAAAGATCTTTAGCACCCGCTTTTCCCAGAAAATCTGCCAACCCTTTGCCAGCTTCTAACGAAAAAATATTATTACGGGTCTAGCTAAACTTGCGCCAAACGCACCGTGGCGACCAACGTATGGACTTCGACCTGTATGGACATCAGCGCGCGATCCACACCATCAGCTGATTGCGTTTTTCATTAAAGACTCCTTTAAGTTGATGGATTCTTGATTGTGAAAAGGGGCTACTGACAGCGTAGTGGCAGTCGGGTGTCAGGGGTTAAAAATAAAATTCAAATCTGCTATAAAACCACGATATTTTTTATATAACCGAGTCAAACCTTTGAATCGACGTGTAAGAAATTTCAGCAAGTGTGTGTAGGAAAACAGAGCTTCGTGTTCTCGATCTGTCTACGAGATTCAGATTCAGATTAAGATGGTTTGGATATTTTTAGGGAGGAATTATGGCCACATCAAATCTTGCAACAAAGAATAAACCAAATATAGCTAGGGCGCCTGTGAGGAAGGCTGTTTTCCCAGTAGCAGGCCTTGGGACAAGGTTTTTACCTGCTACCAAGGCGCAGCCTAAAGAAATGCTGCCAGTGGTAGATAAGCCACTGATTCAGTACGCCATTGAGGAGGCGTATTCTGCAGGCGTTAGGCACATGATTTTTGTGACGGGACGCAATAAGCGATCGATTGAGGATCACTTTGATACTGCAGTAGAGCTTGAAAAAGAGTTAGAAGCTAGTCAAAAACATGAACTTTTAGCGTTGATTAGAGCCATCAAACCGCAGGACATGGATTGCTCGTATGTGCGTCAATCCAGTCCTTTGGGATTGGGACATGCCGTCTTATGTGCAGAACATATTGTTGGAAATGAGCCTTTTGCCGTTCTGCTGGCTGATGATTTGATGGTGAACCCAGCACCCAACGACGAGAAAGATGCGAAAGGTTTGTCAGTTTTGGCGCAAATGGTCAAGATACATGCCCAATTTGGAGCGTCAATTTTAGCGGTTCAAGAAGTTCCATTAGAGATGGTTGGTCGTTACGGCATCGTGGCGAGCGAGATGATTGAGCCGCGTATTAGCAGAGTAACCCAGATTGTTGAAAAACCCGTACCAGAAGAAGCTCCTTCAACGTTGGCTGTAGCCGGAAGATACATTTTGACGCCAGAAATATTTCACCAAATCAGACAACAAAAAGCGGGTGCATTGGGTGAAATTCAATTGACTGACGGGATTGCAAATTTGTTGAAAATTCAGCATGTCTACGCTTATCAATACATTGGAAAACGTTATGACTGTGGCAGCAAAGAAGGTTTTTTAGAAGCAACTGTTGAGCTTGCGCTGCAACATCCAGAAGTGGGCGTCGAATTTCGTCAATTTTTACGCGACTTGAAACTGTAACAAATTACAAATAAACCTCTCTCATTAAGCAGGAAAGTATTTGTCCTACACGCTTGCTTCAATTCGTCTGACATACAGGAGGAGTGCCTGCATTTAAGATCTTCTGAAGGAGTTTTAATGAAGATACTAACGAACAAATATACAGATGTACTACCGTTGTGGAGCGCCAACGAGCTGAGTTTTAGCCCAATTTATTTACTCGGTGATGCTTCTGCCTTAAGTAAGCATCTCGATCATTGCAAAGTTGTAAATAAAAAACTCTTTGCCATGCGCTGTGGGGTTGATTTACTCCATAGTTTTATGGTGAGACGTTTTGTAACGACAGTGGTAGTTGCTTTTATATTGATCGGTAGCTACTCTTTGGTTGTATAGCCATGGCTCAATTCGAGTTGCAGTGCTATCTGACTGACGCGCCGAATTCGCTATGTGAGATATTGGATGCTAAGCGGGGCGTTGTCGAACCACCGATTCGGTCTGAGCTATTTGGTGTTCAGCGTTTTGTACAACATGGCCATAGCCTAGCGCTGACGCACGATGCCGATTTTGCTAACACGCGTTCAATGGTATTTTTTCCGCGTCTTAATAGCAATATCCGTGTTTTAGAAGAAGCGCAAAGCTACATCAGCGAGCAGGCAAGTACAGGTTACGACATCAGCCCAGCTGCAGAGTGGTTGCTTGATAATTTTCATCTGATTGAATCTCAACTCAAAGAAATACATGAAGGGCTGCCCAGAAGCTACTTTCGAGGGCTGCCGGTCTTACTTGACGAACCACTCGCTGGCTTACCACGTGTTTATGGTGTGGCTTGGGCTTTTGTCGCGCATACGGACAGTGCGTTTGACGAAGCTTTGTTGAGTCAATTTTTGACGGCGTACCAAGAAAAAAGAGCGCTTAATTTGAGTGAAATGTGGGCATTACCCACGACTCTAAGGGTAGTCTTGATTGAAAATTTACGCCGTTTGGCTGAGCGGGTGGCTATCAACAAAGCGGCCCGTGAAGTAGCCAATTTATGTTGCGATGATATCGAAAAATTTACCTTGTTTGAGCTTAACCAACTACTCGGACTGCTCAATCAGCGCGGTGTGGGGCAGATGTTTTTAAGCCAAATGGCATTGCGTTTACAGCATAGCCAAACAACTGAAAATACAACGTACAACACGTGGATCCTCAGCGTGATGCCCGATTTGGCATCCGTCCTAATGCAGCGTCCAGCCGACCAGGCAGCAGATAATTTGAGCATGCGCAACGCTATCACCGCATTAAGAGCGATCGGTGATGCAGATTGGACGGATATAGTCGCTCGAACAAGTGCATTGATGCGTTTAATGCTAAGTTCGCCTATATTTGAAGCTGAAGACAACACAACTCGTGACCAGAGCCTGCATGGCATCGAGCAACTTGCAAAACGAAGTGGCCAATCAGAGTTAGATGTGGCGCAGAAGCTGCTGGATAGGATGCATGATTCGTCAAGTAGTGATGATCCCGGACAAGAGGCTAGCCATTGGCTTGGTGGTGCAGGCAGGCATGAATTCATGCTTCTGCTCGGAATAAAAGTTCGGCATGTTTCACTAGAGGCACTGGTGTTGCGCTATCTGCCTGTATACAGCTATTTGATCACGCTCTTTTTAGTAACTTTTGCATTGGTTGCTTGGCTACAATTTGGAGGGAGTGCTTGGCAAAGTACCACTGCCGCATCAATATGGCTTATTCTCATTAGCGCCGTCGTTATGGCGTTTCCGGCCTCTGAAGCCGTATTGGCAGTCATCAACCGTTTGATAAGCGAATCCGTACGACCTAGACACTTGGCACGCTTGGCTTTTGTGAACGGCATACCAATAGATCACAGAGTGATGGTGGTCATTCCCGCGATGTTATCTAGCGTAGCAGCGGTTCAGGATTTGGCGCATCGTTTACAGCTTCACTACCTCGCTAATCCTGAAAGTCATGCGCAATTTGCCATGCTGACCGACTGGGTAGATGCTGATACTGAAACTTTGGTGGGTGATGATGCCTTACTAAAATTAGCCTGTGATCAATTAGAGCAACTGAATGTACGTTACCCCGGTGCTGAGGGCTCAGCGCCGCGTTTTATATTGCTGCAACGGCAGCGTCATTTTAGTGATACTGAACAACGCTGGATCGGATGGGAGCGTAAGCGCGGCAAGCTGGAATTACTTGTGAAAACGTTGGCGCTGGGGGTGAACAGCAGTTTTATTGATTTAGGCGATCTATCTTTGATAGCCGGCGACACTAAATACATTGTTACCCTCGACAGTGATACGCAACTTCCCCCAGGAAGGCTACGCGATTTGGTGGGCATAGCCGCACACCCGCACAATCAGCCCGTGTTTGACTGTGATAAACACATCATTACAAGCGGTTATGGCATATTGCAACCGCGCGTTGCTACACCACTTCCGTCGCCCAAAGAGTTCACGCTGTACCACTGGTTGTTTGCTGGTCAATGCGGCATAGATCCCTACAGTGCTGCAAGCTCCGAGGTGTACCAAGATATGTTTGGAGAGGGCACGTTTACTGGCAAAGGTCTGTTGAACGTGCAGGCGATGCATACTGTACTAACGGGTCGGTTACCGGATGGGCAAGTGCTGAGTCATGATTTGCTCGAAGGCTCACTGGTTCGTTGTGCTGCGGTGACAGATATCACCGTGATCGAGGATGCCCCTTTTCATGCCGATGTAGCTGCCTCGCGGGTACACCGTTGGATGCGTGGCGACTGGCAGCTGTTGCCGTTTATCTTTAGTTCCGAACGTTATTCGGTGCGTGCTATCAATCGCTGGAAAATGATTGACAACTTACGACGTTCTCTGGTGGCACCCATGTCGTTGATTTTGCTGATATTGGCGCTAATTGGCTCTACAGTGTCTCCTTTTGTTGCTTTGGGTTTGATCGTTGCCGCGTTTTCTGCAGGACCATTGATGGGTGCAATATCGGGGTTTGCACCCAGTCGAGATGATCTGGCGAGGTTGTTTTTTTATCGTCAAGCATTCACCGATTTGCTACGTGCGTTGTTCGGTGGTTTATGGCATATTGTTCAGTTGCTGCAGCAAGCAATATTGGCTTTAGATGCCATCGCTCGTGCGCTATATCGTACAAATATCAGCCGACAGCTTTTATTGCAATGGACTACTGCCGCCACTGTGCAAGCCTCGGCCAAGACAAAATTACCCGATCTCTTACGCCAGCATTGGAAAGAACCTGCTTTGGCGCTTGTGCTGCTGATCTTATTACTAACTTTTGATACACCTTTTCCTGTAACGTCAGCAGCGCTTTGTTTGGTGTGGGCCGCTTCACCGTTGTCAACATGGTGGGTTAGCCGACCACGAGAAAAATTTCAAAATACTAAACTAGCTGACAAAGATAAATCTTATTTAGAGGATATAGCGCGAGACACTTGGCGACTATTTGAGCGCTGTGTAGTTGCACAAGACAACTATTTACCGCCCGACAATCTGCAAACTTCGCCTCACGATATCGTAGCGCACCGCACATCACCTACGAACATGGGGCTTTATCTGCTAAGTACAGTTTGTGCTCGACAATTTGGGTGGATTGGTACGCAAGAATTGATCCAGCGTCTGCAAGCGACGTACGATACGATGTCTAAGCTAGAACGCTTTCGAGGGCATTTCCTTAACTGGTATGACACTCAGACCCTAGCACCACTGTTGCAAAAATACGTGTCTACAGTGGACAGTGGTAACCTGAGCGGTCACTTACTTGCAGTAGCACAAGCCTGTTTGGAGTTGTCGCAGGCGCCAAATGACAGAAAAGCTTTTAATAGAGCATTACATACTTCAAGGAAGCGGATCGCAGCTTTAAACACATCAACCCTCGGCAACGATACAGCATTGGCGCGATTGTTAGCTATGCCAAACCCTCTGGTGGAGTTTGCTGAGAGTGCGAATCACACGGATGAGTTGTTGCAAGATGCCACTCTAGAGCTTGATTTAAAGACTGATCACGTAAAGTTACAAACACCTTTATACGATGAGTTGTATTCATGTCTTTCAGATTACTTGGCTACGTTGCGCTCATATCGGCTCGATATTAAGGCGGAATATGCAGTTCCAAAAAGAGTTGCCAATGACATCGAACAAAGTTTGAAGGCCTTAGCAAATGATTTTGAAAAAATGGCATGGGAAGCAGATTATAGTTTTCTGTATCACAGTAAACGTCGCTTGCTGCACATAGGCTTTCGAGTTGAAGATCAGAAGCTTGATAGCAGCTTTTATGACCTATTGGCTTCTGAATCACGTCTAACAAGTTTGCTAGCAATTGCAAAAGGTGATGTACCGGTTAACCATTGGGCTGCTTTGGGTCGTCCACTATTTGCGGTGGGCAAACATGCTGGTTTGAGATCTTGGTCTGGCTCGATGTTTGAGTACCTTATGCCGTCTCTGGTGCTTGATGAGCCGCTTGGAAGTGTGTTACATGATGCATGTTGTGCTGCACTTCAGGAACAAATTGAATTTGCTCAAGATCGCAATGTGCCTTGGGGAATGTCTGAGTCAGCTTATGCTGCAAGCGACGAAACTCTCGCCTATCAGTATGCGCCGCAGGGCGTTCCTCGGCTTGCACTGCGCAGAACGTCACCTGCTGAATTAGTGGTTGCTCCTTATGCTACGGCACTAGCAGCACAAATTGCACCGCATTCAGCAGTCTTAAATTTTGAGCACATTCAATCTCTTACAACCCGAGCTCACTATGGGTTTATTGAGGCGCTTGACTACACTGATGAACGTCAAGCAACGACAAAAAATTTCACGGCAGTAGATACCTTTATGGCACACCATCAAGGTATGACCATCGTGGCAATTGCAAACGTTTTGCTCAACTCTGCGCCACGTCGCTGGGGCATGGCGAATGCCTATATTGAGGCCGTCAGTTCACTTTTACATGAGCGCGTACCGCGTGAAGTTTCGATTTTGAATCTGCCACCACCAGCACTTCCGCCGCAGTTGTTACAAAAAAAGGCTCTTGGCTTGCTGCGCGATGTGCGGCCCGGCGCTGCCGCTATAGAGCCCACACATGTTCTTTCAAATGGACGTTACTCGGTCACTTTACGTGCGAACGGTGCTGGGAGCAGCAGCTGGGGGCAAGACAATATTACGCGCTCGCGCGACGATGTTTTGCGAGATACTTATGGCAGTTTTTTATATTTACGTTGGGACAGACCTACGGAACTTGTTTCTTCCGCGCCAGTTTCTATTACTCAACACCCCGCGCCCGATTCGGCAGCACATTACAGCTGTTTATTTCATGCTGACCGTGTGTGTTTTGACGCCCAATGGCCTGAGCTGCAAGCGCATACTACAGTCTGGGTAAGTCCAGAAGATGATATTGAATTTAGACGCGTTGAATTACGAAACCTGAGCAATCAAACCATTGATATTGAGATCATCTCAGCTTTTGAAGTGACGCTGGCAAACGCGCTAGCTGATGAATCTCACCCGGCATTTAGCAACCTTTTCCTGCAAGCTCGGTGGCTGGCCGAGCAAGAAGCTCTTCTGTTTGAGCGCAAACCGCGTTTAGCCAACGAGCGAGGATTGCATGCTGCACATTTTGTGGCAATCACCGACCCGCAAGTTGTGAGTTTGGGTGTGCAGACAGATCGTCAGCGCTGGTTAGGCCGAAACCATGCTGTCGCTCAACCTATGGCCAGTTTCGACGCTTTACCTGACTCACTGGTGAGCAGTGCTGCTAACAGCACAGAAAACGGCATTTTAAATACAGGTCTTGATCCTGTTTGCGCATTGGTTGTGCGATTAAGTATTGCACCTTTCGGTAAAGCGCAGCTGACTTTTGCAACGACAGCTGCTGATAATTTAGAAAAAATGCGTGCTGTCATTGACAAGTATCGCCAGCTAAGTCACGTGCAACGTGCGTCGCTGATGTCTGCTACTTTGGCAAGTATTCGTTTACGTAGTTTAGGCATCAGTGCAGAAAAATTTGCAGCCATTCAATCATTAACAACTGCATTGGTGCTGAGTTTGACGCATCCGAACAATAGAGATGCTTATTCTGCGGGTGCTATGCCTGAAGTCTGTGACAGAAAATTGCTTTGGCGTTTCGGTATTTCTGCTGATCGGCCTATTATTTTGGTTTCTACAAGCTCTGTGCAAGGCTTAAACATGCTGCGTTCTTTGGTGCAAGCTTTGCGCTTGTGGTCATGGGGCAGCATTGTTTGCGATGTCGTAGTCATCAACGCAGAACCCATTTCCTACGAAATGCCATTGCATCGCGAAATGACTGCATTGCGTGAACGATACGTGGCTGATTTTGGAGGTGCATCAGGCAGCTCGACTGCCAGCTTGCATGTTTTACGCGCCAACGAAGTAAGTGCGGCTGAATTTAGCACGCTTCAAATGCTGGCGCGTGTCCGATTTGTTGCAGATGGGCGACCATTCGTTCACCATGTGCAGGAGTGGATTGAACAACATGAACTTGCATTCGCACAAAGATACCGCACATCGACATCTGTGGTGCCACTGGTTAGTCGTGCTAGTGTCGCTGCACCTGCGCCAATTGGAAGATTTGATGAATCTTCTAACGCATTCAAATTTGACGTGAGCGCACAACTTCGGCCCATCAAGCCCTGGATTAATGTTATAGCCAATCCAGATTTTGGTGCGCTTTTGTCCGAGTCTGGCGGTGGCTACACTTGGGCTGGTAATAGTCGTTTAAACCAGCTGACAGCTTGGTCTAACGACCCTGTTGCCGATCCACCAGCTGAATGGTTTTTACTCCAAGATGTTAAAACTCTGGAAATTTGGAGTGTGGCTCCTTCAGCAAGTGGTGATGGCGGCGTCATTTACAGCGTTTCTCACGGGCAGGGATACAGCGAAATCAGCCATCAGCGCGGAGATTTGAATGTCACCGCGACATGGTGTGTGGATGTTAAAACCTCTGTAAAACAAATTCAGATCAAAATTATCAATCACGGTCAGCGGACAACTAGACTGCGTTTGGTAGGTATTGCAGAGTGGAAGATGGGGGCAAACCGATCTGATCGCAGCACCACGAAGACCGCCATGTTTCGCCAACGTTTGCCCGATTTGACAGATACAAATACAAATGTCGACAGTGCGCTCGAACAAAAACTTACAGCTTTACTATGCACGCAACGAGATCATTCGGCAGGTTTTGGCGATGGCACAGCATTTTTGGCGTTGGCTAGCGATAAAAACGAAGTAGATGACTGGACATGCGATAGGCGTGAATGCTTTGATGCGAGAGGCCGCATGGTTTTGCCTGACCATTTTGGCCAACGCAGCGGCTATGCTCTAGATCCGTGCGCTGCATTGTCAACACGTATTGAATTAAAAGCAGGTGAGTCTGAGCAGCGGGTTTTTTTGCTGGGGTACGCTGAAAATGTCCGTGCTGCAGAGAAACTTGCAACTTTAGCAGCTGCCCAGTCTGCACAGCAGCGATTTGAAAAAGTGCGCGATCAATGGGATTTGCTACTGGGTGCAACCAAGGTGACAACCCCAGACCCACTTTTTGACGTCATGGTTAATCGCTGGTTCCTTTACCAAACGGTGTCATGCCGTATTTGGGCTAAAGCAGCTTTTTATCAAGCGGGTGGCGCATATGGTTACCGCGATCAATTGCAAGACGCTATGGCGCTGACATGGACGGCACCAGACATGCTTCGACAACAGATCGTTCTAGCTGCTTCGCGCCAATTCCCCGAGGGTGATGTACAACACTGGTGGCACGCTCCGGGCGGTGCGGGCGTTCGGACGCATTTTTCTGATGACTTACTTTGGCTGCCACACGCCTGCGTGCGCTACTTGCGTGCCACTGGCGATTCTGCCTTGTTGGAGCAAAGCGTTGCATTTATTGAAGGATCTGCTATTCCAGAGGGTGCTGAGGATGCCTACTATTCACCTACAGTTAGCACCCAAGAAGCGTCGGTTTACGAGCATGCAGCGCGTGCCATTGATCACAGCTTGAAGGTCGGCGTGCATGGCTTGCCTTTGATGGGGACTGGCGACTGGAATGACGGCATGAACCGCGTTGGCCACGAAGGACGTGGCGAGTCTGTATGGTTGGCATGGTTTTTGTGTCAAGTGGTGGAGGATTTTGCTCCTTTGGCTCGCGAGCGTGGCAATCTTGCACGTGCGCTCAGTTGGGAAAAAGCAGCCATAGGTTGGAAGGCAGCGCTTGCTGATTCTGCGTGGGATGGTCAGTGGTTCAAACGCGCGTTCTTTGATGATGGTTCAGCGCTTGGTTCACACCTCAACCCAGAAGCTCGTATTGATTTGATTGCACAAGCATGGTCGGTTTTATCGGGGGTGGCAGCGCCAGCTCTGCAACGTATAGCGCTTGAAGGTATGCAGAAAAATTTGATTGATCCTGATGCAGGACTGATCAGATTACTAGACCCGCCGCTTGTTCATGCAACGCCCAGCGCAGGCTATATTCAGGCTTATCCGCCGGGTGTGCGCGAAAACGGGGGGCAATATTCGCATGGTGCCGTCTGGGCTTTGATGGCTCAGGCTAAATTCGCAACATCATTGCCTCAACTCGGCGAGCATGGCGATTTAGCCTACCGCTATTTCACATATTTGAATCCCGCGCATCGCGCCAGTCACCCGAAGCAGGGTGCTGCGTATGGCATAGAGCCGTACGTCATGGCGGGTGATATTTATAGCCAACCACCCTATGTGGGGCGCGGTGGCTGGAGCTGGTACACCGGCGCTGCAGCGTGGATGCACCGAGCCGCTGTCGAGTCAATTTTCGGTTTGCAACTTGGACCTGAGTATTTGAGTTTCATTCCTTGCTTGCCATCGCACTGGCCACAAGCCGAGCTAAACCTGAAACGCGACGGTCGCAACATGCGCTTCATCCTTCGCCGTTCGACTCCTGCGGATGCAATCAAGGAAACCTCACAATACAACGCACAGCTGTTGAACAGACGTGAGCAATTGCAGTGGACAAAGCTCTCTGCTGACTCCTGCTTTGTTATACCTTTGCTTGATTGATTGATTGTGAATTGATGATTGAGGCAACTAACCAAGCATCGTGCAGCTATTCATTTCAATGTCAAATTTTGACGACTCTCAAATTGCCTAACTTTCCCCGTAATCGGGTCAATCCATTCAATCAATTTCGCCAGCAGCTGTAGCGGATTGTCGTAGTCGATTTGTCCCTCAGGCGTCAGCACAGGGTAGATGCCGTCTCCCACAATCGGCACCCCAAGCGCATGCATGTGGACGCGCAACTGGTGGCGTTTGCCAGTGACGGGTTTGAGTTGGTATTTGGCGAATTGTCCTTTGATCTCAAGTAGCTCGATGTGGGTTAATGCATTCGGTTGGGCGTTCGGAGTGACTTCTACTTCTGTTTGCGTCATAAAACCTCTGCCCTCAGATGTATCTTCAACAATGCGGCTGTGGCGGGTGAGGGGGAAGACCAAATCGGGTTGAAACGGCGCAATCGCTTCGTAGGTTTTATGCACCGCACGGTCGCGAAACAGGGCTTGGTAGGCGTCGCGGGTGGCGGGTTGGACTGAGAATAGCACCAAGCCAGCTGTGTCTCGGTCAATGCGGTGGATGGGGACTAAATCGTCCAAGCCGAGCTTGCGTTTCAACCGCACCAATACGGTTTCTTGCAGATACTTACCGGACGGGGTGACGGGCAGGAAATGCGGTTTATCAACGACGATGAGGTGCTCGTCTTGATGCAGGATCACTTCGTCAAAGGGAATGCGAGGTTCAACTTCCAAATCTCGGTAGTAATAGACGCGAATGTGGTCTTGGTAGAGGCGATATGGGGTGACGGGCACGCCAAATTCGTCTTGCACATCGCCATCTGCCATACGTTGCAGCCAAGTAGCTCGGGGAATGGCTTGAAAGCGGTCAACTAGGAAGTCAGTGATGGTGCGCCATTGATTAGTTTCGTCTTTTGGCAAGCCGACGACGCTAGGACCGACGCCGTTTTTGGTCGGTAGCACAATTAAATGTTAGGACGGACTGTCCGTGCGGCGCAGTTGCACAGGGCGCTTTTGCTCACGCAGCATAAACAGGTACAAGCTCTCCACCTTCTCGCGCGCCCAAGGCGTTTTGCGCAAAAACTTAAGGCTAGACGCAATACTGGGGTCGAGCACAAAACTGCGAATGTGGATACGCTGCCCAAGATCGTCCCAGCCGTAATGCGCCACCAGCGCCGTCACCATCGCCTCCAAGGTCACGCCGTGGAGGGGATTTCTAGCCTGAGCCGGTGGCTGAGCTGGTGCTTCAGCGGGTGTCGAGGAGGGCAGTTCTGCAGTCAAAAGCTTTTATTTTTTAGGCAACTTAGCCGCTTTGCCGCGCAAAGGCACTTGCGTCACCACGGTCGGGCGCGGCGCGTCTAGCGAGACTGTTTTAGGCGCAGACGTGTCTTTCTTGGGTTTTTTTGTCATTTTTTGTGATCCGAGACCTTTAGCCATGATTTTTCTCCAGTTAAGTTGGTTTTGAATGGGTATTATCGTACCTGCACACTATTCTAATTACAAAATTCCTCAATTTATTCCATACGAAATCATGCAAAACATCACCGTTCGCCCCGCCACGCAAGGCGATGTCCCAGCTATCACCGCCATCCACATCCGCGCTTGGCAAATCGCCTACGCTGGCATCATGGCCGATGAGCATTTAGACAACTTGTCCACCGAGAAGCGCCAAGCCTTCTGGCGCGACGCCATCGAATACTCTGAGCCACAAGTATGGGTTGCCATGGGCTCCACGAAAACCGGCGAAAAAGTCGTCGGATTCGTCGGTTTCGACCGCTCCCGTGACGCTAAAACCAAACCCACTACCGGTGAAATCTGGGCCGTTTACGTTGACCCCGAGCATTGGGGCAAAGGCGTAGGCCTAGCCCTGTGGGATGCCGCCCGCGAAGGCATGCTAGAAGAGGAATTCACAGAAGCCACGTTGTGGGTACTCGTTCAAAACGAACGTGCCTTGCACTTCTACGACATGGCCGGTTTTAAACGCGAAATGACCACGCTGAAGACTGTAGAAGTAGGCGGTGCGAAGCTGGAAGAGGTTCGGATGAAGCGTAGTTTGAGTTAATCTTTTGCTATTATTTTTATAGCTAATTAGGAAATAAATACGCCGGCTAGAGGCGTAATTGTCACTTTTTTTTAATAAAAGTGTTGTAAATTACTTTGCTAATGAAAACGTACCTGGGAATGGGAGCACGCCACCAGTAAAGTTGTAAGTACCTGACACGGTGCCTGTACTGATAACAACATTACCCGTCAACGGCATGACGTTTGCTGTTGCACCTAACGCGCCATTCCCGGTCAATACACCAGCGCTATCGACAGTGCCGCTTAAATTGACGACAAATGGGGGCATTGCTCCTGCCGAGTTGAAAGGGGCGACTGACCAAGTTCCCGTCATCGTATTGCCAATGGTAATCGTCATGCTAGCGGGCCCTGAATAATTAATAGCGTTGTATAACCTTTGAATTCTCCCTGTGTATGTACCCGCTACTGTGGGGGCTGGAGGGATGCAGCAACACCCAGCTAAAAATAACAAGGAAACTGCGACCAATAGGCGAACAAAGTTTTTAAGCATGATAAATACCTCGTAGTTTTAAGCGTCTGAATTGAAGCTTAATGTCAAATATTGTTATTCATTTTCAATAAAGGATGTGTAAATTAAAGTAAGCGACGAGTTACGAATATCGCTTGAGTGTGTAACTGAGTAAGGATTTTTAATTTGCTTGAATTCAAACACGAAGTGCGCGGCGGTTGAAGGAAGTATAAAAGACTTTATCAGGGGTATTAAAGCCTAATCTTTTACGCGGTCTGTGATTGAGCCGATTTTGAATCATTTCAATTTCTGTGTGGCTCACCGTATT
>JANPLX010000056.1:0-51645 GCA_031422495.1 Polaromonas sp. | reverse complement strand
GAGCTTTTCGAATACAAAAAAGGCAGCAAAGAGAAAACGCTTGTACAGAAAACCCTCTTTCAAGAAAAGCAAAAAATCATTCAGCGCAGACACCAAAAAGTGACCACTACCAACCGCTGGGTCGCAGATTTTTAGGCTGTCAATCAGCGCGTTACTGTCTTTTTTAGTTACTTTGTGGTCTTTGAGCTGGTTTTTCAGGCCACCGTCACCCGTCAGCGCCGTACAAGTCCAGCTATAGGCTTCATTAAACTTCTGCAAAACAGCTTTTTCAATGGTTTGCCGCGCCATGTACATGGTCACAAAGCTGGGGGTGTAAAAGCTGCCGTCTTTGTAGCCATTGATTTTCTCGAAAATCAAGCCCAATACTGACGCGCTGATCAGGCTTTTGGTCTCTTCCCGCACTTCGTCGTCGTTGTCATTGGCAAAGTCGTAAGCGTCTAAAAACTCAAACAAATACGCCAAAGTGCTGGTTTGGCCGCTTTTGCGTTTGGTCGTTGCGTCTTTTACGACCGTTTTACCGTAGTAGGCAATTTGTGCACCATCGGGCAGGGCGCTGATGCTGATACCGGCTTTCTCCTCTTCCTGCATCTCAAACAGCGAACTGTTGAGGTATGGAATGTAGTCAAAACCCTTGTTTTTACGGTCTGGAATGCGACGCGACAAGGTGTCGAAAAACAGGTTTTCCAACGCGTCGTAACCATTGATTTTGTCTGCACTCAAAAAACGGCTGGTTTTGTTTCCTGTCCAAGTGACGATTTGAGACTCCAGCAGTTTCAAAAATAAAACGCGGTTGATCCAGATGATGATGAGCTTGATCACGTCTTCAAACTCTTTGGGCGCACCTTTTTGATCCAGTTTGTCGGCAATGCCGTCGTACAAACTGCCTGCTATGCCCGATGCTTGGATAAGCCTTTTCCCGCCGTCTTTGACCTCATTGAGGCCCAAGATGTACAACAACTCGTTATAAAACTCGCGGTTCAGACTGTTGGCGTCGTTGGGGTTAAACCCTTTGAGCAGACTGTCTGGGCTCAGGAGCTTGTAGATGGCGGTCAACTCTTTGTCTTTGATGCCACCCTTGCTAATTTTGGTGTCAGCTAAGCTGAAATAAGCGCAATCTATGACTTCTTCTGTGAAAAGGTCTTTCAGTATTCTTGGCAGTTCTTCAGCGATGGCAGCATAGACTTCTGACGTGCTTGTCGTGAGCAGATTAGGATTGTGATAGGCGTGAAAGGTTTTATTGAGCTGAGAATTGCCCCAAAATAGACGCTCAAAATCCTTCGCGTCGAACACGTACCATTCTTGAAAGTCGGTGATAACGATATGCGCCAGCTTGTCGTTTTTTCTGGAACGTTCTTGCATGAAGTAAAAAATAGCTTCATGAAAGGCTTTTTTGTTCAAATCATGCGCCGTAATCATGTCTTTGCTGCCCACGGCCTTAGCTTCAATAATCACGGTGACGTCTTTGCCGCTCAAAATAGCGAGGTCAATACCGCTTTGTCCTTTTTGGCTATGAGGGCGGCAGTTGTAACCCAGCGGGACAGCCTGCAAAAAAGGCATCAGCGCACCAGCGACGATATTCGGCTCTGATTGCTTACTAGCGGTTAATTGCTGAACGTTTTCTACGTAAGTGCCTAACGCAGCTTTAAATGCGTCAACATCCGTTGAAACAACGCTTTTTTGCGAAAGAAGCGGGTTAAGGAACTTTCGCGGCGTTTGAATGTTGAGTTGCATTGATTACTTTTACTATTATTTTGATAGCTACTAAGGCAATAAATACGACGGCTAGAGACATATTCCGGCGTATTTTTGCTGGAAAAAACACTTACTTCACATCAAACACTTTCAGCTTCTTCTCCACCGCCACGTTTTTAAGCTGCACATACACCGGCAAGCCGTTTTTGTATTTTGGGTAATCCTCGCCCGCAATCAGCGGGTTCAAATACTTTTTGCATTTGTCGGTGATGCCAAAGCCGTCTTTGCTGATGAAGTCGCGCGGCATGAACTTCTCGACGTTGGCGACTTTGGCGAGGTCGGCGACGCCGATTTTGTATTTGTAGGGCACGTCGGAGATGCGTTCTACCGTTGGCATGACGGCGTTTTTGCCGGCGAGGGCCAGTTCAACGGCTTTTTGGCCGAGTTCGTAGGCTTGTTGCACGTCGGTTTTAGAGGCGATGTGGCGGGCGGCGCGTTGCAGGTAGTCGGCCACGGCCCAGTGGAATTTGTAGCCCAAAGCTTCTTTGACCATGTTGGCGACCACGGGTGCCGCGCCGCCGAGTTGGGCGTGGCCGAAGGCGTCTTTGCTGCCTTGTTCGGCCAAAAACGTGCCGTCGGGGTGGTGGCAGCCTTCGGAGACGACGACGGTGCAGTAGCCGTGTTCTTTGACCAGTTTGTCCACGCGGGCGAGGAATTTCTTTTGGTCGAACACGATTTCAGGGAACAGTATGACGACCGGGATGCCGTGGTCTTCAATCAAACCACCCGCAGCCGCAATCCAGCCAGCGTGGCGTCCCATGACTTCGAGCACGAAGACTTTGGTGGAGGTTTTGCACATGGAGCGCACGTCAAACGAGGCTTCCAGCGCGGACACGGCGACGTATTTGGCGACCGAGCCAAAGCCGGGGCAGCAGTCGGTGATCGGCAAGTCGTTGTCCACAGTTTTGGGCACGTGGATGGCTTGCAGCGGGTAGTTCATGGCTTTGGACAGCTGGCTAACCTTGAAGCAAGTGTCCGCTGAGTCGCCACCGCCGTTGTAGAAAAAATAGCCGATGTTGTGGGCTTTGAAGACTTCGATGAGGCGTTCGTACTCGACCTTGTTTGCTTCCAAAGATTTGAGCTTGAAGCGGCACGAGCCGAATGCACCGGAGGGCGTTTGGCGCAGCGCGGCGATGCTGCTGGCGGATTCTTTGCTGGTGTCGATCAAATCTTCGGTCAGCGCGCCGATGATGCCGTTGCGACCGGCAAAAACCTTGCCGATTTTGTCTTTGTGCAAGCGCGCGGTTTCAATCACACCGCAGGCTGAGGCGTTGATGACCGAGGTAACACCGCCGGATTGGGCGTAAAAGGCGTTCATTTTCGGGGCGTTCATTTTTTTAGTTGCCATGAGAATCCTATTTTTATGAGTTAAACAATTGAGAAGACTTCGACAAGCTCAGTCTGAACGGTAGGGGTATGCTGATTTTCCTTAGAAATCAAGACAAAACAGCGGTATCAACATCCGTTTTCGCCCCCAACGCTGTCGCTAAAGCCTGTGCAGCTTTTGCCGCCATCAACCGCTGGCGCACGTGCAAGGCACAGGCAGTGAACAAAATAACGCACAGCACGACTTCAATCATCGCCAAATAATTGCTAGGCGGTTTGTCGCCCCAAGCGCGCACCACGCCTTCGATGAAATAGAGCCAGACAAACAGGCTGACCCAACGGTAGGTAAACATGCGGTTTTTCAGTAACCCAGCCAAAGGAATGCACAGCGGCAGCACTTTGAGCACAAGAAACGAGCCACCTGGGCGCAGCGGGGCAAGCCAAAGCTCCCACAGCAGTCCCAGCACAATCAGGCCGATCAAGCTGCCGACAGCGGCAATGCGCGTTGCCAACACGTATTGGGGTGCGGTGGCGGTTAATAATGTTGGTTGGGGTTGAGGGTTGGTCATAAAAATGGGCTCAAAAAGCGTCTCACATGTGGCGTTTCCAATGGCATGATAGCGGCATGGATAAATTGAAAGTATGGTTCAAAGATGGTTTAAGGGATTTTATGCGCGATGCGCTCACTTTCCCGTGGAAAAACACGGCTTTGACGCTGCGTGAGCGCTTTAATGAAGACCATTTGGGTTTGACGGCCAGCAGCTTGACCTTCACCACCATCATCTCCATCGTGCCGCTGTTCACCGTGGCACTGGCGATATTCAGCGTTTTTCCGATGTTTGCGAAGATACAAAACGGCTTGCAGCAGCTGTTGGTGGACAGCTTGATACCGGATAACATCGCCCGCCAAGTGCTCAGTTATTTGGGGCAATTTGCCTCTAAAGCCAGCAAAATCGGCTGGGTCGGCGCAGCAGCGTTTTTGGTGTCTGCGTTGATGCTGATTTTGACCATCGATGGCAAGCTCAACGAGATTTGGCGCGTGCGCACCACGCGGCACTTGGCGCGGCGCATCATTGTCTATTGGACGCTGCTGACACTCGGGCCACTGCTGTTGGCCATGAGCTTGACAATCAGCTCGTATGTGCTGTCCGCTTCCAAAGGCTGGGTGTCCGTGCTGCCAGGCAGCTTGGGCGCGATTTTGAACATCGTCCAATTCGCAGTACTGGCCTGCAGCATGGCTGCGATGTACCGTTTTGTGCCTAATACCCATGTGCGGTGGTCGCATGCGTTGTTAGGAGGCACGTTTGTGGCAATTGGTATTGAGTTGGCTAAACGCATACTGGCTTGGTATTTGGTCCAAGTCCCTACCTTTTCAGCGGTGTATGGGGCGTTTGCCACTGTTCCGATTTTGTTGATTTGGGTTTATGTTGCCTGGGTGATTGTGCTCTTGGGCGCAGTTGTGGCGGCGTATTCGCCCAGTTTGCGAAGCGGCATCGCTAGGCGCGGCGACACGCCAGGCTGGAATTTCCAACTCGCCATTGAGATACTACAAGCATTGTCTAAAGCAGATACCGGCAAGAATTTAAATAAGCTATCAAAAGAACTTCGTGTCGACGACTTGCAACTTGAGGCACCGCTAGAAACGTTGATTGATTTGGATTGGATAGCAAAGCTGGATGAGGAAGAAGAAAGGTTCGTGATACTCATCGACCCTAGTAAAAAATTATTAAAGCCACTTACTGAGCGATTGTTACTTCCTGATCACAAAAATACACCAAAAATAGGTATAAAATTTTTGCAGCCGGCGTGTTATTTGTCTGAAGTGCTATAAAAAATATAGTGAATTTAAATAATCATGATTTTCAACATTCCTAGCCCATACCCCAAAATTCGTCACGTCTTTGTATACGGCACTTTACGCAAAGGTGATAGCAATGATATAACCAAGCTAACTCCCGCACCGGTATATATTGGTAATTCGATTATCAAAGGAAATATGTATCACCTAGGTGGTTATCCAGGTGTTACTTTAGGCGGCTCAGGTCATATTATGGGTGAGGTTTATGCGATTACTGAACCGTTGGAGAGATTGCTAGACGGTATTGAAAGTGAGTACCCAGCGCAGGCGAATGAGTATGCCAAACGGGAGCTTACGATTGTTATGGATGAACAATCACTAGCCTGTATTGTTTATGAAATCAACACTACTTATATAAAAGATAAACCACAAATCATGAGTGGTGATTGGATTAAAAATAGAGAGCTCTAATGGATAGTAATAGTCTATAACAGTTGTATTTATTGACTAAATTGCTATAAAAAATGTAGCAGTTTTATGCCTATCAAGGCTTAGTTTTCGGTATTTCGGTTGCTTTTGGGAGCAATGCAGAATGATCATTCGCTTGACCGGGCAGTGGCATGGAGGCAGACTGGTCGGTTTTACTTACGGCTGATTTTTCTAGGGAGGTTGTGGCAGCGGCTTCTTTGGTAGGCCCAGCGGGTTCGGTGCCTGCAGGGCTGATAGGGGTTGTCGGGACGATGGGACTGGTTAAGTACGTATTTTCAGACATTTTCGGCGTTTTCGGTGCCGATAAGTCTTCATTTTTGCACCCGACTATCAAGGTTGCTGCAAATATTGTGGCAAACAGCATGCTAGATATTTTCATAGTTGATTCCTGTTAGGTTTTATAAGGTTTATGCCACAGGCATACCCTCTATCATTGAACAGTAATCAGCCCAACGATGTCATCAAACAGAAGTTTTGCATGTAGGCGCTTGCCCTACATTTGCAACCGTTTTGATTATCTAATTTTTACTTTAATTTTATTTGAAAATGGGCCGTCAATCAAACCGGATTCAATATATTGCTTCAAATCACCATAGTTTTTAACAGCAGTGATATAGATTTGAAATTCATACTCGCCCGCTGTCGTGGGGGTACCGAAAACATGACCGTCCACAATCGCCATACCCGGAGGTAGCTCGCCGAATTTGATGGAAAAAGTCATATCAGCGCGGCAAGATTCGGGGATGAGTTTGGTTTCTATTTTCAACTCTTCGTCGACTGTTCCTGAGTAAGCATTTTTCTCAAAATTGATGCCAAAAACTTGTGTTTTCGCGCCGCACGGTGTTCCAAAATCACTGCCGCATGCTGCGAGTAATAGAGTACCAACGAGGACGATAAAGTATTTTCGAATGGCGTTTTTCATAGCGTGTTATTTGATTGTTTGACTGCATTATGTATGCAGGCTTAAATCTTAGCATGCTATGGCGTGGCATTGTCAAATATATCTCAGCGCTGTTGTTTGGTCACGCTGGCCCTGATGGTGATGATTTGCGACTTAAGTGTTGGTAAATCGGTTAAAAGCCAGTTTCCCTGCGCTTGCCGCAACAGCGCTGACAAGCGTTCCCCAAAACATGTCAATCAAAGCAAGCTTGAGGGGGTAATTTTTTAGCGTCGCAAGGTTGGTCAAGTCATATGTGGCATATGTGAAAAACCCGAACAGTGCACCTAACATGGCGGTCCGTTGCCAGCTGGTATTCGCCGTTTCCGGCAAGATGGCAAAAATCATCAAACCCACCGGGAACAAAGCGTAAAAACATATCGCAGCTGCAATATTAGGTTTTGCCGCCATTAAGTGGCCGATGCCCTGCTGGTACATGGGTTTTGCAATAAAGCCGAGCCAAACCAAGTCAATAATAAGCATCACCGCAGTGGTGGCAAGGTAAGTGATTAATAATTTCATCATTGGGTTATTAATAAATCATTTATTGCCACTGATGCCGCTGTTGCTGCTATTGATGCTATTTCTGTGATTAATACTTATATTGCTATTTATAGGTTTTTAATAATATCATGGTCACCCATGTTGACAGGCTTACCCGTGACGATAGACGCTGCCAATGAAAACAAGCGTACCGTTTTGCTGTGCGGTGCATCCCAATATTCTGCCGTGTTAGGGATGAACTTTAACAAGACCAAATTGGGTGAATCTGGGCCGTCTGGAAACCAAGGCTTGGCAATCACGGTCCACAATCGGTGAATCTGATCCTTGTCTTTGTGAATTTCACCGCGACCAGACAGTGACACATAGGTCCCGTTTGAAGCGTCTGAAAATGCTAGATTTGCGGTACTTAAATGCGCGCTCTTTGCGGAGTCGTGCTCGGTAAAAAACCAAACGGCACCGTCGCTGTCCATTTCTAGTGGCGACATGGGTCTGCTCTCTAGCAAGCCTGCGTCGTTGTATGTCGTTAACATCGCGACGGACATGTCTTCAACGAGTTCGCCTAATTGGATTTGTTGAGGTGAGTTTTGAGTTTGTATTTTCATAGCTAGTCTAAACAGAGTTAAGTTATTTGTGTAGGTAATTATTCTAATTTTGTTGACTGAAGGATGTCAGGAATATTTACATTCATGTGTAGGACATGTGCTATCAATAAATCGTATTATTCGTACACATGCGTTTGCTATCGCACAGATGCGTTTCAATAAAAGGTGATTAATCTACTTTTTTGGGAGGGCATTACTTCATGACTACTATCCGTACCGGACAAGCGCCGGCGCCACTTGAGCGCGACAAGTTTAGCGAACGGTTTTTAGGGACGTATATTGATCCGGCCTTTCGCGCTGAGGATCAAGCCATTTCTAGGCTCGAAGAAATTGCTTGGCAGGCTTATATGGAAGGACGTAAAGCGCCTTTGACGCAAAAAGCAGGGCCAGGGTATGCCAACCCTGACTACGATTTGTCAACAGAATGGGTAGCCACAAAAAAACGCATTGACGATGCACAATTGGCTTGGGCGGATCCTGCTACAGCTTCTAAAGTATTGCTGATCTGTGGTAGCGCACGCAACGATGGAACCTGTCCTGGCGAGATATCCAAGACCTTCAGATTGTTAGAGCTAGCACGTGAAATTTTGATGCAAGCCGATATTCAACCGGACGTGCTTGACCTGAGCCTTCTCACATCTGAATACGATTTGAACATTCATCCCTGCAAAGGCTGCGCTTCTACTGCCATGCCGCTGTGCCATTGGCCTTGCAGTTGCTACCCTAACCATGGCCAAAGGCAAACCAACGACTGGATGGCAGAGATTTATGAGCGCTGGACGGCAGCGCACGCCGTGATTATTCTTACCCCCGTCTATTGGTACCAAAGCCCCAGTCCACTCAAGTTGATGATTGACCGCTTGGTATGTGCCGACGGTGGTAACGCTGACCCGACTTCTACAGGTGGCAAAGACCCAAGCAAAGCCAAAGAGCTAGAAATGGCGGGCTGGGACTATCCCAAGCATTTGGCAGGACGCGCTTACGGGTTGGTCGTGCACGGTGACGTCGCTGGCATAGAAGGCTCGCGACGCTCCTTGTCAGATTGGCTGGATTGGATGGGCTTGATCGATGCCGGAGCGCAAGCGCGGCTAGACCGCTACATTGGCTACTACGAGCCATATGCCACCAGCCATGAAGCACTAGACAAAGATATTCCAATGCAGCAAGAGGTTCAAAACGTCGCGCGCGCGGTGGCAAAGGCTGTGGTTGAGTTGCGTGCGGGCAGGCTGCAAGCATCGCAACCTGTCTTGTCGCGCCCTAGGCCCAAATAGTCTTGCAAATAACCGACATAGTAATCTGTGGCAGCTGATTTAAATGTAAGCAGCGCTGTCTTTTAATGCGTCATCTAGTCGCTTAAATGCTGCGATAGCCTCCGCATCGGTACGGTACATGCGCAGCAGCGGCCATTCTTCGCCTTGACCTTTTGTGTTATCGGGTAGGTCTTTGGCGGCGATCAGCACCCGCTCAACCGGTAGCTTGATACCGCTGATATGCAGCGTGATGCCGCGGCTTTGTAAGGTACGGCGAATCTGCCCAAAGATAGCAACGCCAGTGGCGTCAATGCTGTTAATAGGCAATGCAAACAAGCAAACGTGCTGCGTATCGGGGTGGGTGGCGAGGTGCTGCACGATGGCGCGTTCAAACGCGCTGCTGGATGCAAAATCAAGCTCGGCATCCATGCGCAGCGCGTATAGTTGGTGTCCCAGCGCTGGCAAATGCCACAAATGGCGGTCGCGCAGGCTGCCGTCTGAATGCAAACCCACTTCAATGATGCGCGGGTGCAAACGCAAATATAAAAAGTATCCCAAACTCATCAATAGCCCGGTGATAATGCCGCCGTACAAACGTGGCGCTGTCAAAATAGTAGCAACAAAGGTAATAAAGGCGCTGGCTGTTTCCATTTTTGCCACACGCCATAAGCTGAAGAACTCTTGGGGAACGAGCAAACCGACTATCGCCGCGACGACAACAGCCGCTAGGACGGCTTGCGGGATAAAGTGCATCAGCGGTGTTAAAAACAACAAAGCAACCAACACGATCACCACGCCCACCACATTTGCCCAGCCAGATGTTGCACCGGCGTACAAGTTGAGCGCGGAGCGAGAAAACGAGGCACTGGTTGGGAAAGAGCCGCTGAAACCAGAGACGATTTTGGCCAACCCTTGGCCGATCAAATCTTGGTCTTGCTCCCACAGCTTGCCGCGTTGCAAGTTGTCGTTTTTGGCGCTGGAAGCAGTTTCAATAAAGCTCACCAGCGTGATGACCAACACGGGCAGCAGCAGCTGACCGAAAGCATCAACACTCAGCATCGTCGGCAAATACAGCGAGGGCAACCCAGCCGGCAAAGCGCCGACAACCGCGCCGCCAGTTTGTTCAAAGCCTGTCGCATAGCTTAGCCAAGCGGTTGCAACCATGACGATCACAACTGCAGGCAAGCGCGGCGCAAAGCGTTTAGCTAAGACCAAAAACGCCAGACTACCGACGCCAAAATAGACGGCACCAGAGTGAAAATTTGGCAACTGCAAGTGTGAGATTTGCGCCCAAACATGCGATGCAAGCGCACCAAAATTGCCCTTAAAACCCAACATCGCGGGCAGTTGCGAGCTCAAAATTAACAACGCGGCCGCTTGCGTGAAACCCATCAACACCGGCGCGCTGATGATATTCAGCACCCAGCCAAATCGTGCAAACCCCAAAATCAGCTGCGCCAAGCCAGACAAAATCGCCAGCCACACCGCCAAGTTCACCCATTCCGCGCTCCCAGGCTGCGCAATACCCACCAAGGCAGACATGACCATCAAAGCCGTCAGCGCTGTCGGCCCAACAGATATCCGCTGCGATGCGCCCCACAGCGTGGCCACCAGCGCAGGCAGCAGAGCCGCATAAATTCCCGTCACCAGCGGCATACCCGCAACAGCCGCATATGCCACGCACTGCGGAATCATGAGTAATCCAACAGTGACGCCAGCTGACATTTCACCTTTTAGCAACGGCAGCGTAGGTTTAGGCCAAGCTAGGAAGGGAAAGATTTTGAGTAATTGTGCGGAATTTTGCATTAGCTTAGATGCTAATGCATATTTAGAGGATGTGAAGTGGGTGTTAGCTATATTCTTGACACACGACACCAAATTTCTAAAATCAGTATCGCTTTCACCCGTTTGATTCCCACGTTTTATGTCGCTGTGAACTCGTTTCAATAACCAAAAAAGATACATTTCTTATGACAATTGCTACCAAAAATCCTAAAAAAATAACCGCTGTCGGCATGATTGGTTTGGGCATCATGGGTTCAGCCATGTCTGCAAATTTGGTCAAAGCTGGGTTCGATATTTACGGCTACGACCCTGCACAAAAGATGTGCGCGCGCTTGAAAAAAGCGGGTGGCCACGTGTGCAGCAGCGCGACAGAGGTGGCGCAAAACTGCAGCTACATTGTTTTATCCTTACCCAGTGAAGCGGCGCTTGATCAAGTCTGCAAAGAGTTGATAGCGTCGGAACGCAAAGGCCTTGTGGTCGCTGAAACCAGCACATTGCCCGAGACTGCCAAAAGACGCGCACTAGACGTATTGGCTAAACACAGCATCACCTTGATAGATTGCCCGCTATCAGGCACGGGTGCGCAAGCGCTCACACGCGACTTAGCCGTCTATGCCAGTGGCGACGCCAAAGCGATCAAAGCCTTTGTACCTGTGTTTGATGGTTTCGCACGCAGTCTTTACGAAGTGGGTGCTTTTGGCAATGGCATTCGAATGAAGTTGGTTGCAAATCTTCTGGTCGCCATCCATAACATTTCTACGGCTGAAGCCATCCTCATGGGGGTGCGCTCAGGGCTCAAAGCGGCAGATGTGGTTAAAGTGGTTTCTGACGGTTCGGGAAGTTCGCGGATGATGCAAGTTCGCGGCCCCACTATGGCCAATCGCACTTGGAACGAAGCCGCCATGAAGGTATCGACCTGGCAAAAAGACATGCGTTTGATCAACGATTCGCTTGTCGCAACCAATACGCCCGCCCCGCTTTTTTCTGCCACCATGCCTATCTACAACGCCGCCATGGCTTTGGGTCATGGCATGCACGACACGGCATCCGTTTACGCAGTTTTAGAGCGTTTGATTGGCGAGTCTGCCAGTGAAGCAAAGTCAGTCAAAACGCGAAAACGCAAATAGGGTTACAAATCAGGATTATGAAACTCATAACTTTCTCCCCAAATACTTCTCAACCTGCCGCTTTTCCCAATCGGCGTTCATAAACGGCATGGTGCCAAACACCCGCATGCCGTGGAACATCAAGCCCAATCCCCAGCCCAGCGCCGGCCACATGACCCAGATGTGATTCGGCGATTTGATGAAGTTAAAAATCGCTAAGCCGCTGATGATGACGACGTATTGCGCTAAATGGGCGTAAAAACCACGTATGCGCCGGACATGTTTGAACGCTGCAGCTTCGTCTACGGTGACGGTCGCATTTGTTGTTGGATTCGGGTTTGGGGTTGGATTTAGCGGTTCGGGCGGTGTAAACGTGTCGTTCAATGTGGCATTCATAGAAGGCTCCTGAGTAGCTTGCAAGGTAGAAAAATCGATCTCAAAGACCGATGCAAGTGATTTCAGGGTTTCATTGCTGGCGGGCAAACCACGCTCGATGCGCTGAATGGTACGAACACTCAAGCCGCTTAATTCGGCCAATTGTTCTTGCGACCAGCCGCGCTGTAGGCGTAATTTTTGAACCAACATGTTTGAAACTTCCCTTTTATAAACAAAGATACCTGTCGTCACCAGCTTGCAAGTTTAGGAATTGAGGGCTGGCTTGACCACGACAGCTTACGCCATTTGCCGGACATTGAGGTGCCAGAAGCCCGAAAAGTGGGTGACTCTTTCACGACATGCCCCCGACTTTAGGGCGACATCGCGTATTTTTAAGCGGAAAGGGCGTTTTGCGGCACAAGAAGCGGAGCTAAAAAGCCTTTCAACGCCATCAAAACCCCATCCGGCGCCTCGCTCATCATTTGGTGACCAGCTTCTAGGGTGACAACTTGGACTTGTTTGCCTGCCGATTTTGCAGCATCGATCAAGGTTTTTGCAGCCTTAGGCGGGGTCATTTGGTCAGATTTCCCAACTATAAAAAGAATAGCAGCTGAGGCAATAGATACGCCGGATAGACCGTTTTTATAGGCATTACAGGCAGTAAATCCTGTATGAAACAGGTTAAACGCCGTATTGCTGGCCTGAATGCGGCGCATCAGGGCTTTGGAGCTGCCGTACAGCCAGGTACCAGGGCCGAGTGAGGAGGGTGGGGGCGCTAGCATGCTGTGCGAGAAGGTGTTGACCATGTCGATGGCTTTGAGCGGCGCATTCAGTGAGGTTTCTAGCAAAGCGGCTGAAACGGGCATGGGCGACGCGGTACCGACCAGTGCCAAATGGGTGATTCTGTTCGGTGCGCGAGCTGCCGTTTCTAGCGCGATGAGTGAGCCAAAGCTGTGACCCACGAGGGCGGCGGTTTTGACGCCAGCAGCATCTAGCAATGCAAGTAGGAAATCCGCAGCAGCTTCAACGGATAAGCAGGGCGCAAAGTCGCGGTTCACACCTGCGCTTTTGGCGTGTCCGGGCAAATCAACCGCCAAAACGTTGAAACCATGGTGCGCGAGGTAGCGAGTTTGAAGAATCCAGACGCTGTGGTCGTTCAGCACGCCGTGGATGAAAACGAGGGTGGGCTTGGCTGCGTCGAAAGCCTTACCGCCGGTGTAGCAGTAGGTGGGATTGCCGAGTACGGTGAGATACATAAATTAGGTTGCTAAGATAAATTAGGTTGCTAAATATGACATCCGTTCGCCCTGAGGTCTCGAAGGGTTCTCTAACTCAGGGGACGCTTCGATTACCTCAGCGCGAACAGTGAAATCAGGCCGCCAGAGCCGCAAAAGCCCGCGCGGTGATTTCTTCCACACCGCCCGTGCCGCTGATAGAGCGGTATTTTGGGGCAGCTGTTGGGTCATTTTTCGCCCAATTTGAGTAGTATTCCACCAAAGGGCGGGTTTGTGCGCTGTAGACGTTGAGGCGGTTTTTAACGGTGTCTTCTTGGTCATCGGCGCGTTGCACCAAGGGTTCGCCAGTCACGTCGTCTTTGTCTGCCACTTTAGGCGGGTTGAACTTGACGTGGTAAGTACGACCCGAAGCAGGGTGTGAACGGCGGCCGCTCATGCGTTCGATGATGGCGTCAAACGGCACGTCGATTTCCAACACGTAATCCAACTTCACGCCAGCGGCCTTCATCGCGTCGGCTTGCGGAATGGTGCGTGGAAAGCCGTCAAACAAGAAACCTTTTGCGCAATCGGGCTGGGCGATGCGTTCTTTGACGAGGTTGATGATGAGTTCATCACTCACCAAAGCGCCAGAATCCATGACTTTTTTGAGCTCTAAACCCAGCGGTGTGCCTGCTTTGACGGCTGCGCGCAGCATATCGCCGGTGGAGATTTGCGGAATGCTGTATTTTTGGCAAATAAATGTGGCTTGCGTGCCCTTACCAGCGCCTGGCGCGCCTAACAAAATAAGTCTCATTCAGTGTCGTCCTCGGTTGAATTTTATTTAGTGCAGAGAATAGCACGCAAAAGCTGTAAAAAACTGACGATATGGCTGACGAATCGGCTGACAGCTCAGTCACATCGCATGTACTGAGCGAAAGAAAGTGCGCACCCGTTCCAAATCTTCAGGCGTATCCACCCCAGGCCCAGGCGCTTGCTCCGTCACATGCACTGCAATGCGGTGGCCGTGCCACAGGGCGCGCAACTGCTCCAATGCTTCACAAACTTCGATGTCTGCTTGAGATAATTTGGGAAATTGCTTCAAAAATCCCACTCGGTAGGCATAAATGCCGATATGACGCAGCGGTTTGGGTGATGCTGGCAGCTGTGGCAACCCCGAAACTGACCCATCACGCCACCAGCCAATCGGGGCGCGGCTGAAGTACATTGCTAGGTTATTCGCATCCGTCACGACTTTGACGACGTTGGGGTTGCGAAACTCTTCCAAGGAATCAATCACATGGGCCGCCGTACTCATGCTGGCTGCTGGCGTTAAAAGCAGCAGTGACGCCACGTCCAAAATCAGATGTGGCTCTATCAAAGGCTCATCACCCTGCACGTTGACGACGATTTCGTCATCGGCGAGTTTCAGCAGCTCGCAAGCCTCGGCTAAACGGTCGCTGCCGCTGAGGTGATCCGAGCGGGTTAAAACGGCTTCAATGGCGTGTTGTTGGCAAACTTTGATGATATCTGCGCTGTCACAAGCGACGACTGCGCGGATGGTGACGCCTTTGATAGCAGCTGCCGTGACTTGTTGCGCCACCCGAACGATCAGCGGCAGCCCAGCCACGTCCGCCAAGGGCTTGTTGGGCAGACGGGTTGAGGCGAGTCGAGCAGGAATCAGAACGGTGAGATTCATGGCACTTTGACTTTAAGCGTGCAACTTCTCAATTTCCTCATCTGTCAGCACACGTGCTTCATTTTCAAGCATGATAGGAATGCCGTCGCGCACGGGGTAGGCGAGCCGGGCGCTTTTGGAGACAAGCTCTTGCGCTTCACGGTTAAACGTCAAAGGCCCTTTGGTGACGGGGCAAACCAGCAGTTCGAGTAATTTGGTGTCCATAGATTGGATGATAACTTTAAGATTGAATCGGTAGTTTCAAGAATGGTTTGAGCATCGCATCAAACGCTGTGAAAAACGCTGGCTCAGGTGCGAAATCGAGCGGAATGGCTAAGACTTCGGGGTCAATCTGCCACAGTTTTACGGCGTCTTTAACAGTGCATAAAACAGTATATTTTTGGCTGTAGCCGGCGTATTTATTGATTATAATGCTATTAAAATCATAGTGATCAGGCAATGTTTCGGTTTCTGTTAAACGCAAACCCGCCTCACGCAGCATGGTGAAAAACGCCTCAGGATTGGCTATGCCTGCTAACGCTAAAAGTGGTTTTGCAGCGGTTTTTAACGCACTCACTTCGACTTGGCTGCCATCCGAGCGAAGCGCGCAGCTGGCCAAAGCGCGGCGAGCCGTGAATTGCGGTGTAGCCGTGTTCGTTAGTTTCACGGCTTTATTGCCTGTGTGCAAAACCAGAGAATGGTGTGATTTGACTGTTGATTCGCGTAACGGTCCCGCAGATTCCCTTAGCGGCCCCGCTGGTAGCAGCATGCCGTTGCCGATACCTCGGTCGTCAAACACGGTGATGGCGATGTCGTGTTGCAGCGCATGGTGCTGTAAACCGTCGTCGGAGATGATGACTTGGGTATATGGGTAGGTTTTTAGCAGTGTTGAAGCCGCTTCAAAACGACTTTCTGCTACAAATATAGGAGCTGAACTGGCAAGTAATAAAATTGCTGGTTCATCACCAACGTCTGAAATGGCACTGTTTGATTTAACTTCAAGGCATGCCGTGCTGGTTCGTCCATAGCCGCGTGAAATCACCCCGACTTTGATGTTTTGAGCTTGCAAATGCTGCACCAAGGCAATCACCGTGGGCGTTTTGCCGCCACCGCCAGTGACGATATTGCCCACGACGATAACAGGCACGCTTACTTTGTGCGCGTTAAGAACGCCAAACTTGTACAGATATTTATCTAATAAAACTAAAGATCCATAAACCAGCGACAGTGGCCACAGAATAATTTTAAATATAAATGATAGCAGCGTAGGCTTATACCACGCCGACTGCAGCCAGTTTTCTATGTTTTTAGCGATAGTATTACTTGCCTGCACCGGTTTTTTGGGTCGCAAAAGTGATTTGATTCAAACCGGTTTGCCGCGCCGCTTCCATCACGCTAATGACGGATTGGTGGGTAGCCTGGGCGTCAGCGCTGATGATGATCACGGGTTCCTTGCCAGCCACAGGCGTCCCAAGCGCTTTGTTGGCATCGCCCAGCGCTGCTGCCAAAGCCAACACACCGCGCTGAGCTACAGGTACTTTGTTGACAGAGTAGCTTCCAGAGCTGTTGACGGAGACAATGATTTCGTTGGGTCGGTCTTTGGCGGCTTGGGTGTCCGCTGTCGGGAGTTTCAGCTGCAGCTCAGTAAACTTGCTATAAGTGGTTGATAACATGAGAAAAATCAAGACCACCAAGAGCACATCAATGAACGGGATCAGGTTGATTTCGGGCTCAGTCGAGGCGCTGCGGTGGGAGCGGTTGCGGAAATCCATGGTTATTCAGTTGTTTATTTAACTATTTGGCTAAATATGATCATGCTTCGCAAGCTATGCTTTGCTTAAAGCGACCAAATGGCGCAGAAGGCGCTCAGAGCCCAGCTCTAAGGTGAGCAAATACTCATCCACCCGCGCGCGGAAATAACGCCAAAAAATCAGCGCTGGAATCGCCACAATCAAGCCAAATGCGGTGTTGTACAGCGCCATGGAGATGCCTTGCGCTAACTGTGCTGGGTTGGCACCACCGGTGCTAGAGCCTTGAGAGCCAAAAATCTCGATCATGCCAATGACGGTACCCAACAAACCGAGCAAGGGTGCTGCGGAAGCGATAGTCGCCAAGGCGGTGAGGTATTTCTCCAAACGGTGGCCAACCACGCGGCCAGCGTCTTCCATGCTGGCGCGAATCTCTGCCTCTGAAGCGCGGGGGTTGATGTTCAAAGAGCGAAAACCACTGGCTAAAACTGCGCCCAGTTCGGAACTTGATTCGAGCTGCTTGACCACATCGGGGCTTGGCACATTGTTGCGTGAAACTGTGAGGGCTTCGTCGATCAGCTTGGGTGGCGCGATTTTGTTGATCCGCAGGCTGAAAAAGCGCTCAAAAATGAGCGCCAAGGCGAAGATGGAGCAGGCAATGAGTGGCCAAATCGGCCAACCGGCAGCTTGAATGATGGACAGCAAGGGGGATATCTCCAGTTTGGTATGAGTTTGTTATGGCTTTGCGGCAGCAGTTAAATTCTTTGCGGCAATTATCACCGACATCTTGCTTGGTTATGCTTCGTTGTTGCTGCGCATGCGACAAAAAAACAAAGTTAAAAGGCTTAAATATGGCCATGGAAATCACCGCCACTCAATCAACCTTAAAAGGAAACCACAAATTCTGTGGATATCTTTGTGCAAAACTTGTCTTCAAAGCATGCAAACCCGCATTTTTAGGTACTTTCATTGGGTTGCTTAAAAAATAAGCAACGTCTGGGTGGACTAAAATTGAAAAAATACTGAATAAAATCAACAGCTTACACGGTGTCATCAAACTGTCATGCTACTGTTTTTTTTCTGCTGGAGAATATGTTTGCAAGAGCAACGAAGTGAATAAACACGTGCTTTGGGCGTGGGTTTCAACTTTTGTTGGCTTTAAATCACGATAATTCAAGCAACCATGACCGATGCACCCAATTCCTCAATCAATGTCCGTGGAAAGCCGCAAGTTTGGCAAGTTGGCGCCCTATGCCGTGCCATTGCTGATGCTTTAGATGCCCGCTTCAATCCGGTGACCGTGCAGGGTGAGATTTCCGGGTTTTCACGGGCTGCGTCGGGTCATTGCTATTTTTCGCTGAAAGACGCGAGTGGTCAGATCCGCTGTGCGATGTTCAAGCGGGCCGCGTCGTTGGCGAATTTCAGTCCGCGGGACGGTGATTTGGTCGAAGTGCGTGGCCGTATTGATGTGTACACGCCGCGTGGCGATTTGCAGTTGATCGTGGAAAGCCTACAGCAAGCGGGGCAGGGCGCGCTGTTTGAGCAGTTTTTGCGGCTCAAAGCGAAGCTCGAAGCGGAAGGTTTGTTTGACCCCAGTCGCAAGCGTGATTTGCCGCTGATGCCACGCAAAATCGGCTTGGTTACTTCCTTGGGTGCAGCGGCTTTGCACGATGTGGCCACCGCGTTGCAACGCCGTGTTCCGCATATCCCCGTGGTGTTGTCGCCAGCGTCTGTGCAGGGTGCAAACGCACCGCAAGAGATCATCAAAGCGCTATCAAAATTGTATCAATACAATGAACAAATACACCGTCTAGAGGCTAATTTAGGTGGTGATTTACTCTCTGATAAGTTACCCAAAATTGATGTGATTCTGCTCGTCCGAGGGGGCGGATCGTTGGAGGATTTGTGGGCGTTTAATGACGAAGCCTTGGCTCGTACTATTGCTGATAGCCCGATTCCCATCATCTGTGGTGTGGGGCATGAAACGGATTTTACGATGGCAGATTTTGTCGCCGATATGCGCGCGCCTACGCCCACAGCAGCTGCCGAATTGGTCAGCGAATCGCAGCAAACCTGGCTAGGCGCTTTGAATGTCATGCAAGACCGCCTGCAAAGCACGACGATGCGCTACTTGGACAGCCAAAACCAGCAATTAGACCGTGTGCAGGCGCGACTGGGACGGCCATCGGGTTGGCTGGCAAAGCAGCGGCAAGCGCTGCAAAGCCATAGCCAGCACCTCAAATTTGCGGTCAAAGGACAAGTGGCACGGGAAAAGCAGCAACTGGCATCTCAGCAAACTTTGTGGCCCAACCAGTTGAAAGCAGCTTTGTCGCGCTTAAAAGAGCGCTTACAGCGTTCTGAGCGCGGCTTAGCACTGCTTGACCCACAATTGGTGCTACAACGCGGCTACGCGTGGGTGACGGACGAGGCGGGTCAAACGGTCGCGAGCACAAAAAAAATGACCTTGGGACAAGCACTACAAGTGCAGTTGTCACAAGGTCAGGCTGCGGTCACGGTACAAAAGTTGTCAGATTAAATTGCAGGATTAAGTGCGAAAATAGTTGCACAGAGAACTTATAGTCCACCATTCTGCTGTGCAACCATGCAATACAACATCGGTATGGACAGCATGGTGTTGAAACGCGAGGTCAGCATTGCAAAACGCGCAGCTTTAGTTTTTTGAGCAGGCTCAACAGCCACCATGCCCAAGGCCTTCTTCTGGTTCGGCCAAATGATGAACCACACGTTAAACGCCATCACCAAGGCGATCCACATGCCAATGCCAATCGCTAAAAAAGGGCGCTGCAGACCCAAAGCTTGCATGATGTAACCGCTCATCGCTGCGACCAGCAGACCAGTTACCACCGTTGCCAAAGCAGCCCAGCGGAACCAAAAGAGGGCTTCTGGCGCGATGAATTTGCCTATAGCGGGCTTTTGTTCATCCGGAATTTTTGGCATGGTTGGGATTTGTACAAAATTGAAGTACCACAGCAAACCAACCCACATCACGCCACAAATGACGTGCAACCAACGCATGACAAAGGTCATCCAAGCGTGATTCAAGCTGACATTGCTACCCACCGCAACGAAAAGTAGGACGACCAGAACGACGCCAGCAAATAAGCTACGGCCTAAAGATTGAAAGATAGAGCCCATGGTTATTTCCTTTGTATGATAATGAAGTATTGATGATGGGTGTCTGATTAAATTATTGTATACGGTGCCTTTTCGGCATGAGGACAATTTTTCTCCGATGAGCAACATCAAATTTAAATCGATCTACCCCACTTTAATGACCAACATCAACTGAAAGTACCCACATGGAACACACCCTACCAGCCCTGCCATTCGCTATCGACGCTTTGGCTCCTAACTACTCTAAAGAAACTTTGGAGTTTCACCACGGCAAGCACCACAACGCTTATGTGGTCAACCTCAACAACCTGCAAAAAGGCACTGAGTTTGAAAGCATGACGCTGGAAGAGATCATCAAGAAGTCTTCAGGCGGCATTTACAACAACTCAGCGCAAATCTGGAACCACACCTTTTTCTGGAACTGTATGAAGCCAGCAGGCGGCGGCGAGCCTACAGGTGCATTAGCAGCAGCGATCAACGCCAAGTTTGGCTCTTATGCAGCTTTCAAAGATGCTTTTGTCAAATCAGCGGTGGGCAACTTTGGCTCTGGCTGGACGTGGTTGGTAAAAAAACCGGACGGCTCAGTTGACATCGTCAACATGGGAGCTGCTGGCACACCGCTGACCACTGGTGACAAAGCTTTGTTGACTGTTGACGTGTGGGAGCATGCGTATTACATCGACTACCGCAACGCGCGTCCAAAATTTGTGGAGACTTTTCTCAACAACTTGGTCAACTGGGAATTTGCGCAAGCCAACTTCGCTTGATCTAGCTGAAATGTAAAAAAAGCCGTCTAATTCGCGTTAGACGGCTTTTTCGTGAATTTTTCACAATTTCGTTGAATTTTTACAACAACCTTAAGGTTTGAAGGGTGGGCCAGACAGCTTGCTTCCGGCTTTGATACCGCGCTTGGCAAACCAACCCTGGTTCATTTCCAACACGTACCGTACTTCTTTTGTGGAGCAATGGCTGTCCAGTACTTGTGGCTTCATGTCGACTAAGTTAACGATAGTGCCGTCATCGGCAATAAAAGCCGCTGTCAAAGGCAACAGGGTGTTTTTCATCCAGAAGCATTGTTTTGATGGTTCTTCAAACACAAACAACATGCCTTCGTGGGCTGGCATGTTAGGGCGATTCATGAGTCCAATTTGACGCTCTATCGGCGTCAAGGCCAATTGCGTATCGATTTGGTGCATGCCTGCCGAAATTTTGATGCGCTGTAGGTTAAGCTGTGGGCCTTCGAACGCGTGTGCACAGAAACTTAGAACTGCAAACAGACCTACAAAGAGTGCGCTAAGTGAGCTTTTCATATTTTTGATACCTATAAATAACAATGCCCACTTAAGTCGAACTCAAGCGGGCATTATTGACAAAGGCTAGAACCGAAGTTCGTGCCAACGTCGCAAAAAATTTATTTAGCTGCTGGAGCTGCTTTTTTTGCTTTTTTTGCTTTTTTCTTTGCTTTAGCCATGATAGTCTTTCAGATTTAAGTTGAAAAAAAGTAGTAAAAAACTTTCATTTTGTACCACCGCTAAATAATAGCACGTCTAAGGTGCTATTACTATCTTACGTCTAGCTGGTAGCTGTCTCGAAACTTACTTGGCAGCTGGCTTTGCGTCAGCAGCTGGAGCAGCGGCTTTAGCTTTAGCTTTCTTAGCTTTCTTAGCTTTCTTAGCAGCTGGCTTGGCAGCAGCTGGCTTAGCTTCATCTTTCTTCATTTCAGCAGCTGGAGCAGCTTTTGCAGCAGCAGGAGCTGCAGCGGCTGGAGCAGCAGCAGGAGCTGCAGCGGCAGCAGCTGGCTTAGCAGCAGCTGGAGCAGCAGGAGCTGCAGCGTGAGAAGCAGCAAAAGAAGACGCTGCGAAGAAACCAGCAACCAAAGCGGCGAGGATTTTGTTCATGATAATAGTTCCTAAAAATAACGTTATTTAAAAAATACCTGCCAAAAAATGAAAGGTGTATCCGTAACGAGGCGAGAATCGTAACGGTTGACACGTTTTACAACTATTTTTCAGACTAGAATCTGAGTCAGCCTGTTTTTTAGACTTTCTTGTCTAGTTTCCCTAGACTTTTCTAGACTTTTAAGACTTTCCTAGTTTTTTTGGAGAATTGACACATGTACCAGCACATCAAAGTGCCCGCCGGCGGCGGCAAAATCACTGTAAATGCAGACTTTTCTATCAATGTACCTGATCAGGTCATCATTCCGTATATTGAAGGTGACGGTACGGGTCAAGATATTACACCAGTGATGTTGAAGGTGGTTGACGCTGCCGTGGCGAAGGCATACGGTGGCAAGAAAAAAATCCATTGGATGGAAGTTTATGCTGGCGAAAAGTCTACTAAAGTATACGGTCCAGACGAATGGTTGCCGAAAGAGACTTTAGATGCTGTTCGTGATTACGTTGTTTCCATCAAAGGTCCACTAACCACGCCAGTAGGTGGTGGTATTCGTTCTTTAAACGTGGCTTTGCGTCAAGAATTAGATTTGTACGTGTGCCTGCGTCCCGTGCAATACTTCACCGGCGTGCCATCCCCCGTGAAAGAGCCGCACAAAACCAATATGGTGATCTTCCGTGAAAACTCAGAAGACATTTACGCTGGTATCGAGTTTGAATCTGGCAGCGACAAAGCCAAGAAGATCATCAAATTCTTGCAAGAAGAGATGGGCGTTAAAAAGATCCGTTTCCCGAATACGTCTGGTATTGGTATCAAGCCAGTGTCAAGCGAAGGCACTGAGCGATTGGTCCGCAAAGCGATCCAGTACGCGATTGACAATGACAAGCCAAATGTGACCATCGTGCACAAAGGCAACATCATGAAATTCACTGAGGGTGGTTTCCGTGATTGGGCCTATGCTTTGGCACAAAAAGAGTTCGGCGCAGAGTTGATCGACGGCGGTCCATGGTGCAAGTTCAAAAACCCGAAAACGGGCAAAGAAATCATCGTCAAAGACGTGATTGCGGATGCTTTCTTGCAGCAAATTTTGCTTCGTCCTGCTGAGTATTCGGTGGTTGCGACGCTCAACTTGAATGGCGACTATATTTCTGACGCTTTGGCAGCACAAGTAGGCGGCATTGGCATCGCGCCGGGTGCGAATTTGTCAGACACGATTGCGTGCTTTGAAGCAACGCACGGCACAGCACCGAAGTACGCAGGCAAGGACTATGTGAACCCAGGCTCTGAAATCTTGTCGGCAGAAATGATGTTGCGCCACATGGGTTGGGTCGAAGCTGCTGATTTGATCATCAGCTCCATGGAGAAATCAATCGCCAGCAAGAAAGTCACCTACGACTTTGCGCGTTTGATGGACGGCGCAACGCAAGTCAGCTGTTCTGGTTTCGGTCAGGTCATGATCGACCACATGTAAATTAACCAATATTTAAATCTGTACAAAAGCCGCCGACGCACATCGGTGGCTTTTTTTAATTCATGATGCAAGACCCGTCGCATTCGCCTACAACGATACTGACAACGCAAGCACCACGCGTTCGATCAGGCTATAAAAACGTCGATTTCGTTCGCTTTTTGATGTGTCCGCCTTTCTTCGTCATGTTGTTTTTGCTGATTGTCGAAGCGGCGCTGTCCGCGTCTACAACATGGCTGATCATTAAAGCGGGTCAAGATGTCGCGAATGAAGAGTTTTTAACAGCTGATTTGCTGTGGATCATGGGTGCCCAAAGCATGGCTTACATTGTAGGCGCAGTCAGTTGGGTATTTGCCGAACGTGCAGGCTTTGGCGCTTTTGGTCGTTACATGATGCGTTTTGCACGAGACAACAAAAAATACGCTAATTTGTTGGGTAACAAGCAGGTTCGAGAAGTGACTGAGCCCTTTTTGACCAACGAAACTTTCCATATTTTTTTCGAACTGATGTTTGAGCTTGAGGCCGATTTGAAGCTCTTTTTCGGCTTGATTTTCAACGCCATTGTGCTGGGCATCGCCATCGATGCTGGCTTGCCAGTTGCTTATGCAGCTGTTTTTGCAGTGCTGATGTGCATTCAGTGGTTTGTGCGCAAACCCGTGGCCAGAGCTTATGCCAATAACCAACGCCAAACCAACCGCTTAACCGCGCATACCTACAACGCTTGGGACAACATTTTTACGGGAAACCGCTACAACTTCCGTTTGTGGCATGGTGAGTTTAAAGTGCGCCTGCGCGATGCTTTGACTGCGCAAATCAAGTCCATCATGGCACGCGAAGGTTTGTCGACGATCAGCGGCATCATTTCGCTTGGCATGGTGTTTGGCTATATCGTGGTGATAGCCTCGCGTGATGTGACAAACACGGCTTTGTTGATCGGTTTGGCTGCGACGCTGCCTAGACAAATTGAGCTCTCACATGACGTACATGGCTTGGTGACAGGGTGGAACGATTTGCTCGCCGTTTGGACGCGCATTACCGGTGCTTGCAACACCATGCACCCTGAGCCAGATGCTGATTTTGATTCGCGTATTAAATTCAAGCGCGTTAGTTTGACGTTGCGTGGTGAAAACAGTCAGACTTTGCCCTGTACTAGCCTGGACGAAGCTTTAGCCTTAATCAAGACCTATCCGACGGGTCGAATATTGGTACGTGGCAGTAACGGCTCGGGCAAATCGACCTTGCTGGCCGCCATGAAAACCAAACTGGGAACGAAAGCTTTTTACTGGCCTACAGCAGACAGCTTGTCGTTTGCTTTTGACAAACCAGTCGTCAAAACGCTACCTGTCGCTGTAGAAGTCGATGTTGACGATTTAAGTGAAGACTACGAAGAAGAAAAGAGCGGCTTTTCATCCGGTGAACGCCAGCTCAGATCATTGCAAGAAATCGCCGAACGCACCCATGCCGTTGTGTATTTGCTGGACGAATGGGATGCTAACTTAGACGCTAAAAACCGCAGTCAAGCGGAGAGTTTGGTTGAAAAAATTGCTGCCAAAGCCTTGGTAATCGAGATTTCGCACCGAGATAGGGTTTAACTTCTGATTAAACCTTGGTACACGCCCAAGTTCTATTCCCAAGCTACTTGCAAGCTATATCCCGCTTGTTACAATGAAATATGGCTACAAAATCTCCTGCTAACCCTAATAAACCAGCACAACCTGCGCCCGCTATCCCGAAACGGGACGATGGCGACACTGTCGTGCTTGAGCGCGTGCCGCAAAAAACAAAACCACCGCAAATGTATCAAGTCGTGATGCTGAACGATGACTATACGCCGATGGAATTTGTGGTCTTTGTGATCCAAGAATTCTTCAAAAAAGACCGCGAAACAGCCACACAAATCATGCTCAAAATTCACCTCGACGGTAAAGGCGTATGTGGCGTGTTTTCTAAAGACATTGCAGCTAGTAAGGTTGATCAAGTCGCTGGCGCAGCTAAGGAACATGGTCACCCGTTACAGTGTCAAGCAGAACCTCTTGAATAATCATTGGATGAATATGCGCTTAAAAATAAGCCTCTTGAATCACGATTCTTACACCCCATGTGAATCTGTAGCAAAACAACAAATTTTGCGAAATTTGAAGTGAATTAAACAATTCTAGATTTATTGATATAAAGTTAGTTAAACAGGCCAAAGGACACAGCATGATTGCCCAAGAGTTAGAAGTTAGTTTGCACATGGCCTTTGTTGAAGCACGTCAGCAGCGCCATGAGTTCATCACCGTCGAGCATTTGCTCCTTGCATTGCTTGACAACCCCAGCGGCGCTGAGGTGCTGCGTGCCTGCTCGGCCAATATTGACGAGCTGCGCAAGTCGCTAAATGCGTTTATCGCTGACAACACGCCCCAAGTCGCTGGCACTGAAGAAGTTGACACCCAGCCAACCCTCGGATTCCAGCGCGTCATCCAGCGCGCTATCATGCACGTGCAATCCACTGGCAGCGGTAAAAAAGAAGTGATTGGTGCGAATGTTTTGGTCGCCATTTTTGGCGAAAAAGACTCGCACGCTGTTTACTATCTCCACCAGCAAGGCGTGACGCGCTTAGACGTGGTCAACTTCATTGCCCATGGCATCAAAAAGAGCGACCCGCCAGAGCCGGTTAAATCTGGCGAATCTGCCGAGCAATCTGAAGAAGGTGGCGCTGAAAAGCAAGAAAAGCAGTCTCCGCTGGACCAATTCTGCCAAAACCTCAATGTGTTAGCTGCTTCAGGCAAGATTGACCCGTTGATTGGCCGTGATTATGAAGTCGAGCGCACGATTCAAATCCTTTGCCGCCGTCGTAAAAACAACCCGTTGTTGGTGGGCGAAGCTGGCGTAGGTAAAACCGCGATTGCCGAGGGTTTGGCTTGGCGCATCACGCAAAAAGACGTGCCAGAAATTTTGGCCGACTCCGTTGTCTATTCGTTAGACATGGGCGCGTTGCTGGCTGGCACCAAATACCGTGGCGATTTTGAGCAGCGCTTAAAAGGCGTGCTCAAACAACTCAAAGACAAACCCAACGGTATTTTGTTCATCGACGAAATCCACACCATCATCGGTGCAGGCGCTGCGTCTGGCGGCACCATGGATGCGTCTAATTTGCTCAAGCCTGCGCTCAGCTCAGGTCAGCTCAAATGCATTGGTGCAACGACATTTACCGAATACCGCGCAATTTTTGAGAAAGACGCTGCCTTGGCACGTCGTTTCCAAAAAATCGATGTGGTCGAGCCGTCAGTGCCTGAAACCATTGATATTCTCAAAGGTTTGAAATCACGCTTTGAAGAGCATCACGGCGTGAAATATGCCTTGGCAGCTTTGCAAGCCGCCGCTGAACTCAGCGCCAAATATATCAACGACCGCCAGTTGCCCGACAAGGCGATCGATGTGATCGACGAAGCTGGCGCAGCGCAACGCATCTTGCCCGTATCCAAACGCAAAAAAGTCATCGGCAAAACCGAAGTCGAAGAAATCGTCGCCAAAATCGCGCGTATTCCGCCCGCGAATGTGTCGAACGATGACCGCAGCAAGCTGCAAACGCTAGAGCGCGATTTGAAGAGTGTCGTTTTCGGCCAAGACAAAGCTTTGGACGTGCTGGCATCCAGCGTCAAAATGGCGCGCTCTGGCTTGGGTAAGATCGACAAACCGATTGGCTCTTTCCTGTTCAGCGGCCCCACCGGCGTCGGTAAAACCGAAGCCGCCAAGCAGCTGGCTTACATCATGGGCATCGAGTTGATTCGCTTTGACATGAGCGAGTACATGGAACGCCACGCGGTCAGCCGTTTGATCGGTGCGCCACCGGGTTACGTCGGTTTTGACCAGGGCGGTTTGCTCACCGAAGCCGTCACCAAAAAGCCGCATTGCGTTTTGTTGCTCGATGAAATTGAAAAAGCCCATCCGGACATTTTCAATGTGTTGCTGCAGGTGATGGACCACGGCACGCTGACGGACAACAACGGCCGCAAAGCCGATTTCCGCAACGTGATCTTGATCATGACCACCAACGCCGGCGCGGAAACTATGAACAAAGCGACCATCGGCTTCACCAACCCGCGCGAAGCGGGCGACGAGATGGCCGATATCAAACGCCTGTTCACACCCGAGTTCCGCAACCGTTTGGATGCGACCGTCAGCTTCAAAGCCTTGGACGAAAACGTCATTCTGCGCGTGGCAGACAAGTTCTTGCTGCAACTGGAAACCCAGCTGGCCGAGAAAAAGGTCGAAGTCACTTTCACCGACGGCTTGCGCAAGTACTTGGCGAAAAAAGGCTTCGACCCGCTCATGGGCGCGCGCCCAATGCAGCGTCTGATCCAAGACATGATCCGCCGCGCCTTGGCCGACGAGTTGCTGTTCGGTCGACTGGTAGATGGTGGCCGCTTGACGGTGGATATCGCTACGAAAACGGACGAGAAGGGTGTGGAAACGGGCGAAGTGGTCTTGGATATCACACCGCTGCCAAAACCGCCGAAGAAAGACAAAGCGAAAGCTGAGTCTGAGGAAGTTTCGGAAGGTTAAAAACGCCTGTCTATAAGCCATAGTCAGGTACATTAAAAGGGTTGGTAACTTCGGTTCCCAGCCCTTTTTTACATAGACAGTTATAAAAATATGGCCTCAACTTCTCAGTCACACACCTTCCTCTGGCACGACTACGAAACCTTCGGCATCAACCCCCGCGTTGATCGCCCCTCGCAGTTCGCTGCCATCCGCACCGACGCGGATTTGAACGTCATCGGCGAGCCTATCATGCTGTACTGTCAGCCTGCGCCCGATTACTTGCCCGACCCTGTGTCCTGCCTCATCACCGGCATCACCCCGCAAGTCTGCCTAGAGCGCGGCATTCCTGAGCATGAATTCGCTGCGCAGATCGAAGCTGCCTTGTCCCAACCCGGCACCATCGGCGTGGGCTACAACACCATCCGTTTTGACGACGAGTTCACCCGCTTCATGCTCTGGCGTAACCTGCGCGACCCCTACGCCCGCGAGTGGCAAAACAACTGTGGCCGCTGGGATTTGATGGATGTGGTACGGACGGCCTATGCCTTACGGCCTGACGGCATCAACTGGCCTTTGAAGGATATTTCGCCCGAAGAATTAGCATCCATCGCTGCTAAAGAAGCTAAAAATACTACAAATAATATAGCATCTAAGGCAATAAATACGCCGGCTAGAGGCCAAAATGAGCCCCTAAACTCAGAAATTATCCCAATTCCATGTCAAAAGCCCAGTTTCAAGCTAGAAGACCTCACCAAAGCCAACGGACTCGCCCACGCAGCCGCGCACGATGCGCTGTCCGACGTTCAGGCGACGATTGATTTGGCGCGTTTGATCAAAAAGACCAATCCCAAACTATTCGACTTCTGCCTCAGCCTGCACAAAAAAGACCGCGTTGCCGCCGAGTTGGGTTTGCCCACGACACTGCAAAACGCGCGGCCTTTCCTGCACATTTCAGGTATGTTCCCCGCTGAAAAAGGTTGCATCGCCATCATGTTCCCACTGGCTATGCACCCGACCAATAAAAACGAAATGATCGCTTGGGACTTGGCATATGACCCGAGCGAACTCGCGTTGTTAACGCCCGACGAAGTCCGCCTGCGCATGTTTAGCAAATCCAGCGAACTTCCCGCCGGTATGACGCGTCTGCCCATCAAAACCGTGCATTTGAACAAATCGCCCATGGTCATCAGCAGCCTGAAAACTCTGACACCTGAGATGGCGCAAAAGTGGGGCATAGATGTCGCTACGCAGATGCAAAACGCCGAAAAAGCGACAGAATTGCCCGACATGAGCGCCCTGTGGCCAGGCATTTTCAAGCGCCCAGAGTCTGAAAACGACGCTGCGCCCGATGTGGATGCCGACCTCTACGGCGGCTTCGTCGGCAACAACGACAGACGCCGCCTGATCCAGCTCATCAGCCTTGCACCAGACAAACTGGCAGAGGCCCGCACCGGCTTTGAAGATGAACGTCTAGAAGAACTCGTCTTCCGCTACAAAGCCCGTAACTTTCCTGACATCTTGAACGACGACGAGCAAGAGCACTGGTACGAACACTGCACTGCTCGCCTTCAAGAAGGTGAGGGTGGCGCAAGGTCGTTAGAAGCCTTTTATGCTCAGTTGAACGAGCTCTCCAAAACTGCAGATGCCAAAGGCAATGGTGTTTTGGCCGCTTTGGCCGAATACGCCGACAGCTTGGCTTAGCCGCTTTTAAAAGCGGCAGTGTAAGAACTCGCAGCTTTCATCGACCATTCACTGTTGGGCAATCTCGCCCAATGTTTGTTTGGAGATGATGATGACCTCAAATTTAGTAAAAACTTTAGCCCTATTAGCAATTTCTGCCGGCGTGCTCGTCGGCTGCGGCAGCATGGCTGGTGGCGATGCCATGAAAAAAGAAGAAATGATGAAAAAAGAAGAAATGATGAAGAAAGAAGAGATGATGAAAAAGGATGAGATGATGAAGAAAGACGCGATGATGAAAAAAGAAGAAGAAATGAAGAAAAAACCTTAATTAGATCAATTTAAGCAATAAATCGTGACTTCTAAATCGAAGTGCGACAGCGCGGATTCATCTCTAATAATACCTCAGCAGGTGTTTTAAAGCCCAAACATTCACGGGGTCTGTTGTTCAATTCAAACTCAATCTGAGCTAATTCTTGAGTATTGATCAAACTAATCGGTTTACCTTTGGGGATATATTGCCTGATTAACCCAATGGTATTTTCATTGGTACCACGCTGGTTCGGTCTTTGTGGATCACACACATACAGCCTTGAGCCCAACAGCTCAGGCAAATCTCTGAACTCGCTGCCCCGGTCCACAGTCACACTGAGCAATGGCAAGCGTTTGTCGTCGATCAACAAACGCTCTACCAATAGCGCACAAGTACTAGCTATGCCATTGTCCATCAACGACATGCGGGTGTAACGACTGGCCCGTTCATTAGCCACCAACACCCGCGTCTTGTACGTACCCCGTGCGCCCAGCATACTGTCAATCTCCCAATGACCTGCTACCGTGCGACTGGCGACTTATTTGGGGCGTTTGGCAATCGGTGTAGCTTTGTGAGCCCAGCCAAAGCGACTGCGAGACTTATGACCACGGCGCAAAGGGCGTGTTACTGGTTTGAGCCAGGTTCGCCCAATCCAGCCATAGATGGCCTGCCAGCTGGGGCAGGGCTGCCCCAAATAGCGAGCTCTGCCCGCTATTTGCTGCGGTGACCAACGCTGACTCAAACGCTGTTTGACCACTTGCCAAGCTGCTGCATCAATGCTAGGCGCATTGGCTGCTGAACGGCTGGCGCATTGCTGTCGGTGAATAACAGCGCCTGCGGCGCTGTAAGCAACATTTAAACGATTTAATTCACGGTAAATGGTGGATTTAGCGCGATTAAGCAGTCCAGAGATTTGAATAATATGCAAACCTTGTTGCAACCAGCGCTCAATCTGGTAACGTTCGCTTTGGCTGAGATGGGTGTAAGTCATCGGGGAGTCCTTTTAGATGTGGTAATCCAAAAGGCTAACCGCTGTCTAAACCTACTCTCAGCCTTTATTTCCCTTGTAAGTGTTGCACTTCGAACTAAAAATCAAGAAATACACCTCTAGCCGTCGTATTTATTGCCTAAACAGCTATGAAATATATAGCAATTTAGGCAATTAAATATGTGGATTCATTCACAAATCAAACGCCCGCTGCACCAACCAATACAAGGCCATCAGCGCGATGAGGACTGAGCCCCATTTGAAGACGCCAACTTGGTAAAACTTGGTGCTGCGTAGCCAGAAGGCGAGGGGTAGGAAGACGGCGACTATGGCTAACTGCCCTAGTTCTACGCCAACATTGAAGCCTACCAGGGCGGTGACCAACGTGTTTTTCGGCAAACCTAGGTCTGCCAGCACGGAGGCGAAGCCGAAGCCGTGAATTAAACCGAAGGCGAATGCCAATAGCCAAGGCTTGCCCCAGCGCTTGTTGTCCAGATTGCCCCGTACAAGATTGCTGATAGCCGCGACGATGATGGAGGCGGCGATGACGGATTCGACCCAGCGGGACGGTAGGCTGATGTAGCCCAGCGCGGCCAAGCTCAGCGTGATGGAGTGGGCAAGTGTGAAGGCGGTGACGACTTTGAGCACTTCTTTGAACGAGTTCCAAAAGGACTCGGCGGGCAGGATTTGCGAGTTCCCAAACAACTTTTTGGCCGTATTTGTGTCATTCCGTCGAAAAATCAGCACCGCTGGCAGCAGCAGGGACAGCAAAAAGAGGATGTGGTCGTAGCCAATCCAGATGTGAAACGCGCCTTCAACCACGTATTGTTTGAAGCTTTGCCACTGGCTGGGCGGCTGAAAGGGCAGGTTTTGCGTGGCGGATTCTATGCCCAAAATCACCGACAGCGCCTCTTCAGCCTTGCCATCTTTGCTAGACGAACCTGGTGGCAGCCATTGCACAAGTCCGCGGTGCGACGGGTCTACGTCGAAAAGCAACGAGTATTTGACTTGCAAGGCATCAGTCAAAGCCGCGCCGCAAGCCGCGCTCAGGCTCAACACGGCGTAGGTGCCGTCGCTGTGTTTGTCCAGCTGCATGGGGGCAGTGGTGGTCAAAGTGCAGGGCTTGTCTTTGCTGGACAGCGTCAAATTCGCCGTCGCGTACTTGGTGATGTCGTCACCGCGAGCGCGGACTTCACCCCAAGTTAGCGCGCCGTCGTTATCGCGATCCAGCTGTAAAACGTAGTCCAAATCGCGCAGGGCGATGTCCCAGCGCACGGTGACGTCAGAGCCGTCTTTGGGTACGGACATCGTCAAATAGCTGTCGCTGGGTTTGTGGGCTTGGGCGTTCGTGGATGCAAAAAACGCCGCAAAAAACACAGAAAATACCATCAATAATGATAGCATCTTAGGCAATAAATACGCCGGCTGTAGCGATTTTTTAGTGAATTTAAGGGTTAAAAACGAGTTAAAAGCGATTTTCATCATTTTGAACCACCTAACTTCACCAAACCAGCGGCAAGATCGGCTAATTGTGCGTCCTCATACTTGTTTTGCTTGAACCAAGTCAGTGCTGGTTCTGCCGCTGCGGCGTCTTTGGCGGCCAGGGCGGTGCGCAGCAGCACTTCGGCGTCACGCGGTTCTTTTTGATGTTGGTAGTTGGCAGTGGCAAGTGCCAAGGCTTTTTTCGGGTTGTTTTCGATATCCAGCTCAAAGCGGGCGGCCTCTTGCTCGTGCAGGCGGTCGCCGCGCTTGGCGGCTTCTACAAAGCGGTCGCGCAGGTTGTTTGCCCAATCGGCGGCTTTTTTGTGGTTAGTGGCTTTGCCAGCCAGCGCCAAGCGCAGCAGCAAAATGTCAGAGCGTTCCCAGTCAGCTAGCAGGGTGATCACCGCTTCAGGCTTCTTTTGCAGCAGCAAAAAGTCGGCATACGCGCCGAGCAAAAACTGATCCGTCACACCGAGTTTCAAAGCCCGTTGAAAGTACGCCTCAGCATCGTCAAAGCGCTTGAGTCGAATCGCCATCTCGGCCAAACGGGTCAATTGCCATAGCAAAAGCTCTGAAGATGCATTAGGTTCGGCTTTGACAGCGGCATTCAAGGTGTCAAAAGCGCTCTGCAACCCCGCCGCCCCACCCGAATGCGCCAGCACGTATTGGCTACAGCCAGTCGCAAACAAAGGCGTTGTGAGCGGTTTAAGAGCGTCACATTCAGCCTGCGCCTTGGCGTAATTGGCCTGCACCATGTGAATAGCTGAGCGCCAAGCCATCGGGTCCGGCGATTTTGGATCGGCTAAGCTGGCTTTGTCCAAACTGCTCAACGCACCGTCAAAGTTATGGCTGTATTGCTGCAGCATGCCTTTGATTTGCCAATATGAAGCGGTTAGAGCAGCATTTGACGCAGGCGGCGTTTTATCCAACGGCGCAAGCGCAGCAGACGCATACCCCACATACCGCGGGTCGCCCTGCGCCATAGACAAGTCAAAATACCGCCGCGCAATCTCCAACCGAAGCGCCACATCATCCGGCTTCGCCTCCAACTGCTTGCGCAACGACTGCAAGCGCCGCGCGGATGGGTCAGTCGCGCTGAGCGGTAGCCGCTCGACGATATCGCTGTCATTGGCAGGGGTGAAAGGCGCGGCTTGGGCTATGGAGGTGAAAAGGCAGAAAAGGGCGGCAAAAACAGGAATCAAAGGTCTAAACATGCAAAATCGTTAAAAAACATCAAAAAATGGGTTAAAAATGGCTATAGCCGGCGTATTTATTGCCTAAAGTGCTATGAAATATATAGCAAATAATTGCTTAATCAGCACTGGCAAATGGATTGACAACCGAAACACCTGTTAGTTCAAAGTCTTTCACATTGCGAGTGATCATGGTTAGGTTGTGGCATAGCGCTGTGGCAGCGATCAAATTATCGATGCCTTTGTTGCCAGTTTGTACGCAAAGTCTGCCCCACAGCTTGGCGATTTGCGGGGTGATGGGTAGGATGTTTTGGGCAAACTGCAACTCGGTTGCCACCAGCCATTGGGCAAGTTCATCGGCAAAGCCACGGTTTGTTTTTTCTTCTAAGGTGCGTTGCTTAGCAATGCCCGCTTCAATTTCGCCAATCGTCAGCGCACTTAAAAAGGTTGTTTCACTGGCTTGCGTCGTCAGAAACGCCACCACGCCAGCATTGGGTTTGGCTTTGCGTAGCTCAGACAGCACAACGGTGTCTAGCAAAATCATGAAAAGTCGATAGCTCGCGGTTGCACATCCAAGCGCTCAGCTTCGATACTTTGTGGCGCCTCTTTTGACATTTTAGGTATGGCAAGCAAATGAGCTATCAAGCTGACGGGTTTTGCAGCATTGCTGGCCGCATTGGCAGCGCTGCGCTGCAAGGCTTCAAAATCTTGTTCAGACAGCACCACCACAGCTTGCTTTCCCCTGCGGGTGACATGCTGCGGCACTCCGCGCAATGCGTTATCCACCAAAGCGCTGAACTGCGCCTTAGCGTCTTGCAGCCGCCATGCTGCTGAATGGGCGGAAGTTGGAATGGTTTGCATGATTAGTTTCGAACTGGTTTAATAGACTAGTCAGTTTATTTGAATTTACTGATTCTGTCAAACGGTTGCTAGGGTCGTTAAATCGCGTAAAAGTTGTTCAGAATATTAAAAAAATGATTAAAAATGGCTCTAGACGGCGTATTTATTATTTATTATGCTATGAAATATATAGCAAATTATCAATTGCTTTACATGTTTTTGCACTATTATTTGGTTGTTTAAGCAATTGAAACTAGCTCAAACCTAACAATTTTCATATTCTTTAAAGTTTTGTTAAGGTTAAGTGTAAAATTTAGTGGACTTTAAAAGTGTATTCGACGTTAATAATTCTACAAATCGGAGTTCAGAATGATTACAAAAATTAAACTTATTGGAACCTCAATGGTGTTAATAGCTTCATCTGCCTTTTCACAGCAGAATCAAATAGCAGGAACTTGGAATGGTACAACGATCTCGCCAAGCACAGGCAACGATTTGCAGATGGAAATGAAAATTCAAGAAAACACTGGAACTTGGCGGTTTTATACAGTTGGAGTGTCACGCCGCATAAACCCGTGCTTGGGACGCGATTTTCCAATTACGATGAAAAACTTGGAAAATTCAATGATCGCAATTCAAGTGGACTCAGACAAAACAATAGCAGGTTGCCCCGCTTTTACTGTGATAGTCCAAGCCAAAGAAAATAATTCACTAGAAGGCAAATTTGCTGATGGTAGGCCTGCAAAATTTACTAAGCAATAAATTTTTGGTTTGTAGGAGCTAGTCTTTCATCAAAAAAGCTAGCTCACCATCACCGCCGTCCCCCAAAAATCCCCCCCAGCACCCCACGAATAATCTGCCTTCCGACGGAACTACCAATCGTCCGCACGGCGGACTTGACCATGGTTTGGGCTAGGCCGTCGTGAACGCCGCCGCGTGGGCCGGTTTTACCGAAGAGGGCGTCGTTGATGCCGCCCATGATGCCGCCACCGCTTGCACCTTCTTCAGCTTTGGTAGATGCGCCTTTTTTCGCGCTGTTTGAAGCGTCACCTGCTTCTAATCGTTCTGCCGCATGGCCTTTGATTTTTTCGTAGGCGGATTCACGGTCTAGGGTTTTCTCGTAGGCACCGGCGACGATGGAATCGGCTTGCAGGGCTTTGCGTTGCTCTGGCGTGATCGGGCCGATTTTGGAGGCGGGTGGGAGGACGTAGACGCGTTCGGTCACGCTGGGGCGGCCTTTTTCGTCTAGGAAGCTGACGAGGGCTTCGCCGACTTCTAGCTCGGTGATGGCGGTTTCAATGTCGATTTTCGGGTTTTGCCGCATGGTGGTGGCGGTTGCTTTGACGGCGGCTTGATCGCGCGGGGTGTAGGCGCGCAGGGCGTGTTGCACGCGGTTGCCGAGCTGGGCGAGGACGGAATCGGGGATGTCCAGCGGGTTTTGCGTCACAAAGTACACGCCCACGCCTTTGGAGCGCACCAGTCGCACCACCAGTTCAATCCGTTCCAGCAGCACTTTTGGCGCATCGGTGAACAATAAGTGCGCTTCGTCGAAGAAAAACACCAGCTTGGGTTGGTCCAAATCGCCCACTTCGGGCAGGGTTTCAAACAACTCGCTCAGCATCCACAGCAAAAACGTGGCGTACAAGCGGGGGGAGGTGAGCAGTTTGTCCGCCGCCAAGATGTTGATGACGCCTTTGCCGCTGGAATCCGTCTGCATGAAGTCAGCAATGTTCAACATCGGCTCGCCAAAAAACTTGTCGCCACCCTGTGCCTCGGTTTGCAGCAAGCCGCGCTGAATCGCGCCTATGCTGGCGGGGCTGATGTTGCCGTAGGAGGTGGTGTAGTCGCTCGCGTTGTCGCCAATGGCTTGGCACATGGCGCGCAGGTCTTTCATGTCCAAGAGCAGCATGCCCTGGTCGTCCGCAATTTTGAAGACCAGCTGCAGCACGCCGGCCTGCGTTTCGTTCAAATTCAGCATACGGCTGAGCAAAAGCGGGCCTAAATCACTGATGGTGGCGCGAACAGGATGGCCTGATTCACCAAACACGTCCCACAGCGTCGTCGGGTACGCTTTGAAGTCCGGTGTAGGAATGCCGCGTTCTTTGATGACTTTGGCCAGTTTCTCCCCAAATCCACCTACTTGCGAGATGCCGGACAAATCGCCTTTGACGTCAGCCATGAACACTGGCACGCCGAGTTTTGAGAAACCCTCGGCCATCGTCTGCAGGGTGATGGTTTTGCCGGTACCGGTCGCGCCGGTGATTAGACCGTGGCGATTGGCTTTGTCTGGGCGCAAAAAGCACTGAATGTTGCCCTCAGATGCTGTTTTTTGGGCGATAAGGATGGGTTCGGACATGTAACACCTCTATAGAGATATAAAGTGAATATAAAAGCGATATTGAAAAAGTACAATCAAAGCATAGCTTAAACGTAAATATTAGAGAAAAAACATGGCTGGTCACAGTAAATGGGCAAATATTCAGCACCGTAAGGGGCGGCAAGACGAAAAGCGTCAGCGTATCTGGACGCGGGTGATGCGCGAAATCATGGTGGCAGCGCGTTTGGGTGGCGGCGATATGAGCGCCAATCCGCGCTTGCGCTTGGCAGTTGACAAGGCCAAAGCGGCCAATATGCCCGCAGAAAACGTCAAACGAGGCATCGATAAAGCGACTGGCAACCTGGAAGGCGCGAATTACATCGAAATTCGCTACGAAGGCTATGGCATTGGCGGCGCGGCGATCATTGTCGATTGCATGACCGACAACCGCTTTCGCACCGTGGCCGCTGTGCGCAACGCCTTCAGCCGCTACGGTGGCACCATGGGCGCAGAGGGCGCGGTGGCATTTCAGTTCAAGCACTGCGGTCAGCTGATTTTTGCACCGGGCACCGACGAAGACAAGCTCATGGAAGCGGCGTTGGAAGCCGGCGCAGAAGATGTGATTACCGACGACGATGGCGCGATTGAGGTGTTAACGGCTTATCCCGAGTTTGAAGCCGTGAAAAACGCTTTGGAGGCCGCCGGTTTCAAGGCCGAAGTGGCTGAAATCACCATGCGTGCGGACAACACGGTAGAAGTGACTGGTGAAGACGCCGTCAAAATGCAAAAGCTGCTGGATGTGCTGGAAGATTTGGACGATACGCAAGAAGTGTTTCATAACGCTGCGCTGTCGGAATAACTTGAGTAATTAGCTGAATAGCGAAGAATTTTTATAGGAATTTATGAATTTAGTGGTTAAGAAAAATGCGTTAGTTAATGTTCTGGTCGTCGGCGGTGGCGGGCGCGAACATGCGCTGGCTTGGAAGTTGGCGCAATCTAACCGTGTGCACAAAGTTTTTGTTGCACCGGGCAACGGTGGCACGGCTTTGGATAGCCGGATGGAGAACATCAATATCACCGAACCCAGCGAATTACTTGCTTGGGCAGCTACAAATGATATAGCGTTAACTCTGGTAGGGCCTGAGCAACCTTTAGCGGCTGGTGTGGTTGATTTGTTCCGCAGCAAAGGCATGCGCATTTTTGGCCCGACGGCTGCTGCCGCGCAATTGGAAAGCTCCAAAGCGTTTTCAAAAGCGTTCATGCGCCGACACGGCATTCCCACGGCAGATTACGACACCTTTACCGACCCAGCGTTAGCCCACGCGTTTGTGGACAGATTGGGCGCGCCGATTGTGGTGAAAGCTGATGGCCTAGCCGCTGGCAAAGGCGTGGTCGTGGCGATGGATATTGCTGAGGCACATGCGGCGATTGACTTTATGTTGGTTGACAACACCCTAGGTGTGGCGCATAACGAAGGCGGGGCGCGTGTCGTCATCGAAGAGTTTTTAACGGGGGAAGAAGCCAGCTTCATCGTCATGTGCGATGGCAAAAATGTGTCTGTCATGGCCACGTCGCAAGATCACAAGCGCTTGTTGGATGGCGATATGGGACCGAATACGGGCGGGATGGGTGCGTATTCACCAGCTCCTATCGTCACACCTGATGTCTATAACCGCGCCTTGCGAGAGGTGATTTTCCCAACCATCAAAGGGATGGCAGAAGACGGCATTCCATTCACCGGATTTTTGTACGCAGGTTTGATGATTGAAACGGATGGCCCGAACAAAGGTCAGATCAAAACCCTAGAGTTCAACTGCCGCATGGGCGACCCCGAGACGCAGCCCATCATGATGCGATTGAAATCTGACTTTTTTGAAGTTTTATGGGCGGCGACCGAGCCGGGAACTCATGGAAGATTGGATAAAATCGAACTGGAGTGGGATAGACGTACCGCCTTGGGCGTGGTCGTCGCAGCGCACGGCTACCCGATGTCGCCTCGTAAAGGTGATGCGATTGCTGGTTTGCCGGGTAAGGATTCGTCCGTTGGCGATGATGCCGTGGTTTTCCATGCGGGCACGGCTGCAAAAGATGGCCAAACAGTTACCTCAGGCGGTCGTGTTTTATGCGTGACAGTGCTGGCTGAGAGCGTCAAGAAAGCGCAACTTCATGCTTATGAAGTCGTCCAAAGCGTTCAATTTGCGGGTGCGCAATACCGCAAAGATATCGGCCATAAAGCCATTAAAACTTGAATTTTTCTTGAACGAATTCATCAAACCCTATACCGTGCAGTTCAAAGGCAGTGCTTGGGCGCAATCGCTTTTGAAGTTGCTGGGTTGGAAAGCAAATTTCCATGGCTTGCCTGCGTTGCAAGGTGTTGCGGTTGTTTATCCGCACACCAGCAACTGGGATGCACCGTTGATGTTCCTCGTGAAATTTGCACTGGGTATTCAAGTGAGTTTTTGGGGCAAAGACAAAATTTTTAGATGGCCGCTGATCGGTCGTTGGTTGCGCTGGATTGGTGGTGTGCCGGTGAACCGCACGGCCGCAGGCGGCGTGGTGGGCGAGGCGGTTCGACTCATAGAATCACACAAAGCAGCTGAAACTTATTTTTGGCTAGGCCTTGCACCAGAAGGCACACGTAAATTGATTCCTGGTTGGCGCAGCGGTTTTTATCAAACTGCCCTGAGCGCTGATGTGCCTTTGTTGGTTGTAAAACTTGATTACGGTACGAAAACAGTGTCGATTGTTGACTTCATCAATCTCACTGGCAATATCGAGACAGATATGGCTCGCATTTCGTCTATGTACACCGGCGTGAAAGGGTTTCACCCCGAGCTGGCATCACCAGTTCAAATCTTAGACCCTAATTTATCAAGACAAGACATGGTGGTGAAATCGTGAACAATACAGAACAAGTCAAAAACTATTTGCTGGGATTGCAAAACAGTATCACATCTGCAATCTCGGCTATTGACGGTAAGAGCTTCATCATAGACAGCTGGAAAAAAGCGGTGGATGAGCCCTTGCAAGGCGAGGGCATCACGCAGATCTTAGAAGGCGGCGAGGTGTTTGAGCGTGCGGGTTGCGGCTTTTCGCATGTGCATGGGGCGAAGCTGCCACCGTCTGCCACGCAGCATAGACCAGAGCTTGCCGGTGCGCCGTTTGAGGCCATGGGCGTGTCGCTCGTCTTTCATCCGCGTAACCCGTATGTGCCGACTGTACACATGAACGTGCGGATGTTGGCAGCGACTATCCCTGGAAAAGACCCCGTCTGCTGGTTCGGCGGCGGTATGGATTTAACGCCGTATTACGGTTTTGAAGAAGATGCCGTGCATTTTCACCAAACTTGCAAAACCGCATTGGCGCCATTTGGTGACGACAAATTTCCGCGTTTCAAGACTTGGTGCGATGAGTATTTTTACCTCAAGCACCGGCAAGAGCAGCGTGGCGTTGGTGGCGTGTTTTTTGATGATTTTTCTGAGCTAAGTTTTGAGCAAAGTTTTGCAATGATGCAATCCGTCGGCTCGTCCTTGTTAGACGCCTATTTGCCCATCGTCAATCGTAGGAAAGACATGCCATACACCGAGCGCGAGCGCGAATTTCAGCTCTACCGCCGTGGTCGCTATGTTGAATTCAACCTCGTGTGGGATCGAGGTACGCACTTTGGCTTGCAGTCGGGCGGGCGCACCGAGTCGATTTTGATGTCGATGCCACCATTGGCAAGCTGGTCGTACCAGCGGCCGATTGAGGTTGGGTCGGCAGAAGCCAAGTTATATACCAACTTTTTGCCGAGAAAAGATTGGCTTTGAGCTCATCCGCTAAAACACGCCAAAAACGCATCGGCATGTACGGTGGCGCGTTTGACCCGCCGCACAATGCGCATGTGGCATTGGCGAAGGCCGCTGTTGAGCAGCTGGGTTTGGATGCTTTGCACGTCATCCCCACCGGCCACGCATGGCACAAAGCGCAGCAGCTGACTATTGGGTTTCATAGGCTAGAAATGGCGGAAAAAGCGTTTAGCGGTATTCCCAAGGTTTATATTGACCAACGTGAGGTTTTACGCACAGGGGCGACGTATTCGTTGGACACATTGCGCGAGCTGCAAGCCGAGAATCCTGATGCGCAGCTTTACTTGGTGATGGGCGCAGACCAAGCCGCATCACTGCCGACTTGGAGCCATTTTGATGAAATTGCCAAGCTGGCTATAATATGTGTAGCCGAACGATCAGATAAAACAGGTCATATAAGTTATATATCTACTTTGAACAGCCTCAACTGCCGCGCCATTCATATCGAATTGCCCATCATGCCTGAGAGCGCTACGGACGTTCGAGATCTGGTTTTGCACCAAAAACCCGTCAACCATTTGTTACCTCCTGCTGTCGTTGCCTATATTGAGGCACATGGCCTTTATCGTTAATTACATTTAAAACACTCGCATGACCACAACTACTTCTGACAGCGCCGCTAAAAAAGACATCCAAAAACTCCAGCGCGTTATCGTCGATGCGCTTGAAGACGTCAAAGCCCAAGAAATCGTGGTGTTTGACACTGAGAAGCAAACCGCTTTGTTTGAGCGCGTGATGATCGCCTCCGGCACATCCAACCGTCAAACCCGCGCTTTGGCCATGAGCGTGCGCGATGCGGTTAACAAAGCCGGTTTCGGCAAACCCCGCGTTGAGGGTGAAGACAACGGTGAGTGGATCATTGTGGATTGCGGCTCCGCCGTTGTCCACGTCATGCAACCCGCCATTCGCAGCTACTACCATTTGGAAGAGTTGTGGGGAGATATTCCGGTGCGTTTGAAGTTTGGTTCTGAAAAAGTGGTCGCCAAATCGCCTGCTAAAAAGACACCCGCCAAGAAACTCACGGCGACGCAAGAAGCCATGATTCAAATTGACAAAGGCGACAAAGCTGAAAAGCCAATGACGCTCAAACGCTCCAACGCCGCCAAAACCGGTGTGGCAGAAGCCTTCCCGTCCAAAGCGGCGATCAAGAAGGAAGCGGCGATTAAATCGACCAAAGCTGCGGCAGCTAAGAAGATTGCTTCTAAAACGCCTGCAGCTAAGAAAGCAGCCGCTAAGAAAGTCGCTGTTAAAACAACTTCAGCAGCGCCGGCAAAGGTCGCAACCAAAGTTGCTGCTAAAAAAGCACCAGCGAAGAAAGTAACGGCTAAAAAGGCATAAATCGTCGATTTTGCTTCTGTAAACCGCTTCATATTGCCAAAATTAGTGCATTTATGGCTCTAGCCGGCGTATTTATTGCCTAAGCTGCTATGAAAATAATAGTGGTAGCAGTAGGTAAAAGTATGCCAGACTGGGCGCAAACCGCGTGGGACGACTACGCCAAACGCTTCCCGTTTGAGCTGAAAGTCGAAGTCAAAACCGTCAAAACCGAACCCCGCAGTTCCAAAACGCTAGAAACTATCTATGCTGCCGAGCGCGAACGCATCGAAGCCGTCATCCCCAAAGGCACACGCATCGTCGCCCTAGACGAGCGCGGAAGCAACCTCACCACCATGGCACTGGCGGCCAAGCTCAAAAACTGGCAGCTAGAAGCGTCCGACGTCGCCTTGGTCATAGGCGGCCCAGACGGCCTAGACCCAGAATTCAAAAAAGCTGCCCACGAACGCATCCGTCTCTCAGACCTAACCCTGCCGCACGCTTTTGCGCGGGTGTTGCTGATTGAGCAGCTGTACCGGGCTTGGTCGATCAATGCGAATCATCCCTACCACAGGGAATAACACCGCGAATAATGATCTCTGAAACTGCGCCCTTCATCTACCTAGCTTCCCAAAGCCCACGCCGAAGTCAATTGCTGGATCAAATTGGCGTGGCGCATCAGATTTTGATAGCGGATGCTGCTGAAAACGCGATTGAAGACGCTGAAACCCTGGAGATTGCGCTTAAAAACGAAGCGCCTAAAACCTATGTGATGCGGGTAACTGCATTAAAGCTGGATGCTGCCGTAACACGTATGAAAAAACGTGGCTTACCTGTAGCGCCCGTGCTGTGTGCGGATACGACGGTAGCCATGGGGCGGGTGATTTATGGAAAGCCTGAGAATGTGGCGGATGCGGCGCGTATGTTGGCGGAATTGTCTGGAAAAACGCACCGCGTGCTGACGGCGGTCGCCATAGCGCATGGACGCAAACGTGTGAATTTGCTTAGCGAATCTAAGGTGACGTTTGCAAAGATGACCAAAGAGCAGATAGCCAGTTACGTCGCTACGGGCGAGCCACTGGGCAAAGCTGGCAGCTACGGGGTGCAGGGCATGGCAGCGGGGATGATTGAGCGGATCAGCGGCAGTTATTCGGGCATCATGGGTTTGCCTTTATTTGAAACGACGCAATTGTTGCAGAAAATTGGTTTTATTAAATAAGGTTGTTGCTGAATTACGCAGATTAGCGAAGGCATAATTCAAACATGCAGCAAGAAATACTGATCAACTGGTCACCCCAAGAAACGCGTGTGGCTGTCGTGGAAAACGGCGCGGTGCAAGAGATGCATGTCGAACGCAGCTTGGAGCGGGGCATTGTGGGCAACGTTTACCTCGGCAAGGTGGCGCGGGTGCTGCCAGGTATGCAGTCGGCATTTATCGACATTGGCTTGGAGCGGGCTGCATTTTTGCATGTGGCGGATTTGGTGAGCAGCATCAACTTGCGCCATGCAGAGCCTGATGAGAACACTAAATCCAGCGATGTGCCACTGCAACTCCCGCCTATAGAAAAGCAAGTTTTTGAAGGCCAAACCCTGCTGGTACAAGTTATCAAAGAACCTATCGGCACCAAAGGCGCGCGGCTTTCAACGCAGATCAGCCTGTCGGGTCGATTGCTGGTGTTTTTACCGCAAGACAAACACATTGGTGTATCGCAAAAAATACCAGTCGAGCAACGCAAGCAATTGCGGAATCGTCTGCAAGAGTTAGCTACCACAGCCGCCAAAGATTCGCAGGATAGCAATATAGGCGGCTACATTTTGCGCACGAATGCAGAGGAAGCGAAAGACGCAGAGTTGGCCGAAGACATCAGCTATTTGCGCAAAACCTGGGGGCGCATTCAAGACGCTGCCAAACGCTTGCCGCCTAAATCAGTCATCCATCAAGATTTGAACTTGCTGCAGCGGGTGATGCGCGATTTGGTGAGTGATCAAACGCAATCGATTCGGCTTGATTCGCAATTGCAATTTGATAAATTGATAGCATTCAGCCAAGAATTCATGCCGGCTGCAGCTGAAAAGTTGCAACATTACAAGGGCGAACGTCCAATTTTTGACTTGTTCAATATTGATGACGAAATCGGTAAAGCACTGGGCACACGGGTGGATTTGAAGTCGGGTGGTTACCTCATTGTGGACCAAACCGAAGCGATGACGACGGTGGATGTCAATACCGGCGGCTACGTGGGCGCACGTAATTTTGATGAAACGATCTTCAAGACCAATTTAGAAGCAGCTGGCGCGATTGCTCGGCAGCTGCGCTTGCGTAATTTGGGCGGCATTGTAGTGCTTGATTTCATTGACATGACGCGAGTGGAGCACCGCGAAGCTGTCCTCGCGGAGTTTAAAAAACAATTGGCGCGTGATAGGGTGAAAACGGCTTGCAGCGAATTTTCAAACCTAGGTTTGGTAGAAATGACCCGCAAGCGCACCCGTGAATCGCTCGCCCACATGCTGTGCGAGCCTTGCGCTGTGTGTGCGGGCAAAGGCATTGTAAAAACGGCACGCAGCGTTGCATATGATATTTTGCGAGAGATTTTGCGGGAATCGCGCCAGTTCAATCCACGCGAGTTTCGCATCATCGCTGCACCGAAAGTGATTGAGCTTTTTTTGGACGAAGAAAGCCAGCATTTAGCGGAACTGAGCGATTTCATCGCCAAACCCATTTCGCTTCAAAGCGAAAATGCGGCAGGTCAAGAGCAATATGACGTGGTCTTGCTGTAAACAATCTGAACAATGAACGATAGTACTTTATCCAATGAACTTCCCCCAGCACTTTTTGAGCCGAATGTGACGGCAAACGGGTTACCAATTCCGATTTTGGTATATCACCAAATTGCAGAAACGCCTAAAAAGGGAGCTCCATTCCGAGTTTTGTATGTCTCTCCAGCAGCGTTTGCAAGGCAAATGGGATTGTTGAAAATGCTGGGCTACACCGGCTTGTCGATGACGGATTTACAGCCGTATTTGCGCGGTGAAAAAAATGGCAAAGTCGTCGGCATCACATTTGACGACGGCTATTTGAATAACTTGACGAGTGCTTTGCCGGTATTGCAAAAGCACGGTTTCAGCTCAACTTGTTTTGTGGTCGAGAGTTTGTTGGGCAAAACTAATCTATGGGATGAGAAAATTGGTATTGCCCAAACACCGCTGATGGATGTTGAGCAGCTATTGCGATGGCAAGCGGGTGGGCAAGAAGTGGGGGCGCATACGCTAGACCATGTCAATTTACTCAATATCAGCGAAACTGCGGCGTGGAAGCAAATTGCGAACTCCAAACCCGCTTTGCAAAAGTTGCTGAACAAACCGGTGAACCATTTTTGTTATCCCTATGGCAAATTTGACAAACGGCATGAAGTCATGGCCAAGCAAGCGACTTATGAAACGGCGAGCACAACGGTGCGGGGGCGCGTTCACGCTGCTACAAATTTGCTAACATTGCCGCGAATACCTGTAAAACCTAACACATTGTTGCCAGTTTTTTGGTTGAAAGTGGCGACGGCATATGAAGACAAAAAAGCGCGTGCAGTTGTTCAATGAACGGGAAGAAAATTTCAACGTGAAGTTATTGCATATCGTGCGACGCTATGGCCCCGTTGGGGGGATGGAGCGTTATGTATGGGAGTTGACGCTTAGTCTTAGAGATATAGATATTCCTGTTACGGTGGTTTGTGAGCGCTGTTTCGGTGAAAAACCGATGGGTATTCACGTTGTCGAGCTGGGTGAGACTATCAAGCGTCCACGTTGGATAGCGGCTTTGATTTTTAGCCATCGTGTTTCAGCATGGTTCAAAAGCAACCCTCAAAACCAGGTCATTGTCCACAGTCATGAGCGTGTCAATGTGCACCATGTCACGACGATGCATGGACCTCCGTTTGCTAATGTGAGAGACAAACCGTGGTGGAAACGTGCTTCGATCCGTGTGCTGGCACATCTGTTTTTGGAAAGACGTGAGCTGGAAGTGCCGCTCAAAATTGTACCGAATTCGCCTATCATCAAAGAGCAGTTAAGCCACTATTACCCAGAGTTCATCGGCAAGTTAACGTCGCCAGTTGTTCCTGGCGTGATGCCCAGTGCATTGAGAGAAATGCGCGTTGTTCCGACCGATGGTGGCGTCATTGGATTTGTCGGAAAGGAGTGGAAACGCAAGGGGTTGCCCTTTGCTGTTGAAATTGTTAACGAGTTGCGCCTAACGCGCCCTAACTTAAAGTTTATTGTGCTTGGGCCCAGTGATACTTCAGACGCAAAACAGCTTTTTGTTGGCTGGTCTGGTGGCTTCGAATTGATGGGCTGGAGTACTTTAGCGCGGTACACCGATTTTGATGTACTGCTGCATCCTGCTGTTGCTGAACCGTATGGCATGGTGGTGACGGAAGCCATGGGGTCGCGTGTGCCAGTTGTTATTTCAGACGCTTGTGGCGCTAAAGCGCAGGTAACGGCAGAGGCGGGCGAAGTGCTTTCACTCGATTTGACCGCAAGACAATGGGCAGATGCTGTTAATCGCCAACTCATTCGAAAAGATCAGCCGCCAATTTTTATTCGAGGCTGGTCTGTCGTGGCGCAAGAGTCTGTAGCAATTTACTCAGAATTAAACCAGATTTAATTTGAGATAAATTTACGTTGAATGCAAACCAAGTCGGTACAGCTTTGCATAAAAGCCATTGTCTGCTAACAGTTTGGCATGTGAGCCGATTTCTATGATCTCGCCAGCTTCCATCACGACGATTCTGTCTGCGTGTTCAACAGTAGATAATCGGTGCGCAATGACCAATGTGGTGCGGTTTTTCATTAGTATTTGCAGCGCTTCTTGTACAGCGCGTTCGGATTCTGCATCTAGGGCAGAAGTTGCTTCGTCTAAGATCAATATCGGCGCATCTTTGTACAAGGCCCGAGCGATGGCTAGGCGTTGGCGCTGACCGCCTGAGAGCTGAACAGCGTTGTGGCCTACCGTCGTGTCAATACCTGCAGGTAATTCAGCTATAAAGCTGCCTAAGCGTGCAGCTTCTAGGCATTGCGTTACTTTGGTGCGGTCAACTAGATGTGTATTTAAACCTATATTAACGCCAAGCGCCACGTTATTAGCAATCGTATCGTTCAACATCACCACATGCTGGCTGACCAATGAAAATTGATGTCGCAGTGAGGTTAGATCCCAATCCTTTAATAATTGATTATCCAAACTAATATTGCCTGAATGCGGCTCTAAAAACCGGGGTAATAAATTAACCAAGGTGGTTTTGCCAGAGCCAGATGCGCCTACCAAGGCAATGGTTTCGCCGTGGTTGATAGTCAAAGTGAGGTTTTTGACTGCGAACCCAGCGCCGGCTTTGTATTTGACGCTGATATCTATGAACTCTATGTGTCCATCAGCCCGCGCTTTGCTAAAAGCGCCAGATTGCTCGCTTTCAGCAAGGTCTAGCAAGTCAAAACCGCGTTCTAAGGACGCCAATCCACGGGTGATAGGATTGGCAATTTCAGACAAATGCTTGATAGGTGCGATCAACAGCAGCATCGCGGTGACAAAGGCGGTGAACTCGCCCACACTGGTAGAACCGTCAACGCTTTGCACCAGCGCTACGGTAATGATAGCGGATAGAGCAATAGCGGCGATCATTTGCGTCAGCGGCTTCATGGCGGCAGAGGCTGCTGTGGTCTTCATTGACAACCTGCGCAAGGTGTCACTGATGCTTGTAAACCGATCCGCCTGCGCGGGCTGAGCGGCGTGAAGTCGAATGTCGCGGTGCGCTAAGACGTTTTCTTCGACCACGTAGGCCAAATTGTCGGTCGCTTTTTGACTGGCTTTGGACAGGCTGTAGAGCTTTTTCGAAAGCTTGACCATGATGTACGCTACGGCCGGCAGCATGACGGCCACAATAGTGGTCAGTTGCCAGTTGAGGTACAGTAAATAGCCCACCAGTGCAATCAAGGTAACAGTATCTCGAACGAGAGCCATGAGCGAATTAACCAACAAGGTGGAGCCGTTGTTGACCTCATATACGACGGTATTGGCCAGCTCGCTGCTGGTTTGGTCTGCAAAGAGGCCAAATTTGGCGTCCAGCACCTTGCTAAACATGGCTTGTCGTAGCTGCATCAAACCTTTAGATGTGACACGCGTAACCGCTAGCTCTGCGATAAAACCGGCGATACCGCGTACACCAAAGAGTGTAATGAGCGTGACGGGGATGATCCAAAGGTCTAACCTGCCTTTGGTAAAACCTCGGTCTAGCAAGGGTTTGAGCGCTGCGGGAATCAGCGGTTCGGTGCAGGCTGCAATAGTGACAGCTAAAAAAGCGACGATCCACGCGCTTTTTGGCTGTCCGAAGAAGGGAATCAAGCGGGCAAAGCGCTGCCGCAAAGATTTATTCACGGAAACTGAATGAGTGGTTGAATTTGTCACTGGCAACGGTACTGATTTTGCATAAAGTGCCTGTATTATCGCTGCATGACAGAACGTGCTTTTTCACTGGCTTGGCCGAAAAATTTTAGTTTGCTGGATTGGGCCCGTGTTTTTGGTGTTGCAGCGCTGGTGGGTACCATGTTGTCACTGCCCTTGACGAATCTTTTTGTGGGTTTGGCTTTGCTGTTTTGGCTGATTTCAGGTGCAAAGCCTGCCCTAACTTGGCGTGTTGACCTGAGAAACCCAGCTGTATCCGGCGCTTTGCTGCTGATGGCTTGGATGGTGCTGAGTTTGCTGTGGTCACATGCGTCGATACAAAACACGTTTGTCGGTATTTGGAAATACCGCAAGTTGCTGTATGTGCCGCTGATGGTGATGTTATTTTCCGATGCCGTATGGCGGGACAGAGCGATAAAAGCGTGGCTGGCCGCCGCAGTAGTGCTGATGTTGTACTCGCTGATTCGTCTCTTGCCCGACCCAATTGGCGACGGCCAGATGGGCGTACACCCAGCCCTGCCGTTGTCCACGTATTCGTATATTTCATTGGGTTTTGTGTTGATTCCGGCGTTAACGCTAGGTTTGGCATGGATGATGCGCGCAAGAACAGCGATTGAAAAAGTTTTGGGTGCCATGATCGCCCTATTAACGGTAGCTTTCGTGGTGCTTGCGCAGCAGGGTAGAACAACTTATGTGACGCTGACAGCGCTGTTGATATTGTTTGTGCTGTCGCAGCTCAAAAGCAAGCAAAAATGGTTGGCAATGGCCGCAATACTCATAGTTGCAGCAAGTGTAGGTCTATCCAGCACAAAGGTGCAGAACCGCGTGAATGAGGTGATTGCGGATTCTCGTATCGGTCAAACGACAGAGACGATTTCATCTTCCGGTCTGCGCATTGGTTTTTGGCGAACTACAGCAGATATTGTGAAACACAACCCGATTCTAGGCACTGGCATGGGCTCTTGGGCTGATGAATACCGCAAATACGTGGTCAGTACCCCCAATACGCCGAAAATTTCACCTTTGGGCGGCAACCCGCATCAAGAGTATTTGTTGATGGCGTCGCAGCTAGGTTTGATCGGATTGGCACTTTTTCTAACTTGGCTGGCTCGCTGCATATTTGCTAGCAAAGAATTGCCTAATAATGAGCGAATTGCTGCACAATCGCTGTTGATAGCATTTATCGTGAGTTGTTTTTTTAATTCAACACTGTTTGATAGCGCAACCGGGCATTTTTACTGCATAGGATTGGGAATATTGTTTGCAGGCTATAAAAATCAACAATATGAAAACTAAGCCAAGCTTATCCGTCATCGTCATCACCAACAACGAATCTGCCAATATTTTGGATTGCTTGGCGAGTGTCAACTTTGCCGACCAAATCGTGGTGGTGGACAGCGGCAGCACTGACAACACGGTTGAATTGGCTAAATCCGTCGGTGCGCAAGTGCTGCAAACAACGGATTGGCCAGGTTTCGGCATACAAAAAAACCGCGCTTTGGATTTGGCTACAGGCAATTGGGTGTTTTCTATCGATGCGGATGAGCGCGTTACCATTGAATTGGCTGAGCAAATCAAGGTTGCTATACATTTTGAAGCTAACTTTGACATCAAAAATGATAGCAAAAGTAACCAATTTACTGCGTATGAAATTCCACGTTTGACGCAATTTTGCGGTCAATGGATACGCCACTGCGGATGGACGCCAGATTTGGTGCTGCGTTTATTCAAACGCGGTAGCGCTAGATTCAGTAACGATTTGGTACACGAACGAATCGTGCAATCGCAGGGAACCTGTGGCAAACTGACGACTCCAATGCTACATTTCAGCTACCCTACGCCAGCTAGTTATTGGCGCAAGCTGGATCACTACAGCCAAGCGTGGGCGCAGCAGAAGTTTGCAGAAGGCAAGAAGACTAGTATGGTGCGTGCAGCCCTATCAGGCGTGGTGGCATTTGTAAGGAGTTATATCTTTCGATTGGGGTTTTTAGATGGTGCATTAGGATTTGCCGTGTGTACTATGCAGGCGCAGTCTGCGTTTGGCAAGTACTTCACTTTGTATTGTTTAAATTTGAAAAATAAATGACGAAAAATTACTTTCCCAGCTTTTCTTGTATTTCCTACATTTATAGCTACTTCTTTTCTTGCTTTGCTGCACTCGCTTTTTTCACCCTCAGTACGTTACCCGTACAGGCTCAATTTCGAGTGGATGTGTCAGGTGTGGGTTTAACGCAAGTTCCAGTGACAATCGTTGCTTTTAAAGGCGAAGCTGTCAGCAGTCAAAAGATCAGCGCCATCGTTTCTGCTGATTTATCCAGAAGCGGTCAATTCAGAATGATTGACCCAGGCAATGACGTCATGGACGAAAATACCCAGCCAGATATGTCTGCCTTCCGACAAAAAGCTGCAGACGCTATGGCCGCTGGCAGTGTGACACGATTGGCTGATGGCCGATTTGATGTGCGCTTTCGTTTGTGGGATGTGGTTAAAGGCGCTAATTTAGGTGGTGCCAGTCATGTGGTGACAGCGCCAAATTTGCGCTTGGCTGCACACAAAGTGTCTGACTACATATACGAAAAACTCACCGGTGAAAAAGGTATTTTTTCTACGAAAATTGCTTTTATCACCAAAGCTGGCACTAGACACACATTGTGGGTGGCAGATGCTGATGGTGAAAACGCGATCACTGCTTTGGCAAGTGCTGAACCCATCATTTCACCTTCTTGGTCGCCGAATGGCTCGCAGCTAGCCTATGTATCGTTTGAGGGGCGTAAACCTGAAATTTGGGTGCATGAGGTTGCTACGGGCAAGCGCCGCTTGTTAGCTAGTTTTAAGGGCTCTAACAGTGCACCTAGCTGGTCGCCAGATGGTCGTACCTTGGCGCTTACTTTGTCGCGAGATGGTAATGCCCAAGTTTATACCTTGAGTACTTCTGGCGGTGAGCCTACGCGTTTGTCTCGCTCCGAAGGTATCGAAACTGAGGCGACTTATTCAGCTGATGGCAAAAGTATTTATTTTGTGAGCGACCGAGGTGGTTCACCACAAATTTACCGAATGGGTGCAGCTGGTGGAAGCTCTGCACGGGTGACTTTTTCAGGAAATTACAACATTTCACCCAGCTTAAGCCCGGATGGCCGCTGGTTGGCGTATATTTCTCGGGTAGGCAGTGGCTACAAGTTATATGTGATGGATTTGGCAAGCGGCACGGCTAATGCTGTCACGGATACCGCTGCTGACGAGAAACCTAGCTTTGCAGCCAACAGCAAACTAATTGTGTATGCGACTAAATTTCAAGGCAAAGAAGCCCTGATGACGACCACAGTCGATGGCCGTATTAAAGCCAAGCTAGGCGGCGTGCCTGGTGATGTTCGTGAACCAGCCTGGGGACCACTTGGCAATTAAAGACAACATTTTCATGCGTGGCGTTGATTCGTCGCGTTTTTAGTAAAGATTCAAGATCAGATTCGGTATAACTATTTTAGAAGGTACAACATGAAGCAACAATTTAAATCATTTCTTATCATGGCAACTGCGGCAACAGCATTTGCAACATTGGTCGGCTGCTCAACTGGTGTCAAACTTGACACACCAGTGGAAGACAGAGCAGGCACCGGCAGCACGTTGAGTGCTGGCATGGG
>JANPLX010000055.1:0-21024 GCA_031422495.1 Polaromonas sp. | reverse complement strand
GTTAAACTTAGTTAAGATAAGAACGCTTTTAAATACCCAGCCACCAGCTGCGGCTGCTCATGAATAATCCAATGCGTGGCATCCTCAACGGGTATCAAGGTCAGATTTTTAATGTACGCATCTAAGCCGTCAATCAACTCTGGCGGCAGCGCAATGTCTTTCATGCCCCAAACCACCAAAGTTGGCAAATCAATGCTGAGCATGGACATGGGCAAAGCCAGCGCTGCTGCGCCTGGGTCTGCCTGTGTAGGCGGGCGCAAAGGGGTGACGCGGTAGAGGTTGCAGCCGCCCGTTAATCCTGCTTGCCAAACTTGGCGGTATGCGTCTTTCACTTCCTCAGTCAGCCAGCTACTCGCTCCGTTTTGCGGCGCTTCGATGCGGAACATTGCAAAAAGACGCTTGAAATCGTCTTGCGCCAACAGGGTTTCGGCGTCTGGCCGTGTCAAAAAGTTCATGTAGGCACTGGCGGCTTGCTGCTTGGGGTTGCGGGCCAGCTCGCGGGCGAAAGTGCCGGGGTGCGGGGAGTTGATGATGGCCAATTTGTCCGCCAAATGCGGCATTTGGTTGGCTAAATTCCAAGCGACGGCTCCGCCCCAGTCGTGCGCAACCAAGCAAGCCAGTTTGCCACCGGAATCGGTCGTTTCAATCGCTATTAACGCTGCAATGTCTTGCACCAAAAATTTAGGTCGGTAAGCACTCACTTCGGCTGGAGCGCTTGATTTCTCGAAACCTCGCAGATTGGGAGCTACACAGCGGTAGCTACCATTTTCGGGTTTAGAGAAGTGCTCCAACAGCTCGTCATACACAAAAGCGGCTTCGGGGAAACCGTGCAGAAACATCAAAACGGGGCGACCGCGCGCGCCAGTGGCGCGGCAGCTCAGGGTGATGTTATGCGGGAGGGGTTGTTGGAATAACTCGATCATTTTTTTTCGATCCTAGTGAGGGATTTTGATCTTCATGCGCCCATTGCCATAGCAAATGCGCGACATCGTCGACACCTTTTTTCTTCAAAGCGGAAAACAAACGCACTTCGCCGCCACCGGCTTGAATTTTCATGATCGAGAGTGCTTTGGCCGCCTCGGTTTTGTTGAGTTTGTCAGATTTGGTCAAAACGACCAAGAACTTGAGTCCTTCTTCGATGCGCGGGCGAATCACTTCTAGCAAAATCTCGTCCAATTCGGTGATGCCGTGGCGCGGGTCGCACATCAGCACGATGGCTTTGAGGTTTTCGCGGGTAATGAGGTAGTTTGCCATCACGCGCTGCCAGCGCAGCTTGTCGGCTTTAGGCACAGCCGCGTAGCCGTAGCCTGGCAAATCGGCCAATATGGCGTCTGTTACACCCTGCTTCCCTAAAGAAAAGAGGTTGATGCTTTGCGTGCGCCCCGGCTTTTTGGAGGCAAAAGCCAGTCGGTGCTGCTGCGTTAGGGTGTTGATACAGGTCGATTTGCCCGCATTAGAGCGCCCAACAAAGGCAAATTCGGGCAAATTCAGCGCTGGTAAAAAGTCTAGCGAAGGCGCGGTGGTCAAAAATTTGGCCGTGTGCATCCAGCCCATGGCGATTTTGTGAGCGGCAGCGGTTTCTGCTGGTAAAGAAGGCGTGGTTGACATAGGGCTCTATTAGAACTCAGAACGAAGACACTGCCCGCAAAATCTACAAGCTTCTGGCGCTCAAAGAAGCGTGAATAAGTCGTTGGGAGCTACTAAAAACTTATAAAAATAGTAAAAAATCTAACTAAGCCGTATTGTTGCAGTATGTTAATTAATACTATTAAAGTAGTAAATTAAGGCATAACAGTAAGTATTTTTGTAATATAAAAACATATTGATACGTAATTAATGTTGTTTATATGCACATTTAGTAATTTATAAATGGCTATTTGTACATGTAAGTATTTATATTCACACTCACAAAGAAGTAAAAATTAGCTGTTCAGAGCAAAAAAATCGATGACTTGAGTCGCTGATAAAGAAAAAGAGACGATTAAAACTTGGTTGCCATTAGAAATAGCATAAAAGACAACACAAAATTGGGCTATTTGACGCACGCCACGGCTATCAATTTGGCCATATGGCGTTTTTTGAAGCGAATGAGTGAGTTTATCAACGATGGGAAGCTGCTTTTGTCTGAAAAAAGGCTTTCATAGACGATAAACAATTGTTTGAGAAAAAGCCAAAGTTGTAAGACCTTGTTTATAAAGCGGTTTTTACGACTATTTGTAACAAGGGGGAGGGGAAGCGTTTTGAGGTGCGGTTAGCAGGAGAAAGCAATTGAACATACGAAAATATCTAAATGCTATAAAAAATGGAGCAATGTAACTAGAGTAACTTGCTTTTACATATTCAATAAAGTCATTTAATCATTAAATTAGAAATGCTGACTAGACTTCACCCCAACTTCAAACCGCACTTTGAAGCGGCTGTCTTCAAGCGCGAAGTAAAAGATTTAAATAATTAGCTTCAGTTATTTATTTATATATTAATTACTACTGTGTTGTTTGTTTTATTAGCCTGTATTACGTTGATTTAAAAATTTAACTGTTTCGTAGGAGTTTTCGAATGATTGTTGTCAGAACTAAAAAAACGCGTCAAGCCAGCGGCTTATTGCTTGCCTTACTAGCTTCGACCATGATACTTGGTGGCTGCGGCGGAGGCGTTATCTTCCCTACTGAGGAGCCTACGACCACAGCGGCTGCCACAGATGCCAATAGTGGGTCGACTCCTACGCCAACACTTACTCCCGGTACGACTTCTAGCGGGACAACGCCGACCCCGGTGCCATCAGGAGGAGCAACTCCGACGCCGACCCCATCGGGCGGAACTACACCGTCTCCTAATCCGACACCGACACCTAATCCAACGCCTTCGCCAACCCCGACCCCGAATCCAACGCCAACACCTACGCCGCCTCCGCCAGCACCAACTCCTACGCCCTCCGCAGGCAGTATCGGTAAAACTTTATGGGCTAACAATTGCCAATCATGTCATGGCGGAAGCACTGGCAAAGGCTCAAGCGCATCGAACACGCTATCAGCAATCAGAAACAATACCGGCGGCATGGGTTTCCTGAGTGGCTCAATTGGTGCTACTGAAGCAAGTCAAATTGCCACATACGCGGCCAACCCTGGTGCTTATTAATTCAAAATTATTGTTTCTTTGGACGGCTACAACTTTTAGGAAGACTATGAAATTTATTATCAGTTCAATATTGGCATGTGCACTGGCCGTTTTCTCGATGCCAAGCATGGCTTTGGCCGTGGGCGAGGTGGGGCCCGCTTTTGAATTGCCAGGCGCCAGTGGCACCGTGAATTTATCTAGCTTTAAAGGCAAAGTGGTTTATGTTGACTTTTGGGCATCGTGGTGTGGACCATGTAAACAGTCCTTTCCTTGGTTAAACGAGATGCAAGCCAAATATGGCGCCAAAGGATTCCAAATCGTGGGTATCAGCGTAGATACGAAAATGGCTGATGCAAAGACATTTTTAACTGAAGTTCCGGCCAAATTCACGGTCGCATTTGATGAAAAAGGCGTGACGCCTAAACAATACGGTATCAAAGGCATGCCAAGTAGCGTATTGCTAGACGGCAACGGTAAAGTTATCATGCAACACACAGGGTTTAAAGATTCTGAAAAAGCGCAATTAGAACAAGCAATTTCACAAGCGCTGTCCGCCAAATAAGGAGTCAGTCCATGAGGCATTTGTCTATAGCAGTCATCTTCTGCGCAATTACATTGCTGGTTTCAGGTTGCAGTTCTGTAACGCCAGTCAGTGCGTGGGAAAAAGAACATCTAGCGAAACCAGCCATGATCTTTGAGGCTGATATTTTGGATGCTAAATTTGCAGACCATATTTATTTTAGCCGCGAGGCAGCGTCAGGAGGATCAGGCGTTGGCGGTGGAGGATGTGGTTGTAATTGAGAAAAAATAGAGAATAGAAAATAGAAAAAAAATAAAAACGGAGAACATGGAATGAGCAAAGAACTGACAAAATACAAAAGCAGCACCGCACTATTACTGGCAGCTTGCGCATTGCCGGGGATTGTTCCTGTTGCATACGCTGAGACAATACCGACGACTGGAACGATAAGCGCAAAGCTTTTGGCTTACCATCAAAAACAGCCCAATGATGAGGGACAAAATAAATCATCAGTCTCGTCGCCATCGATCTATTTTTCCAAGCCTATTGCCGATAAATGGCTGGTTGAGGGCTCTCTGACGTACGACAATGTATCTGGTGCCTCACCACGCTACCACACCACGGCGGCGTCAAAGATGTCGGACAAACGCACTGCTGCTGATGTGAAAGTGAAACGCTATTTTGACAAAGGTACGGCTGCCGTAGGCGTTGCCTACTCCAGTGAAAACGACTACAAATCAACGGCTATTTCCTTATCTGGAACTACTTGGTCTGACGATAAAAACACCACATGGTCGGGCGGTATTGGATATACCCAAGACAAAATAAATCCTGTCAATCAAGTAGTTGTTAATGAAAAGAAACGCGGATTAGAGCTTCAAGTTGGCGTGACGCAAGTGCTAACGCCCCTAGATATTGCGCAGCTAACTGCAACTTATTCTGAGGGTGCAGGCTACTACTCAGATCCATATAAAACGTTTGACAAACGCCCCAGAAATCGCAATGCCGGCATTTTGTTGGCGCGCTGGAACCACCATTTCAAAGACCAAAGTGCGACTACCCGATTGCAATACCGTTTCTATAACGACTCGTTTGGCGTGCAGGCACATACCTTTGGTTTGGAAGTGGTCAAAACTTTGCCTGGCGGATGGACTATTACGCCAGGTCTTAGGTATTCAACGCAAAGCAAGGCAGATTTTTATTACGATCCACCATTTCCAAATGGTCGAACGACTGACGGCTACTACACCGCAGACCAGCGCTTGGCAAATATGGGCTCGGTAACTGCTGGTATCAAAATCAGTAAAGAGATTGATGCTGAATCGACTATAGATTTGAAGATTGAATCTTATGTGCAGCGAACTGGACTGTACTTGGGTTCGAAAAAAAGCACGGGTTTGGATCCTCTAAAAGCAACCATCGTACAGCTTGGGTATTCTAGAAAATTTTAATCAGTACTTTAAAAATTAATCAATGCATAGACGTGGAGTTACACGCGTATCAGTTTGGTTTTAATGCATTGGGCGGTGTTTGTGACATTGATGTTGTAGCTGCAGAAAGCCCAAATTGTATTTTCGAACTTGCAGAAGCTGAAGTTAGAAGAATTGAAGCCAAATATTCGAGGTATATAGACAGCAGCATCGTTGGAAAAATCAATGCCCAAGCCGGTTTAGGTTGGGTGACTTGTGATGATGAAACTATTGGTTTGTTCGATTACGCAAATGCGCTGCATGCGCATAGCGGTGGTTTGTTTGACATCACTTCTGGTGTGCTGCGGCGAGTTTGGGATTTTGGTAAAAACAAGATACCACTTGAGGATGACTTGAAACAAATTTTGGGGCTGATTGGGTGGTCAAAATTTGAACGAAAAGGTAACCAAGTCAGACTCAAAAAAGCTGGTATGCAGATTGATTTGGGCGGTTTTGGGAAGGAGTATGCCGTTGACAGGGTGGCAACTATTTTTTTAGAAAACGGCGTGACCAGTGCGCTGATTAATTTCGGCGGTGATGTGAGGGCGCTGGGAACCAAACCTGATGGTCAACCTTGGCAAATTGGCATACAAGACCCACGACAACTCGATCAATGCTTTGCAACACTGAGTCTGAGCCAAGGCGCTTTGGCGACGAGTGGTGATTATGAAAGATTTTTTGAAATAGACGATAAGCGGTATTGTCATATTTTGAATCCAAAAACAGGCATGCCAGTCTCCTATTGGCGCAGTGTAACGGTTTTAGCGTCATTAGCCAGTGTTGCAGGTGCTACAACAACAATAGCATTGTTGTTGCAAGAACGAGGTTTGAAATATTTGCAAAACTCTGGCTTTGCATTTTTAGCGGTTGATCATGCGGGAGAAGTATTCCAAGGTGATCAAGCTTTATGAATAATTTTTTAGGTACTTAACGATGAGTAAAATGATTTTTCGACATATCCTAGTCATCCTCAGTTTGCTGTTAGCCAGCATGGGAGGGGTAGGTCAAATTGCGAATGCGGGCGAATTTTTAGAGCCAGATGTTGCCTTCCAACACAAATCGCAAGTGAACAGTGATCAATCTGTGCAACTTGATTGGGTGATTGCGCCAGGCTATAACTTCTACAAAGAGAAACTGCATGTGGTTGTCGGTGAGACAGACATTGTTGGTAAGTTGAATTTGCCTACTGCCTATAAAAAATTCGATAAAAACTTCAACAAAGATGTTGAGGTGTATCACGATAAATTGTCTGTTTCAATTCCCAAAGAATTGATAGCTCAAAACGCGGTATTGAAGCTTCAATACCAGGGTTGTTCAGATGAAGGATTGTGTTACTCACCGATTGACAAAATTTTTCAAATCACTGGCGGCAAATTGACGCCCATCGCTGATGTGGCGACGACCCCTGCAGCCGTGAACTCGGCTTCGGTGATTAGTTCGGCAGCTGCTGGAACGCTCAGTGCTGCAGCGGTTGAAAAAAGCAAAGTCAATTTACCTGTTGACGAAGTATCACTCGCGCAATCTACATTGCAGTCTGGTAGTCTGATTGGCATTGCGTTGAGTTTTTTAGGTTTTGGATTGCTATTGGCATTCACACCTTGCGTACTACCAATGGTGCCCATCTTGTCTAGCATCATTGTGGGGGGTAGTGATGACGGTAAGCCTAAAAAAGGTTTCCTATTAGCCGTCGCTTATTCACTAGGCATGATCTTGGTTTACACCAGCTTAGGTGTGGCTGCTGGCTTGGCCGGAGAGGGTTTAGCTGCTGCTTTGCAAAAGCCGGCAGTGCTGATTTTCTTTGCTTCGATGCTGTTTTTGTTGTCGCTTTCAATGTTCGACGTGTACCAATTGCAATTACCTGGTTTTATTCAAAATCGTTTGAGCAATTCAAGCATGAACATGCAAGGCGGTCGTTTTGTGTCGGTATTTATCATGGGCGCGTTGTCTGCCTTGATCGTTGGGCCTTGCGTGGCTGGTCCTTTGGCAGGTGCTTTGATTTATATCAGCCAATCGCGCGACGTTGTTTTGGGTGGTTTGGCTTTATTTTCTATGGCTGTGGGCATGAGCGTGCCACTGCTGTTAACGGGCGCTTCCGCGGGCGCACTCTTGCCCAAAGCGGGTGCTTGGATGACTGGTGTGAAGTATTTTTTCGGCTTGATGTTGATGGCCACTGCTATTTGGATGCTGCAATCGGTCCTGCCACAGTCCGCTTGGATGGCTTTATGGGGTGCATGGCTCATTACTTGCGCCATTTTCCTCAAAGTATTTGATGGTCTGGGTGCGAATGCCAGTGTTGCCATGCGATTCGGTAAAGTTTTGAGTGTGATGCTGATGGTCTTTGGCGTGATGGAACTTCTAGGCGCTGGCTTGGGGGCCAAAGACGTCCTACGTCCGTTGGAGCCACTGGCTGCGGTTAAGCGAAGTGGTGATGCCAACAGTATTGCTGACAGCGGTGCCAAATCGCACATAACTTTTGAGCGCATTTCTACATTGGCGGAATTGCAGCAAAAACTGCAAGGCTCAAAACAAATGGTGATGTTAGACTTTTACGCTGATTGGTGTACCTCTTGCATCGAAATGGAGAAATTCACGTTTTCTGACCCTGACGTGCAAAAAAGACTGGCAAATGTAAAAATGTTACAGATTGACGTGACAAAAAATTCAGCCGCCGATCAGCAATTGATGAAGCAATTCAAAGTGTTTGGTCCACCTGCATTGCTGACTTTTGACCCGCAAGGCAATGAAATGGCGACAGCACGCGTGATTGGCTATCTACCACCAGAGAAGTTCAAAGCACATTTGGATGGACGTGTTTTGGTGAGCGGCACCAAAATCTAAAACCTTAGTTTTGAAGTCATAGGAAGCAAGAGGGCTGGCTCATTGTAGAATCATGTAGTTATGCGTATTTTAAATCCCCGTTATTTTGACTACTTTGATACTTGATATGAAGCTTTCTATTTCTATTTCTACTTTTACCCCTTATTTAACGGCCGCAATAGTGGCTTTCTCGACGCCGACTAGTTTTGCAGCCACCGATGCTGCAAAGCCTGCAGCAAAAGCAGAGGCAAAGGCTGAAGTCAAAGTAAGCAAGCCTGATCTCGTTAAAGGCGCGGCTAGTTACGAAGCAGTTTGCCTGGCTTGCCACGGCGTAGATGGCAATTCCGGTGCCCCAGTCAATCCTAAATTGGCGCAACAGCATCCTGAGTATTTGCTCAAACAATTGCAAGAATTTAAATCTGGCAAGCGCAACAATGCGGTTATGAAAGGTTTTGCTAGTACCTTGAGTGACGATGACATGCGAAATATTGCTTACTGGGCGGCTTCCAAAAACGTCAAGCCTGGTTTCGCAAAAGACAAAGAATTGGTCGCCTTGGGTGAAAAAATTTACCGTGGTGGCATCAGCGACCGTCAAATCCCTGCATGTGCCAGTTGCCACAGCCCGTCTGGAGCAGGCTTACCCGCGCAATACCCGCGTTTGAGTGGGCAACATGCTGAGTACACCGGTGCCCAGTTGACAGCATTTAGAGATGGCGTTCGTAAAAATAACTTGCAAATGACGCAAGTGTCAGCCAAATTGAATGACCGAGAAATCAAAGCCGTGTCTGACTACATTGCAGGATTGCGTTGATTAAAATGTCGGGATCATAAATTTCGTCACTAATCGACAGAACAATTTACGGAACTTATCGTAGCGATTTTTACCTAATCTATATCTTTTTTATCCTTTCAAAGGGCGGGTTATCTCAAGGTGGCTCGCCCTTATTGATTTAAATCATTCAAAATACTTCGATACTTAAATGACAGTTTCAACACACGGCTTACGCTTAAAAAAAGGCTCACATGCGCTACGCATGGCTGTGGAGTTGCTGTCTTCTATGCGGTTTTCAATTTCACTGTTGACCGTGATTTGTATTGCTTCCATCATCGGTACCGTTCTGAAGCAAAACGAGCCAATCAACAATTACATCAACCAATTCGGACCGTTTTGGGCACAAGTATTCGGCTCTGCTAGTTTGACTTCGGTTTACAGCGCGTGGTGGTTCATGCTGATTTTGGCTTTTTTGGTCATCAGCACCAGCTTGTGTGTATCGCGCAATATCCCCAAAATCATGACCGATTGGAAGGTTTATAAAGAAGGTATCCGCGAGCAAAGTCTCAAGGCATTTGGTCATACGGCACAGTCGACATTGAGTGAGACTCCAAACGAAGCCGCACAACGCATTGGTCAGATGCTCACGAACGGCGGTTGGAAAGTAAAACTTCAAGAGCGCAACAATGGCTGGATGGTGGCGGCCAAAGCTGGCCGCGTGAATAAGCTCGGCTATATTGCAGCGCACAGCGCTATTGTGCTGGTTTGTATTGGCGGACTCTTGGATGGTGATTTGATCGTGAAAGCGCAAATGCTGTGGAGCGGCAAATCAGCGTACAGTGGCGGTGGTTTGATTTCAGATGTGAAGCCGGAGCACCGCCTGGGCACCAGCAACCCCACATTTCGCGCAAATATTTTGGTTGCCGAGGGTGCCCGATCAAGTACCGCTATTCTGAACCAAGGCAGTGGTGTACTGATTCAAGATTTACCTTTTTCGATTGAACTCAAAAAATTTGTGGTGGAGCATTATTCTACGGGCATGCCCAAGTTGTTTGCCAGCGATATTGTGATTCATGACAAAGAAACCGGCGAAAAAAAGTCAGCCCGCGTAGAAGTCAATCACCCTGTCAACTACAAAGGTGTTGAGATTTACCAATCGAGTTTTGATGACGGTGGCTCCACAGTCAAACTCAAATCGGTACCGCTTTCAAATAATGCGAAACCTTTTGAAGTAGAGGGTGTCATTGGTAACTCAACCCAATTGCTGAGTGGCAAAAACGACAAGCTAACTTTAGAATTTGCAGCACTGCGTGTTTTGAATGTGGAGAATTTTGGCAAAGAGGGTGCTGGACAAAACGGCTCTGCAGTAGACGTGCGAAAAGTCGATTTGCGCGCATCTATTGACTCCAAGCTAGGCGCAGCCAATAAAACCAAAATCAACAAAGAATTGCGGAACGTGGGTCCAAGCATCACCTACAAATTACGCGATGCATCCGGCCAAGCCAAAGAATTTCACAATTACATGCTGCCCGTCAAGATGGGCGACGCCGACACTGATTTACCCGTATTTTTGCTAGGTATGCGTGAAAATCCAGTGGATGGGTTTCGATACTTGCGCATCCCTGCCGATGACAAAGGCGGCATGGATGAGTTTTTGCGTTTGCGTGCTGCTTTGCTTGATCCTTTCAAGCGCGACATGGCCGTCGCCAAATATTCGCAAAAAGCTGCTGGGCCAGATCGCCCGCAAATGGCGCAGCAATTGGCATTGTCTGCTTCTAAAGCCATGAGTTTGTTTGCAGGCACAGTCAATTCAGAAGCCCTGGTTGGTTCGGCGGTTGTACCGCCCACTGTGACTGCGCCGGCAATTGCAGGTTTACAAGCGGTGGCTGATTTTATTGAAAAAAACGTTCCAGAAGCTGAGCGTGACAAAGCCGGCGAGGTGTTGATTCGCATCTTGAACGGTACATTGCTTGAGTTGGTGCAAATCACGCGTTCTGAAGCTGGTTTGAAGCCTTTAGAGCTGGATGAAAAAACGCAGGCTTACATGATGCAATCTGTGTTGTCGCTCAGCGATGCCACAATTTACCCTGCGCCCATGGCCTTCATGTTGAAAGACTTTACCCAAGTGCAGGCCAGCGTTTTTCAAGTCGCTCGAGCACCGGGTAAGAATATCGTTTATTTAGGTTGTTTTTTCCTTATTTTGGGTGTGTTTGCGATGCTTTATATTCGTGAGCGCCGCGTTTGGGTGTGGTTAACGCCTAATGGTCAGCAAACGCAAGCCAGCATGGCCTTGTCCACCAACCGCAAAACCATGGATGGTGACAATGAGTTCGGTCATTTGACAGAAAAATTGATTGGTGTACAACCGAACGTACGACAAATTTCAAGGGAGTCTTGATGAATACAACGACGATAAAAACACCTAGCTTGAGTTTGGACGAAGGCTATTTTGCGCAACGTCATCGGTGGGATTGGCTGTTCGCGGCGCTGGTAATTGCAGGCGGAATCTTTGCTTTTACACGTTACGGTGTTTATATGGATGTCTACGAAAAAGGCATTTTGCTAACTGCCATACCGTTCACCATTTGGCTAGGCTGGTTTTGGCGTTCCTTACAAGTTTTGATGGTGACGGTGACGGCCTTTTCGCTCTTGGGTATTTGGTCGTACCAAGCACCTGCTGAATTGGGTGGTGCAACACTAGCCAGAGCTGAATCTGTGTTTTGGCTCAAGTACTTTTTATCGAGCCAATCCGCTATTTTGTGGATGAGCGTGCTGTTTTTCATGAGCACGATTTTTTATTGGATTGGCGTGGCCGCAACCAAGCAAAGCGCTGCTATGGAGTTGATTGGCTCACGCTTGGCTTGGGCGGCGGTGACCATGGCGCTGATTGGCACCATGGTGCGCTGGTACGAAAGCTATTTGTTGGGCGCTGATATTGGTCACATCCCTGTCAGTAATCTGTACGAAGTGTTCGTGCTGTTCAGCTGGCTCACGGCTGCGATGTATTTGTATTTTGAAGCGCAGTACAAAACCCGTGCTATGGGTGCGTTTGTGATGTTGGTGGTCAGCGCGGCCGTTGGCTTTTTGCTGTGGTACACCTTGGTGCGCGGTGCGCATGAGATTCAACCGCTGGTTCCAGCGCTGAAAAGCTGGTGGATGAAAATTCACGTTCCTGCCAACTTTGTGGGCTACGGCGCATTTGCCATATCCGCGATGATTGCCTTCGGTTATTTGATCAAACAACAGGCAACGGAAACGCGCTGGTACAAACTCACACCGTTGTTGATGTTGGGTGTGGTGCTGTGCTTCATGCCCTTGGTCTTTCGTAAAACCACACTTGAAGCAGGCGGTAGCTACTGGTTGGGGTACCTCATCGTTTCTGGGTTGATCGTGGGTGGCATTTTGTGGGGTCGCCAGCGTATTGCAGAACGTTTGCCCAGCTTCGAGGTAATGGACGATGTGATGTACAAATCCATCGCCGTGGGTTTCGCCTTTTTCACCATTGCAACTGTCTTAGGTGCTTTATGGGCGGCGGAAGCTTGGGGCGGCTACTGGAGTTGGGATCCGAAAGAGACTTGGGCGCTGATCGTTTGGCTCAATTACGCAGCGTGGCTGCATATGCGCCTCATGAAGGGCTTGCGTGGCACTGTGGCGGCGTGGTGGGCGCTGGTTGGCCTAGGAGTAACCAGTTTCGCTTTCCTTGGCGTGAACATGTTTTTAAGTGGTTTACACAGCTACGGTACCTTGTGATGTTATAAAAAGCGCTAAAAAGGGCTCTTTGAGCTCTTTTTTGCCCCTCTATGAGCGTGAACCTCTGCGCTGTAATTGAATCTATGTAAGAAATGCTTGCGTATACAGACTATTGAAAGTCAATTCGTTATCAACTAGGAATTCATCATGCTCATCAAAACGCACAACGACGGTTTTAACCATTTAATCGGCAGTGAAATCACGCCACAAGGTATCTACACGGGTCGCCGCGACATGATGAAGCTCATGGCTGGTGGCGTGGCTGGTGCGGCAATGGCTAGTTGGGCTTCGCGCGATGCACTAGCCATGACGCCAAAGCCAGGAAAACTCGCAGCACTGGCCAGCACACCATCCAAAATCGCTGGCGGGATGGCCATCGACAAGCTGACCGACTACAAAGACGCCAGCACCTACAACAACTTTTACGAGTTTGGCACCGACAAAGCCGACCCTGCCAAAAACGCGAACACTCTGAAAACCGCGCCGTGGACGGTGGAAATTGAAGGTTTGGTGAAAAAACCGGCCAAATACGCGCTAGAGGATTTAATCAAGCTCAGCGCCCAAGAAGAGCGCATTTACCGCCTGCGCTGCGTAGAAGGCTGGTCGATGGTGATTCCATGGGTCGGTTACTCACTGGCTGAGTTGATCAAAAAAGTCGAACCACTGAGCAACGCCAAGTACGTCGAATTTGTGACGCTGGCCGACAACAAAACCATGCCAGGCTTAGGCTCTCGCGTGCTTGATTGGCCCTATGTGGAAGGTTTGCGCATGGACGAAGCCATGAATCCGCTCACCTTGCTCAGCTTCGGGATGTACGGCGAAGTGCTGCCTAACCAAAGCGGTGCACCTGTGCGCTTGGTAGTACCCTGGAAATACGGCTTTAAAAGTGGGAAAAGCTTGGTCAAAATCCGTTTCACCGACAAACAGCCTGCGACTGCGTGGAACAAAGCCGCCGCCAGCGAGTACGGCTTTTATTCCAACGTCAACCCCACCGTTGACCATCCGCGCTGGAGCCAAGCGACTGAGCGGCGCATTGGCGAAGAGGGCGGCTTGTTTGCTAAAAAGCGCAAAACCGAGATGTTCAATGGCTATGAGACACAGGTTGCATCAATGTATGCTGGTATGGATTTGAAAAAGAACTTTTAAATTCGACAATTAAATGCGTCAATTGTTACTTAAACCAGTGGCTAAGCCACTGGTTTTCATGTTGTGCCTGATACCGTTTGCTTGGCTAGTTTTTCGGGTTTTCACGCAAGACTTGGGCGCTAACCCACAAGAGGCACTGATTCGCGCCACGGGTGATTGGACGCTGCGGTTTTTATGTATCGTTTTGGCGGTTACGCCGCTTAGAACCATCAGTAATACCCCGCAATTAGCGCGTTTTAGACGCATGCTGGGGCTGTTTGTTTACTTTTACGTTGTGATCCATTTGCTCAGCTACAGCTGGTTTGACATGGGTTTTGACGTGGCCGATATTGCCAAAGACATCTACAAACGACCCTTCATTTTGGTTGGATTTGCCGCTTTTGTGTTACTCACGCCACTGGCGCTGACCTCGTTTAACCGCGCCATCAAAACCCTAGGTGCAAAACGCTGGCAGCTGTTGCACAAGCTGGTTTACGTTATTGCAGGCTTGGGTATCTTGCATTTTTTCTGGATGCGATCAGGTAAAAACGACTTCAATGAAGTATTTGTATACGCAGCCATCCTTGGCGTGCTGCTGGGTTGGCGCGTCGTGCAGTGGATCAAGAAAAAGCGGAAAATTTCTGCAAAATACGCTTAAAAGCACAAAAAAGGCAATAAATATGCGTCTAGCCGGCGTATTTATTGCCTAAATAGCTATTAAAAGTATAGCAAATTGGGTGACGTTGCACTACTACTTCGCTCCGATTTTTATTTCTTTGGCGTTGCAAGTTTGATGATGTTTTTCACATCTGCAGCTTGCCCCACATGCCAGCAAGCTTCGATCAGTTCATTAGTTTGTGATGCACCCAAAATAGGATCACTCAAGCCGTGAAACTTAGCTTCTAACAAACTCGTGGTCATCGGGTTTTGCAAAGAGCCAATCGCGTGTTCTACAAAAATATGCACGCGACGGCCATCGGTCAAAACAGCGGTCACGTCGGCACTGGCTTCGTCAATCGAATCGTCGACCACAGCAACCACTTTGCGGCGCAGGGCGACCATATCTGGGCGGTTGACGAACTCGTCGTGGTACTCGTCTTCGGTCGCTTGGCCGACCATCAAACCCGCCGCACAGCCGTGGTAGACGCTGAATTTGGCTTGCAGGCCGTCTTGCGGTTCTTTTTTGCCGGTCAATTCCAACACCAAAGAGTGCACTTTCAGCTCAATCTGCTCGATTTGCTCAGGCTTCACACCCTGTGCACGCAGTTGTGAGCAAGCGTCGATGCTGGGGTGAATCACGATGCCGCAGGCGAAGGGCTTGTAGCTGTTGAACGAGATTTCAAAGCGCTCACCCAGATCGCCGGTGATTTCAGACCAGTCGTTCTTCGTAGAGACGGTTTGCATCATGCCGCGGGGTGCTTCTAGCGCTTTGGCGCTGGCGGTGAAGCCGTGCTTTGCCAAGAGTGCCGACATCAAGCCAGCCCGAGCTGCGCCGCCAGGGTGAAACGGCTTGGTCATGGTGCCAAACTGCTCGCGCATGCCGATGGGCTGCGATGCTGCAATGCCCAGCGCCATGGCAGTTTGCGCCGTATCCAGCTTCAACAGCCGCGCACACGCTGCTGCCGCGCCCAGCGTGCCGGTAGAGCCTGTGATGTGCCAGCCACGGTCGTAATGCTCAGGGTACATGGCGTTGCCGACGCGGCAGGCCACGTCGATGCCGATGACCAAGGCATCGATCACTTCACGGCCTGAGTTGCCTGTATGTTCAGCCAGTGCCAAGACGGCTGAGGCGACGGGACCAGCAGGGTGGATGATGGTTTTGAGATGGGTGTCGTCAAAATCAAAGGTGTGCGAGGTGATGCCGTTGACCAACGCGGCATTAGCCATGTCCAACTTGACCGCGCGACCCAAAACGCTGGCTTGCGCGGCGGGTTGCAGCATGTTGGCAGCGGCGATGGCGGCATCGGCGGCTTCGTGGTTGGCCGCGCCAACGGCGCAACCCAGCCAGTTCATGAACGTGCGGTGCGCTTCGTGGTCAACGGCGTCGCTCCAACCTTTTGAAGGGTGGGTGGCGACGAATTTAGCCAGGATTTGGGTGATGGGGGGAGCGTTGTGGTCAGCGGAGACTTGGGTATTGCGAGCCATGATGTTTGTGAAATTAAAGAAAATGTTAGAGAAGAATTGGAGAGAAAAGCAAAATTTAAACGCTATAAAAATAATAGCTGCTTAGGCAATAAATACGCCGGCTAGATGCGGAAATAGGCTAAAAACTACCTAAAATAGAGGGTTTTAAGTGAATTTTGGTTAAAATTTACAGCTTAAATCAGCTGTCCAACTCAATCTTGCGGTCTTTGGCCAGTTTGGTCCAACGAGCAATGTCTTTTTTGACGAATTCACCGAATTGTTCGGGTGACATGACGATAGGTTCAATCGCCTCAATCGACAACTTTTCGCGCAAATCGGGCGCTTTGAGGACGGTGGCCAGTGTCTCGCTGAGGGTTTTGACGATAGCTGCTGGCATGTTGGCAGGCCCAACCACACCGTACCACTGCTGCGCATCAAAGCCTTTGTAGCCAGATTCGTCCAGCGTCGGCAGGTCTTTGAATTGCGAATGCCGCGTCAAACCCGTCACAGCCAAGGGACGAACCCGTCCCGAGCGAATGTGCGGCAAAGCTGCTGCTAAACCGGGGAACATGGCCTGAGTTTGCCCGCCAATGATGTCCGTAAATGCAGGTGCAATGCCACGGTAGGGAATATGCACCATGAACGAGTCGATCTGCTGCTTGAACAACTCCATCGTCAAGTGCGTGAGCGAGCCTTGACCGGCCGAGCCGTAGCTCAATTTGCCAGGGTTCTTTTTGACGTATTCAACGAACTCTTTGACGGTTTTGACAGGCAGGGCGCTGTTGACGACCAGCACATTCGGCGTCGCGCCAATCATGCCGATGGGGGTGAAATCTTTCACCGCGTCGTAGGGTAATTTACGCGTTGCTGGGCTGGTGCCGTGGGTGGCAACGTAAGCTTGCAGCAGCGTGTAGCCATCGGGTGCAGCGCGGGCCGTGGCTTGGCAGGCAATCACACCGCCGCCGCCGGCTTGGTTGTCAACTACGAAGCTTTGTTTAAGCAAGTTGCCCCAGCGCTCGGTCAGGGTGCGTCCCACCATGTCACTGCCGCCGCCGGCGGAGACCGGTACGATATAGCGGATGGTTTTAGTGGGGTAGGCTGATTGGGCGAAAACTGCTGCAGGAGCTAAGGCTAATGCAGGTGCTGTTTGTAGGGCTTGTAGGAGTAGGCGACGTTTCATACCGTCATTCTATAGAATTCTCGCCTAATTGGTAAGCGTACTTACCAGAACTTCGCCTCGAATTTGGTCAGCAGTGGTTTCACGTTCACGAATCAGATGCGCTTTGTCGCCATCGACCAAGACTTCTGCCGCGCGGCCACGGGTGTTGTAGTTGCTGGCCATGCTCATGCAATAGGCACCGGCGGACAAAACGGCGAGCAAGTCGCCTTGTTTGACGTTCAAGCCGCGGTCGCGACCAATCCAGTCGCCACTTTCGCAAACGGGGCCTACAACGTCATAAACAGTACTATTTTCGGCATTAGCCTTCGTGTTTATTGCCTCTGTAGCTACATTAATAATAGCATGATAAGCTTGATACATAGCAGGGCGGGGCAGGTCGTTCATGGCCGCGTCGATGATGCAGAAGTTCTTTTGCTCACCGGGCTTGAGGTACAACACCTCCGTGATGCAGATGCCCGCGTTGCCGACGAGGGAGCGCCCTGGCTCAATCATCAGCTGTCGCTGTCCAAAGCCGCGCACGTCTAATTTGGCTAAGATTTTGTGCCATAAATCGTCTGCTTTAGGTGGTGTGTCGCCGTTGTAGTTGATGCCCAAACCGCCACCAAAGTCGAGGTGATGGATAGGAATGCCGGCTGCTTCGATGCTTTCTACCAAGTCCAACATGCGGTCTACAGCGTCTAGATAAGGGCTTTCAAGCACGATTTGTGAGCCAATATGGCAGTCAATTCCCACGACTTTGAGGCCGGGCAGGGCAGCTGCGCGCTGGTAAGTTGCCACTGTTCGGTCGTGCGCCACGCCGAATTTGCTGCCTTTGAGGCCGGTAGAAATATAGGGATGCGTTTGAGGATCTACATTCGGGTTCACGCGCAAGCTGATATTTGCCGTTTTCCCGACGGAGAGTGCAACTTCACTCAAAACCTCTAATTCGGCTTCGCTTTCCACGTTAAAACAACCCACCCCAGCTAGTAAAGCTTGTTTCATCTCTGCACGGGTTTTGCCTACGCCTGAAAAAATCACCAAAGCGGTGTCGACACCTGCCGCAATAACACGCTCCAGCTCACCACCTGAAACGATGTCAAAACCGCAACCAGCATTGGCAAAAACCTGCAAAACGCCTAATGACGAGTTGGCTTTCATGGCGTAGTGAACGCGCGCGCTGCGCCCAGCAAAACCGCGTTGGTAAGCGGCCAAAGCGTCCAACATAGAAGCTTTTGAGTAAATGAACAAGGGCGTGCCGTGTTTAACTGTTACATCGGCTACGCGAAGGTTTTCGACGTATAACTCGTTGTTTTTATAGTGAATGTGCGGTTGGCCTGGCAGAGAATCGAGTTGCATGTTGGTTATTTGGCTGGAGCGGGGGGTGTTTGGGTTGCAGGGGCAGGAGTCGAGCTGGTCGCTGGGCTACTAGGCTTCGTCAAGACATCACCTATGGTGCTGCGCTGCGCGGCTTCAGGCGTGTTGGGAATGTACAAGGAACCACGTTGGCCACAAGCGCTCAGTGAAAGTAGAACGCAAGCGCACAATATGGCAGTGATAAGCGTGCTGGCTTTATTTTTGTTAGTATGCTTTGGATATGTATTTTTCATAGATTGAATCCTTATACCTAGTATTGTAATGACTGACCTAGAATTTTTAGACCGCGCTGAAAGTGCACTTAAAGCCATTGAAGCGCACTGCGACCGTATCAACGATGCAGGAGAAGTCGATATTGACAACCAACGCACGGGCGGCATGATCACCCTGACGTTTGAAAATAAAAGTCAAATCGTTGTGAATTTGCAAAAACCACTGCAAGAAATTTGGTTAGCAACCAAGCGTGGCGGTTACCACTACAAATTTGTTAATGGGCATTGGCAAGATACCAAAAGCAGCGTTGAGTTCTTTGCTAATTTATCGGATTGCGCCAGTGAACAATCGCAAACACAGTTGGTTTTCTCTAGTTTTTAAACAAATCTAAGATTGATTTGCGCTCATCGGCATCCAAGGGCTTGGCTTCAAGTGCACGTAGCTCTTTGAGTTCTTTGAGCCGTGCTGCTTCTGCTGGGTCTAAGCTCATCGGATCGTTTAAACCCAAGCTGCGAACGCCTGTTCCAACGAATTCGTTGTAGACCCAATCTCCGCTTCCTTTTGTCAAGCCTTCGGGCGGCGTCAAGGTCACCACAGGTACACCTTGCAAGGCTTCCTTCATGAAGTTAATCCAGATCGGCAAACTCAAGCCACCACCTGTCTCTGCGTTGCTGCTGCCCAGTGGTTTGGGGTTGTCATATCCCATCCAAACCACAGCTGCCAAGGTAGGGTGAAAGCCGGCAAACCAAGCATCAATAGCATCGTTCGTCGTACCTGTTTTACCAAAAATATCAGATCGACCCAATGCTGCCTTGGCTTTGGCAGCCGTACCAGCAGTTGTCACTTCTTGCAGCAAACTGTTCATCACAAAAGCGTTGCGAGCATCAATCACACGCATAGATTCGTTCAAAACAGGAGGCTTGGTCTCGACAATCACTGCGCCTTTTTGGTCGGTGATTTTGCGAATCAAAAAGGGATTGATGCGGTAGCCGCCGTTGGCAAATACAGAATACGCAATAGCCATTTGCATAGGCGTGGTTGAGCCAGCACCTAATGCCATGGTTAAATATGGCGGGTGGCGTTCGGCGTCAAAACCGAATTTTGTGATCCAGTCTTGCGTGTTTTGTGTCCCCACTTCTTTCAAAATACGTATAGAAATCATATTTTTAGACTTGGCTAAGCCCGTGCGCATGGTCATGGGCCCCGCAAAGTTGCCGTCAAAGTTTTTCGGCTCCCACGGCTGACCGCCAGTGACCGATGCATCAAAAAACATAGGCGCATCGTTGATGACCGTGCTTGGTGACAAACCCTTTTCAAGCGAGGCTGAATAGACAAATGGTTTGAAGCTGGAGCCTGGTTGCCTCCATGCCTGTGTCGCGTGGTTAAACTTGTTTTTATCAAAATCAAAACCACCCACCAAGGCTTTGATGGCGCCATCGCGGGGATCTAAAGCGATGAATGCGCTTTCAACTTCGGGTAATTGGCTAATTTCCCACGTATTTTTTGGGGTTTTCACTACACGAATCAAGGCACCACGTCTGATTTTGGTGGTCGCAGGGGCTTTGTCTGACAAAGCTGATTGAGCTGGCTTCAAGCCATCGCCCGTGATCTCAATAGTCTCTGTGTTTTGACGAATAGCAGTGATTTTTTTGGAAGTTGCTTCGATAACGACGGCTGCTTTTAAATCATCTGCATCAGGGTGTTCAGCCAATGCGACGTCGATTTCATCGTCAACATCGTCTTGCTTTTTAGGCAATTCAATGAATTTTTCAGGACCGCGGTAGGTATGACGTTTGTCGAAGTCCATCACCCCTTTGCGCAAGGCGCGATAGGCCGCTGTTTGGTCGCTGGCCTTGATGGTTGTGTAGACATTCAAGCCGCGTGTGTAAGTTTCGGTTCCGTACTGGGCAAATACCATTTGGCGGACTGTTTCAGCCACATATTCAGCATGTATTTTATTGCTGTCGCTGTCTGCTTTTAGCTTCAGAACTTCATTGCTAGCCGCTTCAGCTTGCGCTTTGGTGATGAAGTCGTTCTCCAGCATGCGTTCGATGATATAAAGCTGGCGAGTTCGGGCGCGATCTGGGTTAACAATCGGGTTGTAAGCGGATGGCGCCTTGGGAAGGCCGGCCAACATGGCAGCTTCGGCGATAGTGATGTTTTTAAGCGGTTTGCCAAAATAGATTTCAGATGCTGTTGCAAAGCCATAGGCGCGCTGACCTAAAAAGATTTGGTTCATGTAAATTTCAAGAATTTGGTCTTTTGTCAGCAAACTTTCCAGCTTGAATGTCAATAAAATCTCATATATTTTTCGGGTGTAGGCTTTTTCAGACGATAAATAGACGTTTTTAGCCACTTGCATGGTAATTGTGGAGGCACCTTGACTCTTGGCTTGGCCTAAATTGGCAATCGCCGCACGCAATATGCTTTTGTAGTTGATGCCGCCATGTTCGTAAAAACGTGCGTCTTCAATCGCCAAAACAGCGTCTTTCATGACTTTTGGTATTTGGGCAATAGGCGTCAAATTTCTTAATTCTTCACCAAATTCACCAATTAACACGCCTTCTGAAGAGAAGATGCGCAAAGG
>JANPLX010000054.1:0-2383 GCA_031422495.1 Polaromonas sp. | reverse complement strand
GACCAGAAGGGGGCGTCGGGGAGACGGAAATCGGAGGAGAGTGGGAAGTGGCTAGCGATGAAGCTCTTAATGGCGTCATCGTCATTGGGGAGCCCAAGCTGGGCGAAGAGGTCTGAAAAGTGGTGCATGGGTTTGTTCATGCATTTATATTGCTACTTATTGGCGTAGCGGTCAAGCGGCTAGCGCACGCTTCGCTTAATTAATCTTGATATGAATACTCCGCAGGTCGAGCCAATCAACCAAACGAACGACACAGGAATCATGAGCATAAAGAATTCAGTTGCAGCGTTGTTTGCTTTTACCACATCAGACTGCCACATTGGCACACAACTAGGCACAAACAGAACTAAGAAACTCCACAGCAAGCCGCGCTTGTAAGCAAGTAATTCATCTCTAATGCAAATAGAAATTACAAAAGCTAAGAAGAAACTGATCAGTGTTGCAGTAGCAAGAATTTGCCAAATTGTTAGGTTCAAGGTCATTTCTTTATTTATAGCTTAAAACTTAATCTTACCCGTCAAAATATCCGCCCACATGCGCCAATCTCCGGCAAAGCTGTAGAACGGGTATTTGAAGGTGGCGGGGCGGTTGTGTTCGAAGAAAAAGTGGCCTATCCAAGCGAATGCGTAGCCTTGTAGCAGAGCGACAAGTATCAAACTGGGATTACGGGTAACTACAGCGGAAACTAACAGCACCAAAGCGATGCTGGTGCCCACAAAATGCAGACGGCGGGACGTCTGGTGGCTATGCTCGCTGAGATAGAAGGGGTAAAACTCGTCGAAGGTGGCGAATTTTTTGTCTGCGGTGGCTGGGTCGCTCATAGTTTCTCCTTGTTTTTATCAATAAATAATAACCGTTTAAGCCGTCATTCCCGCGCAGGCGGGAATCCACAAGCGCCACCATGGATTCCCGCCTGCGCGGGAATGACACAATCTATCTTCCCCGCATAAACAACGCATCCAGCTCCTTGATGCTGATCTGCCGCCAAGTCGACCGCCCGTGGTTGCACTGGTCGGAGCGTTCGGTTTCTTCCATTTGACGCAGGAGCGCGTTCATCTCGTCCAGTGTCAATTTACGGTTCGCCCGTACCGCGCCGTGGCAGGCCATGGTGGAGAGGATTTCGTTTTGCGCGCGCTGGATGACCGTACTGGCGTCGTGCAGGGCGAGTTCGGCTAGGACGCTGCGGGCGAGTTCGACGGCGTCGCCTTTGGCGAGTGTTGTGGGTACGGCGCGGACAGCCAGGGTTTTGGGGGAAAAGGCGGTGATGTCTAAGCCGAGTTGCAAGAGCGCCTCGTAGCATTCTTGCGCGGTGGAGACTTCCAGCGGGGTGGCGGCGAAGGTCGCGGGGATCAAGAGGGGTTGGCTTGGCAACGATGATTTTGCAGCTTCGGCGATGTTAATTTGCGCTTTCAATCGCTCATACACAATCCGTTCATGCGCGGCGTGCATGTCCACAATCACCAAACCCTGGGCATTTTCAGCAAGGATGTAGATCCCTTGCAGCTGGGCGACGGCGCGACCAAGCGGCCAGATGGTGTCCTCTGCATTGCTGGTTTTAGGGCTGCTTTGAAAGTTGTTTTGCAACTTATTTTGCAGCGGCGAAGTTGCGGAAACGTCAGAAACGAGGTGAGTTTCAGTGGGTAAAAGTTCTCTGTTTGCTACATATTTAGTAGCTGGTGAGGCATTAAATACGCCGGCTAGAGGTGTATTTGAAGGTCTAAAACTGTTAAATGACTGGTTTTCAGGCTCAATTTGGCTATTTTGAGCTACTTGCTGGGTCAAAGAAGCTGCCCGTGGCGCTGCCAAAGCGTTCTCCACCGCGTGCCGCACCGCCTGATGCACCTCTCGCCCATCCCGAAAGCGCACTTCAATTTTGGTCGGATGCACGTTCACATCCACTCGCGTCGGCTCGATCTCCACATACAGCACATACACCGGCTGGCGGTGGCCGTGTAGCACGTCTTCGTAGGCAGATCGCGCCGCGTGAGTGATGACTTTGTCGCGGACGAATCGCTGGTTGACGTAGGCAAACTGCTGGTCGGCGCGGCTTCGGGCGGTGTCGGGCAGGCCGGCGCGACCAGTGACGCGGATGCTGCCCTGTCCAGTTTGGTAAGTATGTTCGACTTGGACGGACTGGCTGATGAAGTCATCGCCGAAAACGTCTTTAAGTCTTTGATTCCGCTGATTTTGTTGATTTTCAGCGTTGTTAGCCTGAGATGCTCGCCATTGCTCCACCAGCTTGCCATCGTGCCAAATCGCAAAACCCACTTCGGGCCGCACCAAGGCGTGGCGTCGCACGGCTTCGACGCAATGCGACAGCTCGGTAGCGTCGGTTTTAAGGAATTTTCGCCGTGCGGGCGTGCTGAAAAACAGCTCTTTCACC
>JANPLX010000053.1:0-3622 GCA_031422495.1 Polaromonas sp. | reverse complement strand
GGTGAAAGAGCTGTTTTTCAGCACGCCCGCACGGCGAAAATTCCTTAAAACCGACGCTACCGAGCTGTCGCATTGCGTCGAAGCCGTGCGACGCCACGCCTTGGTGCGGCCCGAAGTGGGTTTTGCGATTTGGCACGATGGTAAGTTGGTCGAGCAATGGCGAGCTGCTGTTTCAAACAATCAAGAAAATCAACAAGCCCAACGAAATCAACGACTTAAAGACGTTTTCGGCGACGATTTCATCAACCAGTCCGTCCAAGTCGAACATACTTACCAAACTGGACAGGGCAGCATCCGCGTCACGGGTCGCGCCGGCCTGCCCGACACCGCCCGAAGCCGCGCCGACCAGCAATTTGCCTACGTCAACCAGCGCTTCGTCCGCGACAAAGTCATCACCCACGCAGCCCGCTCAGCCTACGAAGACGTGCTGCACGGCCACCGTCAGCCGGTGTATGTGCTGTATGTGGAGATTGAGCCGACGCGGGTGGATGTGAACGTGCACCCGACCAAGATCGAAGTGCGTTTTCGGGATGGCCGCGAGGTGCATCAGGCGGTGCGGCATGCGGTAGAAAATGCTTTGGCCGCGCCACGAGCGGCTGCCATGACGCAAATGACCGATTTGACGCGTAACAGCCAAAATGAGTCTCAAAACCAGCCATTCAGCGCATTTACCCCCTCAAATACGGTATCAGCCGGCGTATTTATTGCCTCTGCAGCTACTAAAAATATAGCAAATAATACGTTTTCATTTACCCAAAACAGAGAGCTTTTGCCGACAGAAACCCATCTCGCCTCCGACGTTTCAGCAGCTTGGCCGCCTCAAAGTCCGCAACAATTTACACAAAATTCTGTTCAAAATAACAGTTATTCAACCAAAGACAGCGACACCATCTGGCCTCTGGGTCGTGCCGTCGCCCAGCTGCAAGGGATCTACATCCTTGCTGAAAATGCCCAGGGTTTGGTGATTGTGGACATGCACGCCGCGCATGAGCGGATTGTGTATGAGCGATTGAAGGCGCAAATCAACATCGCCGAAGCTGCAAAATCATCGTTGCCAAGCCAACCCCTCTTGATCCCCGCGACCTTCGCCGCCACCCCGCTGGAAGTCTCTACCGCGCAAGAATGCGCCGATACACTCTTGCAACTCGGCCTAGACATCACCGCCTTCTCCCCTAAAACCCTAGCCGTCCGCGCCGTACCGACGACTTTGGCCAAGGGAGATGCCGTCGAGCTCGTCCGCAGCGTCCTGGCCGAACTCGCCTTGCACGACGCCAGCACCGTCATCCAGCGTGCACAAAACGAAATCCTCTCAACCATGGCCTGCCACGGCGCGGTGCGGGCGAACCGCAAGCTGACCTTGGATGAAATGAATGCCCTGCTGCGTCAAATGGAAGAAACCGAACGCTCCGACCAGTGCAACCATGGCCGGTCGACTTGGCGGCAGATCAGCATCAAGGAGCTGGATGCCTTGTTTATGCGGGGAAGATAGGTCTAGATAGGCCTTTTGAGCCGCAAATCACAAAATACGGCTCATTTTTTGAGCCGTATTTTGTAGAAGTTGTCTGACTTGACCGCTGCGCCAATAAGTAGCAATATAAACGCATGAACAAACACATGCACCACTTCTCAGACCTCTTCGCCCAGCTCGGGTTGCCCAATGACGAGCTAGGCATCAAGCACTTCATAGCAAGCCACTTCCCGCTATCGCCTGATCTGCGCCTTTCAGAAGCCCCTTTCTGGACCCACGCCCAAGCCGCCTTTCTGCGCGAAGCGATTTTGCAAGATTCTGATTGGGTGGAGATGGTCGATCAGCTCAGCGCTGCGCTGCGGGAAGTCAAAAAGTAGAAAATCGTCTATATCAACATCAAATTGGCTTCTAGCCGACGTATTTGGTGCCTCAGGTGCTATTGGAAATATAGTAAATTAGAAAAACCGACTTTAGGTAGTTTTTAACCCTGATTCATGACTCTAGCCGGCGTGTTTATTGCCTAGAATGCTATCAAATGCATATCAATATTGTATTCCCTGTGATTCTTGTTTTGTCTTCAAAACTAGGGATTCAATTAAGACTACAAATTACTTTTTCCTAAATTGCAGCGGTCGCAGAGAGTTTCAAGATTTTCTACTTCTGTTTCACCGCCTCTGCTCCAAGGCAAAACGTGGTCTATGTGCAAAACAATGGATGGATCTTTTGCAGGTGATCTTCCGCACTTTTTGCAGCAAAAATTATCTCTTTTTAAAATCGTCCATCGCATCCTAAGATTTATATTCCTAGATGTTCTCTTTATTTTTAATACCTTTAAAGGCGCATTATTTGAACCGCTTGGCGTATCAAGCGGAACCAATTCAGGTGTGACTTCACTATTTACATCCGAATCAGACTCAGAATTCACATACTCAATAAAAGCTTCGAGCGCAGCACGCCATGAACCGAATCTTCTTGCATATGTTGAACCATTAAATTTTGAATTTGGACTTAGAACTTCCCCATACTTTGGCTGACGACCAATCATCATCCACAGATCAAGGATATTTTGAAATAATTCTTCATTTGTGTTATTTGTTATCCGAGTGACAGCTAAATTTGCATGCTCCTTAGCCTTATTCCAAGTGCCAAATCGAGCATTAATAGTCCAAGATGAGTACTTACCCATAACATCGTATTCTGCAGCTGTAATATCGGACTTTCCAAGCTCGCTTGCAACTCGTTTGATGTCATCGAGAAGTACATTGGTTCGAATTGCTTTTTCTCCATACTCCATGCCTTTGAGGCTCTTCTCCCCTTCGAGTCCAGCCTTTTCAAGAGTAGTGTCCCAGTTACCAAACCGACCTAATGCTGTTTTGAGATTGAATTGAGCACCGTTTAACTTGCTGTAATCGCGCTGTTTTAATGAGCGTTTCCCCAGATTGTTGGCTACCGTTCGCAAGTCATTTAGCAAATCATCATCAGCAATTTGCAACCGCATATTTGTAAGTTCAAATTTCATCAGCTAATTATCCTTGCTATTCCCTGCCCCTTCACCCTCTCCAACCTCTCCACACTAACTAACCCAGGCGCAATCTCCGCCAACGGCACTAAAACAAACGCCCGCTGCCACATGCGGGGATGCGGGATTGTCAAAGTTTCGGTTTGGATTTGTGCATCGCCATTTTCATCACGATATAGCAAAATATCCAAATCTAGCGTGCGTGGGGCGTTCAGGTAGGGGCGGTTTCTGCCTGCTTTTTGCTCTATTTTTTGTAGCTGCTCAAGCAATAAATACGCCGGCTGGTGGCAACTTATCTCTATGACGGCGTTGATGTAATCTGGGCTTTTGGGAGCGCCTGTGAGCGACTCTAGGGCGGCGGTTTTGTAGAGGGAAGATTGTTTCGTGACTTGGACTTGCGGTATGTCATTGATGGACTGGATGGCATCTCGAACCGTTTGTGCGGCGTTGCCTAGGTTTGCGCCTAGGGCGATGTAGGCCACGACGGGATGGATTCCCGCCTGCGCGGGAATGACAGGTGTGGCGGGAATGACGGATTTTGTATCCGTCTTGGTCATGCTTTACTAGCTAGACGAGCCATCAGTTGGGTTCGGCACAAACGCCGGATTCGGCTTTTTCGCACCGCCGCGTTTGCG
>JANPLX010000052.1:0-16359 GCA_031422495.1 Polaromonas sp. | reverse complement strand
TTGACCGAAGACGTGAAGTTTCTGGAGCCGGCTGACCAAGCCCGCGTTTTGGAACTGCAACGCCAAGTCGTTAGCTCGTTTGCCAATGCGATTGCACAAGTGCGGCCTGAGCTAGTCGCTGCTGACTTGAACAAACCACTGGCCATGCTGCTATTTGGCATGATGAACTGGATGTTTACTTGGCTGCAGCCCGATGGCAAGCTCTCGCATGCGGATATGGCGCCTGTGGTGGCAGATTTGTTCTTAGGTGGCTTGGGCGCCGTAAAACTACCAAAGTAGAAGGCAGAAAAAGACGTAAAAAAACCCAGCACGCATTCGCAGGCTGGGTTTGGTTTTAAACTTTATTGAAGTTTATTAACGTTTATAAACTTTTACGTACGGTTTATGCACGCAAATGCCATTTAGCTGCATCAGACGTATTATCAACAGAGCGCATGATGTCTGCCATCAAGCGTGAATCTTGACGGGCATAGTCCCGCATTTTTTCATCATTGATGCGCGCTTTACGTCTAGCGCTCCAAGCGGCGTACAGCGTGCTACCGTCAAATGCTATAAGTTTGCTAACCGTGCGGCGAATCGGGCCTGCAGCCAACGCCAAAGTCGCAAAAGCAACTGACCACAATGCCACCCATGCGGCGAGCAAATGGCCATCAGCCCATGTGTCAATCAATTGGTTAGCTGCCAACAACAAGCCAGATACGACGGCTGCGAGTAGAAATGTGGCCAAGCCACGTGCGCCGTCAAAATTGCTGTATATCGCAGATACGCCATCTAGAGCTCCTTCGATGCGCTCAATGCCTTCGTGGTGAGTAGGGAAGCTGGGTTGTACAAAACTAGTCATGATTTTCTTTCTTTCATTAGCTGCACACTTACTAAAAATATAGCTTCAACTTGTGCAGTGAACGAATCATAGGGTTAATACTAGTGTTACTCCACTTTATATTAGTGATGCTGTATATTCACCATAGTGATTAATTCAAATGCGAATAATTCTGAAACAACTGTTTCTCCGAACTTCCGAACCCTAGATCTCAATTTACTGCGGGTTTTTGACGAAGTGATGGCTGAGCGCAGCCTGACCAAAGCTGCGCACAACCTAGCTTTGACCCAACCCGCTGTCAGCAACGCCATGCGGCGCTTACGCGAAACGCTAGGGGACGACCTGGTGCGCCGCAGTGGTCAAGGGCTAGAACCCACGCCCCGTGCCAACACGTTGTGGCCAGCCGTGCGAGAAGCTTTACGTCAGCTGCAAGAAACGCTTATTCCCAACCCGTTTGACCGCGCAACCTCTACCGCCACATTCGTATTAGCCATGGCCGACGCCACCGCGTCAGAGTTGATTCCTGGCTTGCTCAGCTTGGTCGAGCGCGATGCACCTGGTGTGTCCCTGCGCATCGTGCCGCTTTCCACCCGCGACCCACGGCGTTTGTTGGACGCTGAGTCTGCCGACCTCGCCATTGGTCATTTCCCCGCTGCACTGGCAGATTTGACCGCCAGCGCACAAGCTGGCGGTGCTGCCAGTTTTGCCCACCAGCGCTTGTATGAGGGTAAATATGTCTGCGTGATGCGTAAAAATCACCCTTTGGCGAAAAAACCGCTGACGATTGAGCGTTATTGCGAGGCACGACATATGTTGGTGAGTTTTTCTGGTCGTTCCTTTGGTTTTGTGGACGAAGCCCTAGCAGCACTACAGCGCAAACGCCGCGTCGTCATCACGGTCAACCAGTTTTTTACGGCTGGCAGAGTCGTTTCTCAGTCGGATCTATTGACTGTGCTGCCTAGGCATTTTGTCCGCGTTGCAGATGCAGGGCATTCGCTGGTGGTTAAAGACTTGCCTTTCGAGATGCCCGCTGTTCATGTCGATGCGCTGTGGCACAAACGGCTGCAGCAAAGCAGCGCCCACCTGTGGCTACGCAGCGCCGTCGCTGCATCTGCCAAATTAGCTTTTGAATAATTTGATAAATTCAGTGCTGCATTATTTATAGCAACATAGGCATTAAATACGCTGACTAGAGTTTTATATTAATACATTAGCTTGTTTTTAAGTGAGAATTAAGTCTTAAGCGCTAAGCCCAATTTTTCAATCACCGCTTTTTCTTTCAAGTAATTTACTTGCGCAAACTTGGTGTAGTCTGCCGTGTTCATGTAGATCACCGACTGGTCGTACTTCTCAAAAATGGCAATAACGGCTGGGTCATCCAGTGTCTTTTTGAACGCATCATGCAGCTTCAGTGTCAGTGCAGGGTCCATACCCTTGGGGGCGCCAATGCCAAACGGTGAATCGGAAATCGTGTCAAAACCCAGTTCGTTCAAGGTAGGTATATTCGCCCAGCGCTTGGTACGTTTGCTACCGTAGGTGGCGAGTAATCGGCACGTGCCGGCGTCGACATGCGGGCCCCAGCCCGTCGCGTCGCTGTGCGCCATGATATGGCCACCTAAGAGTGCTTGCATGCCGTCTGCATTGCCTTTGAATGGCACGTGCTGCAGCTTGATACCGGCTTTGAACGCAAACTCCTCCACCGCCAAATGCGGCGTGGTGCCGTTACCTGTCGAGCCAAAGGTGAATTTTTCAGGATTCGCCTTCGCAAAATCGACCAAATCTTTGATGCTTTTGATCGGTGAATCCGCCCGCACCACGATGCCAAAGGTGTAGCCCGTGAGGCAGGCGATGTAAGTGAAGTCTTTCAGTGGGTCAAACTGCATTTTTTGCATGTGCGGAAGCCGCATCACGCCCACGGTCAGCTGCGACAGGGTATAGCCATCGGGCTTGGCGTTGACCAGTTCGTTCGGCCCCAACATGCCACTGGCACCCGGTTTGTTGTCAATGATCATCGAGCCGCCCAGCGCTTTGCCTGCGCTTTCGGCGATCACGCGCATCACCACATCGGTCGATCCGCCGGCTGGCCAGGGGCAGATCAGTTTGATGGGTCTTGCTGGAAACGCTTGCGCGAGGGCCAAGCTGGGTACGGCGAGGGTCGCCACGGTGGCGAGTGTGCTTTGTACAAATTTGCGGCGGGTAGGTTTGCTGGCGATCACGGTTAGTCTCCTAATTTTTGACTAATATCATCGTAAAACCCTCGCCGCCTTATCACCATTGGGACTAACCCATGCCAAACCGCCTATTCTTTTACCTTGTCACCCGGCAAACTGCGGGTGTGACTTGGCACTGTGGTGCCGTCTTCTTTGGTGTAGCCTCGTACAATGACCTCTTTTCCAGCTGTGCTTTTACGGGCTGAACCTTGCCCGGGCGTTGCGGCCGTTGCAGTTTTTTGCTTGCCTTTGTTAGAAAAATCATAGTTCTTTGCCCTGCCAGCTGGCGCATTGGCGCACGCAGCATCTAAAGAATCTTGGTAAACCGCATAGCCATCAACATCGGCACAAGCGATTTTTTGTTTGGCTTTAACAGGTGGACAGGGTGTGTCTTGAAACGCCAAAGCACCGGCGATCTCACATTTGTACAGTGGAGCGGACAGAGCAGGTAAGCCCATCAGCATGGCGACTGCGCTGGTTAAGGCCATAGTGCGAAACGCGGCCAGCAGGTGGCAGGGCGTCACTTCGCCTCGTCAACCATCAGCATGGTCTTTTCCTCAACTTCTTGAGCAATTTGAGCGATAGACGCATCTTGCGACAAGGTCGACAGCATTTTCACGGGGGTGATCATGCCGAGCTTGGTTTTGCCATGCTCGGTATAGACCGAGATGCGGCACGGTAAAGCCATGTTCAGGCGCATGTCGGTGGACAGCACTTTCGCTGCCTGCGCCGGGTTGCAGACTTCAAACACCTTGCAGTCTTCAGCAAAGCTGATGCCTTTGCTGCGCAAGGTTGCCCCTAAGTCATGCACATGCAGTACACCAAAGCCGTGGCGCAGCACTGAGGCTTCTAGGTCAGTGGAAGCTTGGTTGAAAGATTTGCTAGATTCAACAATGTAGTACATGAAAGGATCTCCGGGTGTTAACAAGAACAGGTCTGCTGCCGCTTCACTCAATGACTGGTGCGGTCGATTTTCATTATGCGCTTTCGCCAATACGCATAGCGCCAAAACGGCTAGAACCTGCTTGGCCAAGCCTTCGCCACATCGGCTTAGTACCGTGCGCATGCCATGCACACTCGCCCAACCGTGGCTAAAATTATCCGGTCAAATGCTGCTTCAATGGTTCAAAACTGACCCCATCTGGCAACCGAAACGCCGCTTTGAAACCATGCGTCATGTAGCGCGATTCGATTTGGGCGACCAACGTTTCTACATCCCCCTCTAACTTATGCGTCAAAGGCACAGCACTGATCGCCCGCCCCACCGTTCCCGTGTTGAACGGCAACAACCAACCCGACAGCTCTTCCACGGCTTGTGGAGAGACAGCGGTGATGGTGGCGCGTTCGATGTTGGCGATGTCTGATGGGGTCATATTTTGATGCGGTTAAATATGACTCTAGCCGACGTATTTATTGACTAAGTAGCTATAAAATATATAGCAAAAATCATCTGATTTATCGCACAACACTCAAAAATGCCAAGGCAGAAGCGCGCAACTCGTTCGCCTCGCGGGGATTTTGACCATTGATGGCGTTGGCACGTTCGAACAAGGAAGTGGCGACGCCGGGGTAGCGAAGAGATGGGTTGCGTATGGCTAATGCCGCTAAAACGATGGTGATGGTAATCAATAAAAACATGGTGAACCTTATTCGACGCCCGAAGGCGAAAAGTGAATGAACCCTAAGAATAAGGGTTTACCCTATATTTTGCTAGCCCTTTTGAACCGTTTTCCATGCAAAAGATGCATGAGACTAGGTTTTGAGCTGTTTTTCAATCCTGCAGAACAAACGACGCATCGCTTGTGACTGCGCCATTTGCTGTGCAGAAACGGCTAATCAGCCTAATTTGGCAAAAACTGCGTTCATCTCGTCTTTGGTGAAGGCACGCAGAGACTGTGTCCGCACATTGCCTGCGCCTGCCAAGGCTGTGCCGAAGGCGAGGTAGGACGCTTCGTCAGCCGCATCGATAACGGCAACTAAGTCATAACTTCCCAGCGTCCAATACATTTCCTTCATATCGCAACCAAACTTTTTGCCAACTGCTTTGGCGGCATCGGCTCGTTTGGTGGATTCTGTCATTGTCCGAGCGCCTTGGTCTGTGAAACTGACCAGTGAGATATAGGTAACCATCTTGATTCTCCTTATACGGTTCGGGAGGCCAAAAATGACTTCATTTGGGTAAGCACTGGCCTCCAAACACGCTCACCAAATTTTTACAATCTGTGAGCAATTTACACTTATGTAATTAAAAAGACCGCATAAAAAGTATGTGTTTCTAAAGTTACATATAAAAATAGTGATTTATTCGACTATTTTCCAATGCAAAACTTCGAGAAAATCACGCCCAACAAATCATCGGAAGTGAATTCACCCGTGATGGCAGACAGGTCGTTTTGCGCCAAACGCAGCTCTTCTGCCAGCAAATCTAGCGCCTGCGATTTGGCTTTGAGTTGGCTGTCGGCCAGATCTAAGTGAGCGCTTACTTGCCGCAAGGCCTGCACGTGGCGCTCGCGGGCGATGTAGACACCCTCGGCTGCGGGCTGCCAGCCGGCGACTTGGAGCAGGGTTTGGCGCAGGGTTTCTAGGCCTTGGCCGTTTTTGGCGGAGACAGTGATATTGACCGATTCAGCGTCTTTTTCGACGGCAGTCGCCGCTTGCGGCGGCTGAACCGCATCGACCTTGTTCCAGACCTGGATCACGGGGACTCGTTTGGGCAGCAGGCTAATGAGTTGGGTGGCGATAGCAGCATCAGCGGCTTGATAGTTGGCAGATTCTGCCGCATCATTCCAGCGCACCAAATCATGCAAAAACAGCACGGCGTCGGCATTTTCAATCTCGGCCCAAGCGCGTTCTATCCCGATTTTCTCCACTTCATCCTCACTGTGGCGCAAGCCGGCGGTGTCGATGATGTGCAGCGGTACGCCGTCGATTTGGATAGTTTGCTGCACTTTGTCGCGCGTGGTACCAGCGATGGGGGTAACGATGGCGAGTTCGGCACCCGCCAAGGCGTTGAGCAACGACGACTTGCCGGCATTCGGTTGACCAGCGATGACGACTTTGATGCCTTCGCGCAAGAGCGCGCCTTGTCCCGCACGCTGCATCACCCGTGCCAGCGTGGCTTGCAATTTGGTGAGTTGCCCGGTTGCATCGGCTTTTTGCAGGAAATCGATCTCTTCTTCGGGAAAGTCCAGCGTCGCTTCGACCAGCATTCGCAAATGGATCAGGGCGTCGCGCAGGCTGTGGATTTCTTTGGAAAACTCACCCGACAAGCTGCGGGTGGCACCGCGAGCGGCGGCTTCGGTGCTGGCGTCGATCAAATCGGCCACCGCCTCGGCCTGCGCCAAGTCCATTTTGTCGTTCAAAAACGCGCGTTGGGTGAACTCACCGGGTTGGGCGACGCGCAAGTCAGCAAGGCGCGGTTGTTGCGTCGCTTTATCCATCTCTGCGCCGGCTTCTAAGCATCGCGCTAACAGCAACTGCATCACCACGGGGCCGCCGTGGGCTTGAAGTTCGAGTACGTCTTCACCTGTGAACGAGTGTGGGGCGGGGAAGTAAAGCGCTAGACCGTGGTCAATCGCTTCGCCAGCTGCGTCCACAAAAGGCAGATACGTCGCCTCGCGCGGTTTCAGGTCACGCCCGCACAGTACTTGAATCAGCGGTGCAATCGCCTTGCCAGACACCCGCACGATGCCGACCGCGCCACGACCGGGCGGGGTGGCGATGGCGACGATGGGGGTGTTGGAGTAGGCATGCATGAGAGTCGATTGTGCAATAAAAGAAGGGCATAAAAAAGGGTCGCTTTTAGCGACCCTTTTAGTTTGCGCTTAAATTTGCTTATTTAAACTTCGGCAAATTAAACTGCGGCGGCACGCCCATGCGTGTGTTGATGAGCCACTGCTGGGCGATGGACAGGATGTTGTTGGTAATCCAGTACAGCACCAAGCCTGCTGGGAAGAAGAAGAACATGATGGAGAAGGCCATCGGCATGTACCACATCATTTTGGCTTGCAATGGGTCTGGTGGTGTCGGGTTCAGCGCGGTTTGCAAGAGCGTGGTCAAGGTCATCACCAGTGGCAAGATGTAGAACGGATCGGGTGCGGCAAGATCGTTGATCCACAGCGCCCACGGGGCATTGCGCATCTCGACCGAGCTTAAGAGTACCCAATACAAGGCAATGAATACAGGAATTTGAACCATGATGGGGAAGCAGCCGCCCATGGGGTTGATCTTTTCTTCACGGTAGATTTTCATCATCTCTTGCTGCATTTCTTGCGGCTTGTCTTTCAAGCGCTCGCGCATGGTCGTGATGCGCGGTGCAACTGCTTTCATCTTGGCCATGCTGGAATAGGCTTTGGCGTTGAGCCAGTAAAAGGCGATTTTCAGCAACAACACTAGCGCAATGATGGACCAGCCCCAGTTGCCGATATAGCTGTGCAGCTTGTCGAGCAACCAATACAGCGGCTTGGCCAAAATAGTCAAAATACCGTAGTCTTTGACCAGTTCTAGGCCCGGAGTGACGGTCTCTAACGATTTTTCGACCTGCGGGCCCGCAAAAAAGCGTGATTCTACGGTTTTGGTGGTGCCTGGCGCGACAGCATCTAAAGCGGTAATCATGCCGACGGCGTACAGATTGGTATCGACTTTGCGGGTAAAGAGCTCGCGCTTGATGCCATCAGGCAATATCCACGCGCTAGCAAAGTAGTGTTGCACCATGGCGACATAGCCGTTGGTGGCTTGCTTTTCAACGTCGACTTTGTTTTTCTCAATCTCGGTGAACTCGACTTTTTGATACTTTTTGGCTTCGGTATAAATAGCCGGGCCGGTGAAGGTGGAGTAAAAAGCGGATTCGCCCGCGAGTTTGTTGCCATCGCGCACCAGCTGCAAATACAGTTGCGGCGACACGGCTACTGTGCCGGTGTTGACGATCTCGTGTTTCACGGCCACGTCGTAAACGCCGCGCTTCAAGGTGTAGGTTTTGACTAATTTGACGCCGCCAGATTCTGGGGATTCAAATTTCACCACGAGTTCGTTCGCGCCGGCTTCTAATTTGCGCGGGCCTGGTGTGGCTGTCATGATGGTTTTGTGCGTTGGCAAGCTGGGCGCACCGACCAAGCCGGTTTGCGCGACATAAACGCGCTCTTTGCTGTCGTCCAGCAGTACCACGCCTTTGGCTGTGCCGGCTTTGACGGCCGCTTTGTCTTCCAATTCAACATGCTTCACAAACTCAGAATGCACGAGTGAGCCGCCTTCGGTATCGAACGTCAGCTTGAACACGTCGGTTTGCACCTCAAAACGCTCTTTAACAGCTGCCACAGTGCCATTTTGAGCGGTAGCCGGCGTATTATTTGCCTGAATAGCTATTGAATTTATAGCATTAGGCGCAGTCGTTGCGGTTGTAGCAGGTATCGCGCTAGGCACGCCAGCGGCGCCTGCACCGGCTACAGTTGCTGTCGTGGCGGTCGCTTTAGGCGTTGTAGCTGCGGGCTGGGAGCTTAAACCGAAGGTGGGTTTTTGGCCAACGCTGACTTGGTAGTTGTCCCACAGCATGACCATAGAAAAGCCAAAAATCACCCACAAAATGGTGCGGCGGATATCATTCATGAGGATGTCTTCACTTTAGAAGTTGCGTTGGTAAATTTAGAAAACAGAGAAAAATGTTCGGGCACGGAGTCAATGCCGCCTTCACACCAAGGATGGCAGCGAGCCAAACGTTTCAAGGTGAGGTAGCTGCCTTTGGCGGCGCCGTGGGTTTCTAAGGCTTGAATTGAATAGATGGAGCACGTTGGCTCAAACCGGCAGGCTGAGCCCAACCACGGACTGAGAAACAAACGGTAGGCTTTAACAATGCCTACCAAAAACTGTTGCAGCAAATTCATGGCTTTGCTACTGAAAATAGCTGTTGCAGCTCGCTGCGAACCGCTGTTTTAAGCTTGTCGGAGGTGGCGCTGATGAATTCAGCACGGTCGAAACCTGCGCGTAAACGCACCACATGGGCTGCAACGGGCAAGGAGCAGCCAGAATCTGTGCTCACAGTGTAAATTTGGCGTTTGATGGTATTGCGTGTCACAGCGCGCTTTGCCCAGCGTTTCGGCACGATCACGCCTAGCCAAGTGTCATGCACAGCGAAAATCGGTTTAACCAAACTAGTATGGTCGCTAGGGGCAATCGCCACGCGATGCAAGGCAAAGTGCGGGGTTTTGGACACGGTTTGGCCGCGCATGACGGCTGCAAACTGTGCTTTGTTCACAATTCGTTGCAAGATGTCGCTGCAAAGTACGCTGCTGAATAGACTTCAGTCGCAGCCAACAACGTCAAATTGATTAGACAGCCAGGCGTTTACGGCCTTTGGCGCGGCGTGCGTTGATCACGGCGCGGCCACCAGGTGTTTTCATGCGTGTCAAAAAGCCGTGGGTGCGGGCGCGGCGAACTTTAGAGGGTTGGTAAGTGCGTTTCATGATTCAATCCTAGGTACATTTAAAAGCTTGCTGCTTTTGGTTAGCCCATGATTATCGCAGATTCTTGAGGCATGACGGCTATTTACTTGCGAATGCTGCGGTTAAAACCGAAGAAACGAGCCTATAACACCAAACAAGCTTGTGCAACTTATTAACTAGTACGTACTAAGGGAAACTCACGATGGCGACTTCCAAGATTTAGCCTAATAATAGTTACAAATGGAGACAACTATGACAAAGCATCAAAAACTTGCGATATTGCACACTTTTATAACGATTTCCTTACTTTGCAAGCTCACTTTGTCGTTTGGGCAGACAGCGGCGCCGTCGAAACCTGTTGAAAATTTAGGCACAAATACGTTAAAGATTGGTGTGATTGGGCCTTTTTCAGGCGCTTCTTCAGATTTTGGCACCCCCATGCTGAACGGCATCAAGCTTGCTGTCGATGAAATTAACTCGGTCGGTGGCTATTTAGGGCGCAAATGGGAGATTGTCGTTAAAGATGACCAAGCCAACCCCGATGTTGGACTCAAAGCTTCTAATGAGCTGGTGGCAGAAAAAGTATCGGCGACAATTGGGTTCTGCAATACAGGTGTGGCAGCAAAATCGCTGGAAGTTTATCAATCAAACAAGTTGCCATTGATCATTCCTTGCGCAACAGGTTCGCCCTTGACCGCCAAGTACCCGAGCCCAGAGAGTTATATCTTCAGAACCTCAGCAAAAGATGCTATTCAAGCACCTTTTGTGGTCGAAGACATTGTGAAACGCGGCTGGACCAAAGTCGCCATTTTTGCTGACACGACTGGCTATGGTGAGGCAGGGTTTCAAGATGTTGTCAAAGCATTGACCGCTAAAAATCTCAACCCCGTGCATGTAGCCCGCTTTGGTTTGGGCGTTAAAGACTTGAGCGAAGAGCTGAAAGCGGCCAAGACTGCGGGGGCAAACGTCATTTTTAGCTATACGGTCGGCGTTGAAAACGCAGTCATTGCCAAAGGTCGGCAAGATTTAGGTTGGAAAGTGCCGCAAGTAGGTGCTTGGCCTTTGTCGTTTCCTTTTTTCATTGATGGTGCAAAAGAAGCGGCCGATGGCGCCTTGATGGCACAAACTTTTATTGCAGAACCCAGTAATTCGCGACGTGCTGCGTTTTTGACCAGCTATGCGCGTAAATTTAACGTCAACAAAATACCGGTTCCTATGGCTGCTGCACAGGGCTACGATGCCGTGTATATTTTGCTTTATTCGCTTTTCAACACCCAGGGCGGTAATTTTAGTGGGCCAGCCATCAAAGCCGCTTTAGAAAGCAAAATTCGTACATATTACGGTGTCGTTGCAACGTATGAACAGCCTTTTAGCTTGCAAGATAAAGACGCTACCACACAAAATATGCTGGTGATGGGTATGGTTAAAAACGGTGCAGTAACGTTTGCCTATCCACAAGATGCGAAAAGCAATTTGTTTGTTCAACGAAAACAATAAGAGAACAAGACAATAGCGCCGCTAGAATTGCGGCTTGAATACACAAACCACTCCTGATGCCACAAGCGAACTCTTGATTCGCGCCATGCCGGCCGTTTTTGTGCTGATTTGGAGCACCGGCTTCATCGTTGCTAAGTTTGGCCTGCCTTTTGCCCCGCCACTGACATTTTTGGCCATTCGGTATTTTTGCTCGATCATCTGTTTTTTAATATGGATTGGGCTATCTCGCGCCATCTGGCCAACCGACAAAAAACAGTGGCAGCACCTTGCGATGTCGGGTGTGCTCATGCACGCAGGCTACCTTGGCGGCGTTTGGATAGCCATCAAAGCGGGCATGGGTTCAGGATTAACAGCATTGATTGTAGGGTTCCAGCCTGTTTTGACGGCGTTGTGGCTAACGTGGGCCAATACTGATAAATCAGGCGCATCAACTCTTCCAGCCGTGACCAAGCGCCAGTGGCTAGGCTTGTTGGTTGGTTTGGTCGGCTTGCTGCTCGTTGTCGCCCGCAAATTTGGCACAACCAGCGAGGTGACGCTACTCACGTTTGCTGCAACTGTGTTTGCACTTCTTTGCATCACAGCGGGAACGCTGTACCAAAAGCGCTTTGTATCTGCAGCAGATGTTCGCACGGCCAATGTTATTCAACTGGGTGCGGCGCTGCTGGTGACGCTGCCTTTTGCCTTACTAGAAGCAGAAGCGATCACTTGGAATGCTCCGTTTTTGGGTGCCATGGCATGGGCGGTTTTGGCGTTGACCTTAGGCGGCAGCTCGTTGATGTTCATGTTGATTCAACGAGGTGCAGCCACTACGGTGACCAGTTTGCTGTATTTGGTGCCGCCTACTACGGCACTGATGGCTTGGCTGCAGTTTGATGAAGCGATCACCGTAGTCACTGTACTGGGCATTGTGTTGACCGCGATTGGGGTGAGTTTGGTGGTGCGTCCTGCGCGATCGCCCGTTCAGTAAGACGGCATAATTCAGTTTTCATCTGTTTGCACCAAAGAGGTTTCCGGTATGTTTGAGGAATTCACGACAACCAAGGTCTTAGGCTCAGCGGGAGCATTACACACCCTGCACGGCGGCAAAGGCGCGCCCTTGCTTTTGCTGCACGGGCACCCCCAATCACATGTCATGTGGCATTTGGTGGCAGACGAGTTGGCAAAACAGTTCACCGTCATCATGATGGATTTGCGTGGCTATGGCGACTCGGTGCGTGCGCCAGCGGATGTAGAGCACAATAATTATTCAAAGCGCAATATGGCGCTGGACGCCATCGCCGTCATGAAGCACTATGGATTTGACAACTTTCAAGTCATGGCGCATGACCGCGGGGCTCGGGTGGCGCATCGGCTGGCTGTCGATCATCCTGCCGCTGTACAGCGATTGATGACGCTGGACATTGCGCCCACATTGGGCATGTATGACCACACCACAGATGCATTTGCGCGCGCCTATTGGCACTGGTTCTTTTTGATTCAGCCCGTTCCTTTACCAGAAAGCTTGATCGAGCTTGACCCGATACGCTACATGCACAGCTTGATGGGCAAGCGCCATGCGGGTTTGAGCGCTTTTACACCCGCTGCACTGGCTGAATATGAGCGCTGCGCGTTGATTCCAGGTACTGCCACCAGCATGTGTGAGGATTATCGTGCTGCTGCGACGATTGACTTGTTGCATGACCGTGCCGATGTTGCCGCGGGACGAAAAATGACGCAACCACTGCGCGTATTGTGGGGTGACCACGGCGCAGTTGGCAAATGCTTTGATGTGCTGGCGCTGTGGCGGGAGCGTGCAACTGATGTCTCTGGCACCTGCTTGCCCTGCGGGCACTACATCGCTGAAGAAGTACCCCAATTGCTACTGGCCGAAGCATTGACATTTTTTAAACCTTGACCTTTAAACATTTAAAAACTCTCTAACCATGACCACAAACACACACACAACAGGTAAAAAACGCATCGCCGTGATAGCGGGTGATGGCATTGGCAAAGAAGTCATGCCCGAAGGTATTCGCGTGATGGAAGCGGCAGCCGACAAATATGGCATGGATTTGCAGTTTGATCACTTCGACTTTGCGAGCTGGGATTATTACGAAAAGCACGGCCAGATGATGCCTGACAACTGGAAAGACTTGGTCGGTGGTCATGATGCGATTTATTTTGGCGCAGTAGGATGGCCCGACAAAATTCCTGATCATGTGTCGCTGTGGGGCTCGCTCATCATGTTCAGACGCGAGTTTGACCAGTACATCAACTTGCGACCCGCCCGTTTGATGCCCGGCATTGTCTGCCCCGTGGTGCGCAAAGACGGCAGCCCGCGATTACCGGGTGAAATTGATTTTTACATCGTGCGCGAAAACACCGAGGGTGAATACTCCAGCATCGGGGGCAAAGCTTTTCCGGGCACTGAGCGCGAGTTTGTTTTGCAAGAGTCAGTGTTCACGCGCATTGGTGTCGACCGCGTGCTGAAGTTCGCTTTTGAATTAGCGCAATCACGACCGAAAAAACATTTGACCAGTGCGACCAAGTCCAACGGTATTTCGATCTCCATGCCATATTGGGATGAGCGCGTGGTTGAGATGGCGAAAAACTACCCAGCCATCAATCTTGACAAGTTTCACATCGATATTTTGACGGCGCACTTTGTGCAACGGCCTGATTTTTTCGACGTCGTTGTTGCCAGCAATTTGTTTGGCGATATCTTGAGTGATTTAGGTCCCGCATGCACGGGAACCATCGGCATTGCGCCCAGTGCAAGCTTGAACCCAGAGCGTAAATTCCCATCGATGTTTGAACCGGTACATGGCTCGGCACCCGACATCGCTGGGCGCCAAATTGCGAACCCGATTGGGCAAATTTGGTGCGGCGCGATGATGCTGGAATTTTTGGGCCGAAAAGATGCCCATGACGGTGTGCTGGCTGCCATTGAAGCCGTCTTGCAACCCAACAGTGGCGCACCGCGCACGCCAGATTTAGGCGGCACAGCAAGTACGGCAGACTTGGGCAAAGCTATTGCTGAGACTTTGCTGAGGTCTTAGTCGTCGGTTACTCCCAAGGCGGCAACACCGACGCCTTGAGCAAACGCTGCGCCACCGCGTAATCGGGCATCACGCTTGCCAGCGTCACCCAAAAGCGCGGGCTGTGATTGAGCTCACGCAGGTGGCTCAACTCATGCGCGACGACGTAGTCAATCACGCTTGCATCAAATTGAATCAAGCGCCAGTGCAAACGAATCGAACCATCGGCCTTGGCGCTACCCCAGCGGGTGTTGGCACTACTTAGGCTCATGTTTTGCCACTTGACGCCAAGCAAAGGCGCGTAGTGGTTCATACGCGCAGTGTAGTGTTGAGTCGCTTGCTCTGCCAACCATTGTTTGGTGCTGTCGCGAATTTTTTTCTCACTGGCGTTGTTGGGTGCAGCAAGTTGCAATATTTTTTTATCGCTGGTATCGCTTGAATGAATGAGTTGTGTTGTCGTTGCTTCAGGCGACAAGACAACCTGCACTGGTTTGCCGAAATAATCTAGTGTCGCACCGCTTGACCAATTCATTTTTAATGCGGCTACCTGTGCTTCTCGCTGCTTCATGCCGCCGAGCTTTCGAACAATCCAACGGCCTTTTTCTTGGACGGCGGCTTCAATCATGTGGTGCGACATGCCAAACGGCGCACGCACAGACAAACCATCATTGCTCACACTGAACGTCATGGTGAGCCTACGGCTGCGCACAAGCTCGTAATCAACGGCGAAACCCGCGAGCCGGGTTTGCTGGCTAGCTTGGGGATGTCTTGAAAAGACTTGGCCTGCAACCAAGGGCACAGGTACAGGAATTGGTGTTATTTCTTTTTTGGGACGCTTGACTGGTACTTTTTGTACTGGCTCAACCACCGGTGCAATATCGAACAAATCCAGCGTGAATTTCAGCAATTTAAGCATCGCTGGCACGTTTTCAACGGTAAGCGTCTGGATCCAAGCGGCGCATTTCGGCCTCAATCCAAGCTTCAACTTCTAGCATTAACTCTGCTGGTTCGCGCCCAACACTTGAAATGGGTTTACCGATGGAAATATCGACAATGCCTGGTGTTTTGATGAAGGCTTTTTTGGGCCAGCATTTGGCGGAGGTGACGGCCACGGGAACCACGGGTGCCCCTGTTTCAATCGCCAAACGGGCGCCGCCTGTTTTGTAAACACCTTTTAGGCCACGTGGTGTACGCGTGCCTTCAGGAAACATGATGACCCAGGTGCCTTTTGCGAGCAAGCGTTTGCCCTGTTCAACCACTTTGCCAAATGCTTGGACACCTTGCTTTCGGTCAATGTGAATCATGTCCATACTGCCAATCGCCCAACCAAAAAACGGAATATTTAAGAGTTCTTTTTTGAACACATAGGCCAAGGGGTGTGGCATCAGCGCAATCATGGAAAAAGTTTCCCACAGGGATTGATGCTTAACCAACAAAATGGCTGCATCAGTTTCGCCTGTGGGTAAATTTTCCCAGCCCGTCACACGGTTGTGAATACCCAAAATCGCCGTGCCACTTTTGACCGAAAGGCGTAGCCAGTTAAGGCATATGGCATAAACTATTTTTTGGTTGCCAAACAGACGCATTACCACCGCAGCCAAAGCCCACGGTACCACGGTCACGGCTAACAAAAGGGTATGCAATACGGCACGCACAAAATTTATCGAGCGGTTCATGTTGTTTTCTTTTCTTTGTTCTCTTTGTTAGCTTTGGTAATGCTTTTCATGGTTTCATTGACTAAGGCTTGTGCTCTCTCTTGGTCTTTTTCGCGGGCAATGATGAACTCGGCAAAAGCAGCCAGATCATGGTGCGTCATGGTGTTGACGGGGTAAGTGTCTGGCAAGGACTGACCGCGCAAATGCAAAGCGTTACCAGTCAATACCAAATGCGGCTCGCAACCTGCGGCAGATGCTGCTTGCATATCTCGCAAACTGTCGCCCACACTGGGAATCAGGTGAGCGTCCACACCTGTGCGCTCAATGATTTGGTCGAACAAACCAGGCAGCGGTTTACGGCAGCTGCAATTGTCGGTCGGCGTATGGGGGCAGTAAAAAACCGCATCCATACGGCCGCCCAAAGCCGTCAGCAGTTTATGCATTTTGGCATGCATGGCGTTGAGCGCGGCCACATCAAACAACCCGCGCCCTAAACCTGACTGGTTACTGGCGATGATGGTGCGCCAGCCTGCATGGTTCAATTTAGCAACTGCTTCCAACGCGCCCGGCAGTGAAATCCACTCTTCAGGCGACTTGATGAAGTCGGCATGCTCTTCGTTGATCGTGCCGTCGCGGTCTAGGATGATGAGTTTCATAAACGAGTCCGAAGCAAATGCCCCGACGCAGCGCCGGGCCGCCCCAAGCAAGGCGACGCCCCCTCGGGGG
>JANPLX010000051.1:0-18384 GCA_031422495.1 Polaromonas sp. | reverse complement strand
AACAAAACCTTTGAGCTTGCCAAACGCTGCATCTAAGAGCGATTTCAATTGCTCTTGGTGCAAATGCGAGTAGCCCACTGCTGGCGAAGCCGATGCTGCACGACCTGCGTAGCCCAGCTTTTGTCCATCCGTCATGTTTTCGTGGATGTAGTGCTGCACAAAGAACCAAGCGCCTTGGTTTTGCGGCTCGTCCTGACACCACACCACCTCAGTCACATTGCTGTACTTTTTCAGCTCAGTTGCAAAGGCTTTGTGCGGGAACGGGTACAACTGCTCGACACGGATGATGGCGGTGTCGTCGCTGCCGTTTTCTTCACGGCGTTTGACCAGGTCGTAATACACCTTGCCAGAGCAAGCAATCACGCGTTTCACCTTGTCGGCCTTGATCTCTTTGTTCTCAGGAATCACCGTTTGAAAAATACCTTTGGTGAACTCTGACAATGGAGATGCAGCATCCTTAGCCCGCAAAAGCGACTTAGGCGTCATGATGATCAATGGCTTGCGCAAATTACGTACCATCTGACGGCGCAAGATGTGGAAAATCTGGCTAGCTGTCGTCGGTTGCACCACTTGCATGTTGGTGTCTGCACTCAATTGCATAAAACGCTCTAAACGTGCCGAGCTGTGCTCTGGGCCTTGACCTTCATAACCGTGCGGCAGCATCAAAGTAATGCCGTTGACACGACCCCACTTCACTTCACCACTGGCAATAAACTGGTCAATCACAACCTGTGCGCCGTTGGCAAAGTCGCCAAACTGCGCCTCCCAAATCACGAAAGTATTAGGGTCGTTAGATGCGTAGCCGTATTCAAAAGCCAACACGGCCTCTTCCGACAAAATCGAGTCAATCACCACAAACGGCGCTTGCGTTGGTGACACGTTCTGTAGTGGTGTGTATGTTCCTTCGTCAAACTTTTCACGATTTTGATCGTGAATCACAGCATGGCGGTGCGTAAACGTACCACGGCCGCAATCTTCACCCGACAAGCGCACAGGATAGCCACTAGCCACGAGCGAGGCAAATGCCATGTGCTCACCCATGCCCCAATCGACCGGAATCTCACCACGACCCATAGCTGCGCGGTCTGCATAGACTTTTTTCACCAGCTGGTGCGGTGCAACGCTGTCGGGAATTGTCGTGATTTTCTCGGCCAAGCGTTTCCACTCAGCCATAGGGATCGACGTGTCTCCAGCATCTGTCCACTTCTTACTCAAGTACGGCAGCCAATCGACAGCAAACTTGTTTTTGAAATTGGTGATAACGGGGTTAAAAGTGTTTTTGCCGGCATCTAAGGCGGCACGCATGGATTTCACCATGTCGTCACCCAAAGTTGCTCCCATGCCTTGCGTGGTCAACTTGTCAGCATACAGTTTGCGTGTTCCTGGGTGTGCCACAATTTTCTTGTACATCAGTGGCTGCGTCAGCGCTGGTGTATCTTGCTCGTTATGACCGAGTTTACGGAAGCAAATAATGTCAACCACCACGTCTTTTTGAAATTCCATGCGGTATTCCAAGGCCCATTGCGTTGCCAAGACCACCGCTTCAGGGTCGTCGCCATTGACGTGCAACACGGGCGCTTCGATCATCTTCACCACGTCTGAACAATATAGCGTTGAGCGGCTGTCACGTGGGTCGCTGGTGGTGAAACCAATTTGGTTGTTGATGACGATGTGTACCGTACCGCCGGTGAAATAACCACGCGTTTCTGCCAAAGCCAAGGTTTCCATGACTACGCCTTGTCCTGCAAAAGCGGCATCACCGTGCACCAGTACAGGCAAAACTTGCTTGCCCTGAGGATCAGCGCGTCTATCCATACGGGCACGGACTGAACCTTCAACCACCGGGTTGACGATTTCTAAGTGTGATGGGTTGAAAGCCAGCGTCAAATGCACAGGGCCACCAGGCGTCGTCACGTCAGAGCTAAAACCTTGGTGGTACTTAACGTCACCACTTGGCAAATCTTCAGGCGCTGTATGGTCAAACTCCGCAAACAAATCTGCAGGCACTTTGCCCAGTGAGTTGACCAACACATTCAAACGACCGCGATGCGCCATACCGATCACAATTTCTTGCAATCCCATAGCCCCGCCGCGCTGGATCAACTCGTCCATACTGACAATAAAGCTCTCGCCGCCTTCTAACGAAAAGCGCTTTTGGCCGACGTATTTGGTGTGCAAAAAGCGCTCTAAGCCCTCGGCTGCTGTCAATCTGTCCAAAATATGGACTTTTTTCTCAGCAGTTAAATTAGGTTTGCTGCGAACGCTTTCTAGCTTTTCCTGCCACCAACGTTTTTTCGCTTGATCAGTGATGTACATGTACTCCGCGCCAATACTGCTGCAATACGTCTCGCGCAGTGCATTCATCAACTCACGCAGGCTCATGCTGTTTTTGCCGAAGAAGGTGTTGCTGGTGTCAAACACGGTTTCTTGGTCAGCATCCGTAAACCCATAAAAGGCAGGGTCTAGCTCAGGAATTTTGTCGCGCTCGGTACGCTTGAGGGGATCTAAATCAGCCCAGCGAGCGCCTACATTTCGGTAAGCGGCAATCAGCTGCTGCACTGATGTGCGTTTACGCCCCATTTCAGCATCAGCACTGCCCATCAACACCTTGGTGCCGCCTTGCTTGGCGCGATCCGCAAAAGCGTTGATCACAGGCATGTGAGGCACGTCTTTGGCGTTGCTGCCGTCTACGGCGGGCACGTACTGCAAAGCGTCGAAATAATCGCGCCAGCTGTCGGGCACGCTACCAGGATTGGCTAAATAATTTTCATACATCTCTTCGACATAGGGCGCATTGCCGCCGAAAAGGAATGTATTGCCCGAATAGGCTTGATAGACGGAGCCTGTAGGCTGCGTCGTAGGAATTTGACTCATTTTTCCGCTGACCTCCGTTTCCCTCTGGGAAACTCAAGTTAAGTTTTGAAAACCTTCCGCGACACGGCTTAACCGATTAGCGGATGCGACTGTGGCAGGAAGGGCCTAGGTAACACCCCGTATTGTGACAGTAAATGAGTGGACTGCCAAATTTATGTTGCGTTCAATCTCGTCGACTGATAGATAAAGTCTATATAGCCTAGCTTTCTACTAAGCTTTTTTTGAACCGCACTCTGTAATCAGGCAAAGTAAAGGAAAACGTAGATCCTTTGCCAAGGGTGCTTGATATTTGTAACTCGCCACTATGTCTCTGCACAACATGTTTGACGATAGCCAAGCCAAGACCAGTTCCACCTGATTCACGAGATCGGCTTGCATCAACTCTATAAAACCGTTCGGTTAGCCTTGGCAGATGTTCTGCAGAAATACCTGTTCCTGTGTCGTTTACTGAAAAAACCGCACCTCCTCGGTCCAATGCTTGCAATGAAACACGAATTCTGCCACCTACTGGCGTATAGCGAACCGCGTTATTGACCAAGTTGCACATAGCACTCAGCAACTCCGTTTGAGAACCAGCTAACTCAATATTTGCTTGGATATCAAAAGACAGGGTGTGCAGATCTTTAGAGTCTGCTGTGCAGCCATACAGATCCGACTTCAAAGCTTTGGCTTCTAACTCACATATAGACAATAAACTATCAGCATTTATCCATGTGTCCGATACTGGCACAGGACTTCCCTCTAATTTAGACAGCGTTAACAAATCACTCACCAACGATTGCATTCTTTGCGATTGTTGCTGCATTAAGTCTAAATATTTAACCCGTTCGGCCTCATTCAGGTCAAGTTCCTGCATGGTTTCTACAAACCCACTCAAAACCGTCAAAGGTGTACGAATTTCATGCGACGCATTAGCCACAAAGTCTCGTCGCATGGATTCAGCCGCTTCAATAGCAGTGACATCGTTAGATAACAACAGCTTTTTACCTTGCCCATAAGGATGTATATGCAAAGCTAACCTCGATTTACGACTATTTGCGCCGCTTTTACCAGCAATCGTGACTTCGTTCGTGAAATCTCCTGCTGCAAGATACGCTTTGAAATCTGGATCACGTACTAAATTACCAATATGCTGTGAAACATCCTTTGCTGGGTTCAAACCAAAGTGACTAGCTGCGGTCAGGTTGCACCATTCAATTTGTTCATTTTTATCAAGCAAAACAACACCGTTAGGAGATGCTTGAATGGCGGCAAGAAAATCATCCAACCGCTGATTACTTGTTTGCAAGTCGCGGTTTTGTGCTTTGAGTAGGCGGCGTGCGCGGTCGGTAGCTTCTCCCCACTCACCTCGTAACTTGGGTATGCTCGTCACATCACCTTCGCGCAACCAGTCTAAATATCTCTGGCTTCTACTGAAATTAAAGAATAGCCAAAACACACCAGCCAAGACCGCGCCAAGCAGCGCCATCGAAGTCACATCGATGTTTAATTTAAATTGAAACGTTAAAAAGGCAAAAACAACAGCCCAAGCTAATTGCCAAAAGATAACTGCAATGAGTCGCCACATATTAACTACTGCAGTAACTTTAGCTTGCCGAGACAGTGGCAATCTGACCCGTCATTCGGTATCCAGTTCCACGTACAGTTTCTATATGTACTCCTCCAAAGCCTAATGATTCACGTAATCGTTTAACGTGCACATCTACGGTTCGCTCTTCAATATATACATGGTCTCCCCAAACCTTGTCTAACAATTGTCCTCGGCTATGGACTCTTTCTGGATAAGTCATCAAATATTGCAACAATTTAAACTCAGTAGGGCCAATTTTTAGAATAGTGTCTTGGTAAGTGACGCGATGTGTATCCGCATCCAGTATCAACTGGCCAATTTTCAAAACTTGTATTGAAACTTCGGGAGTCCGTCTTCGGAGAATTGCTCGAATACGCGCCAACAATTCTTTGATAGAGAAAGGCTTGGTAATGTAATCATCAGCACCAGAGTCTAAGCCTTCGACTTTATCAGGTTCATCACCCTTAGCCGTTAACAAAATAATTGGTATGCCTTTAGTGCGAGAATCAGCTCTCCATTTACGCGCCAAACTCAAACCGCTTTGCCCTGGCAACATCCAATCTAGCAAAATAACATCAGGCAAAACAGCATCCAATTCACGCTGAGCAGCCACGCCTTCTACAGCCCAAATTGGAGCAAATCCATTGTGTTTAAGATTAACAGTTAGTAATTCTGCAATGGCTGGTTCATCTTCAACAATAAGTATTCGTGGCGTGGTTTTCATTGCTTAGAAGTTCGAAATTATTTAACAGCAGACTCAATTTCAGCCATCGTTGTATGCCGTACGTCAGCACCTTTAACAATGTAGATAACAACTTCAGCAATATTTTTAGCATGATCACCAATACGCTCGATTGCTTTTGCGACAAACAACAAATCTAAACTAGCTGATATCGTTCTCGGGTCTTCCATCATATAAGTGATGAGTTTTCGTACAAAGCCGTCGAATTCCTTATCAATGATGTCGTCTTCCTTCAAAATACCGACAGCCATTGTGGTATCTAGACGTGCAAAGCTATCTAGAGATTTACGTAATTGATTCGATGCCAAATCAGCGGCCAATCGCAAATCAGCCGACGGAATTGAGCGAGCAGATCCGCTATGAATAATTGACTTCACCATGCGCGCAATTTTGTCTGCCTCATCGCCGGCACGCTCTAAATTAGCAGTCGTTTTGGAAATGGCGATTAACAAACGTAAATCTCTAGCAGTCGGCTGTCTACGCGCAATGATGGATGATAAATCTCTATCAATATCAATCTCCATCATGTTGACACGTGATTCACTGTTTGTGACTTGGTTGGCGAGATCTACACTGAAGGCTGAAAGCGACTGAATTGCCAGCCTGATCTGCTCTTCAACCAAGCCCCCCATCTCCATGACTTTCGAAGATACGCCATTCAGCTCACTGTCAAACTGTGTAGATAAGTGTTTATCGGACATTATAAATTCCTGTGTGAATAAATTTAACCAAATCGGCCAGTAATATAGTCTTCGGTTTCTTTGCGATTAGGCTTGAAGAACAACGAATCTGTTGCACCAAATTCAATCAAATCACCTAAATACATATACGCTGTAAAGTCACTGCATCGCGCTGCTTGCTGCATATTGTGCGTCACGATCAAGACGGTGTAGTCCGATTTCAGTTCAGTGATCAACTCTTCGATCTTAGAAGTTGAAATCGGGTCGAGTGCAGAACATGGTTCATCTAAAAGCAAAACTTCTGGCTTAATGGCGATGCCGCGAGCAATGCACAAGCGCTGTTGTTGACCACCAGACAATCCAGATCCAGACTGATTCAATTTATCTTTAACTTCGTTCCAAAGTGCCGCTTTTCGCAGCGCCCATTCCACGCGTTCTTCTAAATCAGTTGCGTTTAAATTTTCAAAAAGTTTTACGCCAAATGCCACGTTGTCATAAATTGACATCGGGAATGGTGTGGGTTTTTGGAAGACCATGCCAATTTTTGCACGAATCAATGCAACATCTTCTTTAGACGTCAACAAATCTTCACCATCAAGCTTGATTGTCCCTGTAGCGCGTTGCTCTGGGTAGAGTTCAAACATGCGATTAAAAGTTCGCAGCAATGTAGATTTACCGCAACCTGATGGACCAATAAACGCAGTAACTTTTTTCTCTTGAATTTCAAGGTTAATATTTTTCAAGGCATGGTATTTTCCATAATAAAAATTAAGATCTTTGACAGATATTTTTGTGTTGATTTGTGTGGCAAGCATAGTTTCAGTTTCAGTTATTTGATTAGTGTTTATTACGAGTCAAGACACGCGCCAATATATTCAAGCCTAAAACGGCAACCGTAATTAAGAAAACACCGGCCCAAGCTAGTTTCTGCCAATTTTCGTAAGGACTCATTGCAAATTTAAATATCGTGACCGGCAAGCTCGCCATAGGCTCACCCAAGTTTGAAGTCCAAAACTGGTTGTTGAGTGCCGTAAACAGCAATGGCGCTGTTTCACCGGAAATACGGGCGACAGCTAACAATAACCCAGTAACGACACCAGCACGAGCAGCACGAAGCGTGATTTTAGTAATCACTTTCCATTTGGGCGTACCAAGCGCATAGGCCGCTTCTCGCAAGCTAGCAGGCACGAGTTGAAGCATATTTTCAGTGGTGCGAATGACAACAGGAATCGCGATCATCGCCAAGGCAATCACGCCTGCCCACCCAGAAAATGCTTTAAATCTAGTCACAATGACGGCATAGACAAACAAACCGATAACGATAGATGGCGCAGACAACAAAATATCATTGACAAATCTTGTTGTATTAGCCAGCCAACTTTTGGTTTCATATTCAGCCAAATAGATACCCGCCAGAATACCAATAGGCGTACTGACAAAAGTAGCCAATAGAACTATCAAGAATGAGCCAAAAATTGCATTAGCGATACCACCCGCCTCATTAGGAGGGGGCGTCATTTCTGTTACCGTAGCCAACGTCAAGCCACCGATACCCAATCGTATAGTTTCCCAGAGTATCCAAACTAACCAAAAAAGACCGAAGGCCATGGCCAGCAAAGACAACGTCAGTGCAATTTGATTGACCCGTTTCCGCTGCTTAAATTTGAGTTGCTTACTCATCAAAGCAGCCCGCTCACTGATACCCTTTGCATTCGTAGTCATGATTTTGCCCCCTCACCCTTCTTGAGCTGCGTCAATAGCAACTTTGAAAATGTAAGTACAACAAAGGTGATAAAAAACAATACCAAACCAAGATAAAAAAGCGATGCTTGATGCAATCCTGGGCCAGCTTCAGCAAATTCGTTCGCAAGAGCTGAAGTAATGCTATTCGCGGCCTCAAAGACACTCAAGGAATTCAGCTGGTTAGTGTTACCAATAATGAAGGTAACCGCCATCGTTTCACCCAATGCACGGCCAAGACCCAACATAATGCCACCCACAACACCTGCTTTGGTGTATGGCAAAACCACTTTCGAGGTCACTTCCCAAGTGGTTGAGCCCAAAGCATAAGCTGACTCTTTGAGCATTGGCGGCGTCACCTCAAACACATCACGCATGACCGAAGCGATAAAGGGAATGATCATGATCGCTAAAATAATGCCTGCTGACAATATCCCTATGCCCACCGGCGGACCCGTCACGAGTCCACCCAAAACAGGCACATCTTTCAACAAGGTTTGCAATGGCTGCTGGACATAAGTTGCCAAAATAGGCCCAAACACCAACAGTCCCCACATACCATAGACGATTGATGGGACAGCCGCCAGTAGTTCGATAGCAGTACCCAGAGGCCGTTTCAGCCATGAAGGAGAAAGCTCAGTCAAAAATAACGCAATTCCAAAACTGACTGGTACCGCAATGAGCAGGGCGATGAAGGATGTGGCCAAAGTGCCATAAATCATCACCAATCCGCCGAAGTCTTCTTTGACAGGATCCCACGTGGTGCTTGTCAAAAAGCCAAGACCAAACTTTTCTATCGCGGGATACGCACCTACGACCAAAGAAAGCAAAATACCAAGCAGCATCGCAAGGGTAAGAATCGCAGCAGACCTTGCAGCAATGCCGAAAAGTCTATCCACCAAAGATCCCCAGCTTTGAGATTTTTTAGATGGCGGCTTGGTTTGAGCTTTTGAGTGGTCTGTTTTACGCATAGTGTCAGTCTCACCAAACGGAAGATTACCTGTAGGTAGTATTGATGACACCATTTACTCCGTAAATATTTATTTTCCGTAGATTACTTAAACGCAACAGTTTTACCTGTATTGTCTTTAATTTCAGCCCAAGATTTTTCAATAGCAACCTTAACTGCTGGAGGCATAGGCACATAATCTAAATCGTCTGCAGTTTTATCACCATTTTTGTAAGCCCATTCAAAAAACTTCAAAGATGAGGTCGCTTGTGCAGGCTTGTCTTGCGCTTTGTGCATCAAAATAAATGTTGCACCAGAAATTGGCCACGCATCTTTACCAGCTTGATTTGTCAAAATTTGATAAAAACTTTTCGCCCAATCTGCTCCAACAGCGGCTGCTTTAAAAGCAGAATCATCGGGCGAAACGAAAATACCAGCAGAATTTTGCATTAGCGCGAAATTCATTTTGTTCTGTTTTACGTAAGCATACTCAACATAGCCAATTGAATTTGGCAATCGATTAACGAATGCTGCTACACCCTCATTACCCTTGCCACCAGCGCCTACTGGCCAATTCACCGCTGTGCCTTCACCCACTTTAGACTTCCATTCAGCATTGACTTTACTGAGGTAATTTGTAAAAATAAAACTAGTGCCAGAACCATCTGCGCGACGAACAGGAGAAATCGCATCAGATGGAAGTGCCAAGTTTGGATTCAGCGCTTTAATGGCAGCATCATCCCATTTTGTGATCTTGCCCAAAAAAATATCGCCAAGTACTTGCCCGTTCAACTTTAATTGACCAGGGCTAATGCCTTTGATATTGATGACGGGTACCACCCCACCAATAACCGTAGGAAACTGAACCAGTCCTTTTGCCTTTAATTCTTCATCTTTGAGTGGCATATCAGTAGCACCGAAGTCTACTGTTTTTGCTTCAATTTGCTTGATACCAGCACCCGATCCGACGGATTGGTAGTTGATTTTGACGCCAGTCGCCTTGTTGTAATCAGATGCCCATTTCGCATACAAAGGCGCAGGAAAAGTAGCGCCAGCGCCTGTTACGTCTTGAGAATAGGCGCTCAATGAATACGATAACGCAGCGAAACTACTAATGGTTATCAGTGTAAATTTAGATGTGAACTTCATAATTAAACCTTATCGGTTGTTGAACAATGAAAGTACTTTAAGTAGTATTTATGTCAATTGTGTGACAAAACGCATTTTGATTTAAAAAAAATTGCGCCCCGTACGCTCTTATTCTTCATTGAATTGTCATCATACTGTCACAATCATATTTTATGGTTGATTTAATATAAATACCAACCATGGAGCAAAAAATGACTAAAGACCATGAGCAATTGATAAAAAGAATACGTGAAGAATTGACCGATAGCTACGATGAAGAGCGTGAACTGGAACACGATGATCATGACACCGATCAAATCACGCATGACTTGTTAGCGCCCGAAACAGACGCGTATACAGAAAGTCGCCGTGTGTATTTTCGGGAGTTGTTCCGGATGCAAGCTGAATTGGTGAAACTTCAAGACTGGATTGTTAAGACTGAAAAAAAAGTTGTCATCCTCTTTGAAGGCAGAGACGCTGCCGGCAAAGGCGGTGTTATCAAGCGGATAACGCAACGACTCAATCCACGTGTTTGTCGTGTGGCAGCTCTACCAGCACCCAATGATCGCGAACGCACCCAATGGTACTTTCAACGCTTCATATCGCATCTGCCAGCAGCTGGTGAAATAGTCCTTTTCGACCGCAGTTGGTATAACCGTGCTGGTGTTGAAAGAGTGATGGGGTTTTGTAATGACGAGCAATACGAAGAATTTTTCCGCACCGTGCCAGAATTTGAAAAAATGTTGACGCGATCTGGGATTATTCTGATTAAATACTGGTTTTCCATATCCGACGAAGAGCAAAGCATACGATTTTTGGGACGCATTCACGATCCACTCAAACAGTGGAAATTGAGTCCTATGGATTTAGAGTCACGTAGGCGCTGGGAAGAGTACACAAAAGCCAAAGAAATTATGCTCGAAAGAACACACATACCAGAAGCCCCTTGGTGGGTTGTCGAGGCTGACGACAAAAAGAAAGCTCGACTCAATTGCATACATCATCTGTTGAAGCAAATTGACTACCAAGAAGTTGATCATCCTACTGTCGTGTTACCGCCCCGAGAGCGCAACAAAAACTACGTAAGACGCCCAATTCCATCTGATATCCTAGTACCATCAGTTTATTAGCATTTTGTATCACTGCAATTTGATTGACTGATTGTGAATTTGGAGCATATGAAGTTATGCTTTAGTTATTTTTAAAATTTGTATGCAAAATGGAACGCGATTAGCAGCTGTAGATTTAGGGTCAAACAGTTTTCGCCTTGAAATAGGTAATTTGGATCACGGTCAAATTCACCGCACCGAATATTTAAAAGAAACTGTGCGTCAAGGCAATGGGCTCGATGAAGACCGAAATCTAACTGCAGAGGCGATGCAACGAGGCTGGGACTGCTTAGCTAGGTTTGGCGAAAGACTGTCAAATTTTAAACCTTCACAAGTACGGGCAGTAGCAACGCAAACACTCAGAGAAGCTCGAAATCGCGATGTTTTCTTATCCAGAGCTAATACAATTTTAGGATTTCCTATTGATGTCATCTCTGGCCAAGAAGAGGCTAGGCTCATCTACCAAGGCGTTGCGCATCTACTGCCACAATCAAACGAAAAACGCCTTGTTATCGATATTGGCGGGCGCTCTACTGAGCTGGTTTTAGGCCAACAATTAACTGCAACAAAAATGTCTTCCTTTCGAGTCGGTAGTGTGGCTTGGTCTATGAAGTATTTCTCGAATGGGCTTATTGACGAGGCATCATTCAACAAAGCCGAAATTGCTGCCAAAGCTATATTGGATGAAGCTCAAAATATTTACAAGCGAGGAACTTGGGACATCGCATACGGATCTTCTGGCACGATTGGCGCCGTCTCTGATATTTTGATGGCTTCAGGCGTGTCAGAGTCTACCCTTACACGAGCAGGGCTTCAATGGATACGTGAAAAACTCATCAAAGCTCAGCACATTGACCGCATCAAACTAGCCGGCCTGAAAGACGACAGACGCGCAGTCATCTCGGGCGGCATCAGTATCTTGTGCGCACTATTTGATTTGCTCAATATTGAAGTTTTACATGCCACTGAGGGCGCTCTACGACATGGCGTTTTGTATGATTTGTTAGACCGCGATAGTGGACAAATCGATGTACGCAACACCTCTGTCAAACGGCTTGCTACCAACTTCGGCATAGACGCTGCGCAGGCTAACAGCGTATCGAAGGTGGCAACGGCTTTGTTTTCACGAACTCAAAGCCCGCTACCAGCAGATTCTGTTGATTCCGCTGAAGCGATGAAAACTCTACATTGGGCTGCGCAACTGCATGAAATTGGATGCCAAATTTCACACAGCGATTACCATAAGCACGGCGCTTATATTTTAGATAACGCCGATATCGCGGGATTTTCCATGCCTGAATCGCACATGCTCAGTATGTTGGTTTTCGGACATAGGGGTAAGTTAAAGAAGCTGGAATTAGAGCTTGAAGACAACAAGTTCTCTCAACTTTTGCTTAGTCTTCGTTTAGCAGTGATTCTGTGCCATGCCAGGAACGATTCAGACAATGAAAATATAAAACTAACAGTTCTCAAAAACGAAAAATATCAGTTTTTCTTGATGTGCCCGCCCAACTGGGCGAATAACTTCCCACAATCAGCACATTTGCTACGTGAAGAAGCTATCGCATGGAAAAAAGTAAATCGAATATTGCATTTGCAAGGTTGCTAAATATGCATACACGAGTAAATCTCAGGGTTAATTGCGTTGGTAAAAATAATGGTATAAACTATTTATACCATTAATTTATAAGGATGACATATGGCTACTTCAAGCAAAGCATCAGTAAAAACAATAGCTAAGTCTACTTCCGAGACGCTCGCTAAAACTCCTGTTAAGACCGCGCCTAAGCCTGCAACAAAATCAGCCACAGCAACTTTGAAGCCAGCAGTAACGAAAACGCCCGCAAAAACAGTGACTTCTAAAGTCGATTCAAAACCAGTCTTGCGTACACCGATCGAAAAACCAATCAAAGCCAAGAAGATTAAATTAGTGCGCGACAGCTTTACGATACCAAAACCTGAATATCTCTTTCTTGATAATTTGAAGTTACGCGCTACAGATTTGAAGCATCCAGTCAAGAAAGGTGAGCTAATTCGCGCAGGAATCAAGGCTTTAGCAGCTATGAGCGATCAACATTTTTTAGCTGCACTAAAAGCTGTACCTATGCTAAAAACGGGGCGTCCTAGTAAGTAAAGATTAAAGATCAAAGCATATCGACACTTTGAACGGTCACCAATACTGTTTGTCTTTGCCCTTCTCGCTCACGGCTTCTTAACCACCACACAGAGCCTTTTCTAACAGCGCAATCGCTGCTTTGCATCCCCAATGATTGAGCCACTATTTGCCCAATCATTGGCTGGTGACCCACGATCAAAACCGTTGCTTTGAGATTTGGCCACTGCAAAAGTGTCAAAATTTCATTTGCATCGGTATCGGGCGACAACTCTTTACTCAACTTGTATTTTCGATCCAATCGGCGGACGGTATCTTCACAGCGTCGTGCTGGACTCGTAAAAATTCTTGTGCTTTCAGGCAACTGCCGATCTAGCCATTCTGCCATTCGTATAGCTTGCTTGTAGCCGCGCGGCGTCAATGCACGATCTAAATCATTGCAGCCTTCTTGCCAATCAACTGCTTCTGCATGACGCCAAAGTATGAGATCCATAGATTTTTCAAGTTCAAGTTCAAGTTCAAGTTCAAGTTCAAATTCAAGTTCAATTTTTGAATGCCCTATCGCTTCTTTCGCCGTCACAATGGGTCAAAACCATTCGATTTAATTGTGTAAACCAACCTGTCTTTGCAAAAACTAAGTTATTTTCAAAGAGTTTTGCTGCATTTTGCCAGCTAAATTTAATCGCGCGTTGGCGCGCCTCAAATCTAGGCAATGCTAGTGCTCGGTAAGTCGCTGACAACAAATCGACATCTAAAACTCCACCTTGTTGCTTACCTTCCGCATCGCACAACACCTCCAAAGGCCCATCCACTGGGTAAGCTGCCACGGGCGATCCACATGCCATTGCCTCTAAAAGCACAAGACCGAAAGTTTCAGATTTACTTGGAAATACGAATACATCTGCGGCAGCATACACTTTTGCCAGCTCATCACGTGCGAGCAGTCCAAGCCAAGTCACATGAGGGTATTTTTTTTTCAAACCGGCCTCTAGCGGCCCCACGCCACAAATTACTTTTGTGCCAGGTATGCTCAGGGCTAAGAACGATTCAATGTTTTTTTCGTATGAAACACGCCCTACAAACAAGCTTAGTGGTCGTATCAATTCACTTAATGGCGCATAACTTTTGGGTTGCGAATGGTAGCTGAATAACTCTGTGTCGACTCCATGCGTCCATTGTCGCAAGTTCACAAATCCTCTGGCTTTCAACATCTCCAAAACGCCACGCGTAGGAACCATCACGCCTGATGACGCTTTATGAAAATATCGGAACAATGCGTAGCCCCAACTTAGCGGAATTTTTAGCGCTGCATTCAAAATTTCTGGAAATTTAGTATGGAAAGCTGTTGTAAAAGCCAAACCATGCTTCAGGCAATAACCGCGTGCTGCCCAACCTAATGGACCTTCTGTCGCAATGTGAATGGCATCGGCGTTGATATTGCTTAATAATTCAGCTATTTTTCTCGCAGGCCTGATTGCCAAATCAATCCCGGCATACCCTGGGCAGGGACGCGTCCGAAACAAGCCTGGGTGAATAACCTCTACTTCATGTCCCAATTTTTTCATTTCGCACAATAACTCGACTAAGGTTGTAACTACGCCATTGACCTGAGGCTTCCAAGCATCTGTCACCAATACCAATTTCATGCCATGGACACCTGTAATTGACTTTTCTTTTTATGCGCAACACTTTGTACCGCCCAATGGATAAGCTCTAAACGGCCATCAAAATGTTCGACCAAAGCGGTTTGACTTTCAACCCAGTCGCCATCATTACAATACAGTATGCCGTCGATATGACGCATTTCTGCGCGGTGAATGTGCCCACATACCACGCCATCATGCCCACGGTTGCGTGCTTCACGTGCAACAGCTACTTCAAAATCAGTCACATAATTGAGTGCCGTTTTTACTTTTTGTTTGAGATACGCTGAGAGCGACCAATAAGGCAATCCAAAATGCCCACGCAATCGATTCAAATGCCGATTCAGCTTGAGTGTGAATTCATACAAGTTATCACCCACATAAGCCAACCATTTAGCGCATTGGATAACACCATCAAAATAATCGCCATGAATAACCCAGAGCTTGACGCCATTTGCAGTCACATGCACAGCATCTTCAACCACCTCAACACCGCCAAAATGATGTCCTATAAAACCACGTGCAAACTCGTCGTGGTTACCTGGCACAAATATCACACGAGTACCTTTGCGCGCACTTCTTAGCAATTTTTGCACCACATCGTTGTGTGACTGTGGCCAAAACCACTTGCGTCGAAGTTGCCAACCATCAATGATATCGCCAACTAAATATAGACAGTCGCAGGGGTGCGCTTTGAGAAACTCTAGCAAAGGACCTGCTTGGCAGCCTTGCGTACCTAAATGAATGTCTGATATGAAAATTGCTCGAAACTTTGCTTCCTTATGCCCCTCAAACTCTTGGGATGAAGCGTTTGCTATCAGACTTTGAATCCAAGCTTGTTCGGATTCAAAAAAAGTACGCATTACGCACCCAAAAAATGTTTACGGTATCGATCTGGCATATCTGAAATTCGCATCATCATGGGCAGATCAGCAGTATTGAAATCTGGGTCCCAAGCGGGTGCGCCCAAGACTTTGGCACCTAAACGTAAATAGCCTTTGATCAAAGCAGGAGGCGCAACATCCAAAGTATCATCAAGTTGCTCAACCGGAAGTGGTAGGCGCGGTGTTACTTGCTGCTCAATTGGTGCTAAGTGCTTTTCTTTGACCTGCCGCCAAATACTGGCCGCGGCATCGCCACTCACAATTCCGTTGTGCAGCATAGGAATACTGGCGCAGCCAATCATGGTGTGCAATTGGTTGCGCTCCATAAACTCTGCCAAAGCGCCCCACAGCGCCATGATCACACCGCCTTGTCTGTAGTCAATATGCACGCAACTACGACCCAGCTCCACCATGTGCGGACGAAGTTCACGCAGACGCACCAAATCGAATTCTGTGTCACTGTACGTGCTACCCACACGTTTTGCCTGTACTGGTGTCAACGCACGGTAAGTACCGACCACACGCTTGGAGGCCACATCACGTACCAACAAATGCTCACAAAAGTTGTCAAAACTGTCTATATCGTGTCCTAGGAGAGGTGTTTGTAAACGAGCACCCATCTCCGTAGCAAATACATCAAAACGCAAACGCTGCGCCTCTCTTACTTCGTCTTGGTGTTTCGCCCACGAAACTTCAATGCTGCTGCGCCCCGCTGTCCCAACGCTTGGCAGACTTGGCCGAATTGGCTGAATTTGTTTAACGTGCGGTGGTAAGGGTCGGTGAAGTAACCCCCGAGGTAAGGCTATGGGTGATAAATCAAACGTCGGTGTTGGAAGTTCTCGCATGCTGACTCCTTCTGTTAAAGATGCCGCTAGTTTGCAACTTAGCTGTGACAAGCTGGTGAAACTTTTATGGCAGTTTTATGTCTTTGCATCACTGCATAAGTTTTCAAAATTACTGCTAGTAAAAAATTATTTCTATACTTCAATTATAATTGAATCATGGAAATATTAAGTACCCTACTCATCTCTGAACCACAAGCCGTCAAATCGCTGGCTGCCTTGGCGCAAGCCCAGCGTTTGCGGGCTTTCAGGGTTTTGGTGGTGGCCGGAGCCGACGGTCTGACTCCCGGCGCGATGGCCGAGCAACTGGACATTGCCGCCAGCGCCCTCTCATTCCACCTCAAAGAACTGGTTCATTCGGGCTTAGCCAGTTGCGAGCCACGCGGTCGCAACCTGATTTACCGCGCCAATTTTGAACATATGAGCGCGCTTTTGGCCTACCTCACCGAACATTGCTGCCAAGGACAAGCCTGCGCTGTGCCCGATGTCAGCTCATGTAAAACCTGCTGAGCATGACCAGCATGAACGTCGCCGACGCCCTAAACCACGGCTGCATGTGCCGAACCTTGAATGTTGACCAGCTACGACTAGAGCTGGAGCGCGACCCCAGCTTGCAGGGATTGGCCAGCGGTATTGCCACAGCGCAACCGCATTTATTCTCCAACAGCGTGGTGTTTTTGTCCCAAACCACCTACCAAGCCATCAAAGACGCGATCAACGCCATCGAACAGGTCATGCAGCTGCCCGCTTACCAAGCCCTAGCGCTCGAAAACTCACCCGCCATTGCACAAACCTCCTTCGGTCCGCTGGGAGCGTTTATGGGTTACGACTTCCATGTGGACACCAGCCAATCGCCTGCCAAAGGCCCGCAGCTGATAGAAATCAACACCAATGCTGGCGGAGCCCTGCTCAACGCCGCACTGGCGCGCGCCCACCGCGCCTGTTGCACGCCCATGTCGGCAGCCATGAACAGCTATGTGAACCTGGATGCGTTAGAGCAGACGTTTTTTGACATGTTCATGAGCGAATGGCGCTTACAACGAGAAAATAGTCCGTTAAGAACCGTCGCCATCGTCGACGATGCCCCCAACGCGCAATACCTCGCACCTGAATTCGCCCTGTGCCGCCAGATGTTTGAGCAGAGAGGCGTCAAAGCCATCATCACCGACCCGCAAGCGCTGCAATGGCGCGATGGTCAACTCTGGCACAACAGCGCTGCCGGTGATAATGCCATCGACCTGGTCTACAACCGCCTGACCGACTTTGACCTATCCGCGGCAATCCACCAAACCCTTCGCGACGCCTATGTTGCCGGCGGTGTCGTGGTCACGCCGCACCCCCACGCCCACGCGCTGCGCGCCAACAAACAGCACTTGATCACCCTGTCGGACGACGCGCTGCTCAGTAGCTGGGGCATTACCAGCGCAGACCGCGCCTGCCTGTCTGGTAGCATCCCCGCCAGCCAGCACGTCACCCGTGAGCATGCCGATGCCCTGTGGGCGCAACGCAAACAGCTCTTCTTCAAACCCGTCGCTGGCTACGCCAGCAAAGCCGCCTACCGGGGCGACAAGCTCACCAAACGGGTGTGGGAGGAGATCTTGGCCGGCAACTGGGGCGACTTTATCGCCCAAGCGCTCGTACCCCCCGGCCAGCGGCTGGTCAATGTGGACGGCGTCGCCACCGACCTGAAATTTGACATCCGCGCCTACACCTACGGCGGGCAGATCCAGCTGCTGGCCGCGCGCACCTACACCGGCCAAACCACCAACTTCCGCACCCAAGGCGGCGGTTTTTCACCCGTGGTGGTGATTCCCACGGACGACCTGACTATCGACAATTTGACCCCTTATGACAACATCGACCTCAACAACGACATCAAGTTCGACCCAAGCAACATCTGCGCCTGCGCTGAAAACACAGCTGTTCGCTGAGTTCACCGGCACCGCCGCCCTGCTCTGCGCCGTGATCGGCTCGGGCATCATGGCCGAGCGCCTGTGCGGGGGTAACACCGGGCTGGCGCTGCTGGCCAACACACTGGCGACGGTTTTTGCGCTGTACGTGCTGATCGAGACGCTGGGCCCCACCAGCGGCGCGCATTTCAACCCGCTGG
>JANPLX010000050.1:0-17825 GCA_031422495.1 Polaromonas sp. | reverse complement strand
TCTTCGTTTTTGAAAGCTAGCGAGGGTCGGCTGGCGTAAGTGAGCTGGATGAGCATGCTTTTTTCCTGTAGTTGTCCTGTGTTTATTTGTTACACAAATTGTCACACAGAAGAAACGGCGATGGCTTTGTGAGGTTAATTTATCTAATGGCTAGTTAAATTTACCGCGTAAATCTATATACTATCAATAGCGGTTAAAGCAATAAATACGCCGGCTAGAGCCTAAAAAAATACTAAAAATAGCATTCAAAGCGTTGTTCATTCACTTCTGCTCCCCACATCGCTCCGCGCTGCTCGTGAACGAGTTTAAAACCATGCTTTTCATACAAATGACGTGCGGCATCTAGGCCTGCAAAGGTGTTGAGGTAAATGCTTTTGTAGTGGCGGGATTGGCAAAATGCCATGGCCAAGGTCATCAATTCAGTGCCAATGCCCGAGCCACGTGTTGCATCTGATGCGATGAACCAGCGCAGATGTGCTCCTTGGGATGTCGCATGTGAACCGTCGATGGCGATGGATGCTTCGATGCTGCCGTCCTTTATAGCTAGCCACAAGCCATCCCACGATGGGTCATATCTTTCGCAAAATTCGCTGAGTTCACGGGCTACTTTGGCTTCAAACGGCAGGCCGAAACCGACCAGTTTGCTGTAAAAATCAGCATGCAGGGTGACGATGCGGCCAATGGCGCTGGGTTGGTAATGTTGATGGATCGTCAGATGCATTGTTCAAACTTACTTCAAACAAACTTCACCACCGCCACTGGGGGCAAGTTTTGTGACACAGTGTCCCAGCTCTCCCCTGCATCACCACTGACCCACAGGCTGCCGGTTGTGGAAGCCATCGCCAAGTCTTGGCCATTCGGCGCGACGGCCAAACCATGGCGGTAGACCAAGTCGTAGGCTTGGCTTTGCGGTAATCCTTTACCAAAAGCTTGGAAAGTTTTTCCGCCGTCGTCGGTGCGGGTGACGACCAATTTGCCATCTACGGGGTAACGCTTCTCGTCTTTGATGGCGGGTGCAAACCATGCCCGCAGGGCATTGGCAGGGTCCGCCGCGACGGCAAAGCCAAAGACGGAGGGGAAGTTTTTTGAGATAGGCGTGGTGATGGGTTGCCACAGCTGGCCACCGTCTACCGAGCGGTACATGCCGCAGTGGTGCTGCACCCACAGCACGTCGGGCTGTGCAGCGCAGGCTACGAGGCAGTGTGGGTCTTGGGTGTTGGCGTCTTCTGCCATATCGGGCGGGGTGTAGTCAGACTTCATGCCTAGCGCGGTCAGCGTCCAAGAGTCACCGCTGTCAAACGTCTGCCACACACCGCCGCAGGAGACGCCCAAGGTGATGTGCTTGCTATCGCGTGGATCGACCACGATAGAGTGAATGCCCGCTAAGTCGTATCCGCCGCCAAACCACTGTTGCCGGCGTGGGTCGCGCCACAGCGGCATGTTGAGCGCCCAACTGTGTCCGCCGTCGGTCGATTTGAACAATCCCGCCGGAATGCAGCCTGCCCACAGCGTGTTGGGCTCATCTTTGCCACCCGTTGCGAGCGACCAAATCAACTCTACATTCCACGGTGTCGGGTCGGTTTTGTAGTCTTCAAAATTGGCATCGCCCGCCATGGGTTTGATCGGGAAAGCTGGAGCCGTCAGTGGTGTCCAAGTTTGGCCTTGATCCACGCTTTTGTGCAACTTGATGCCAAAATGCCCCAAGTTCAGCGCCACCAGCCAGGCCTTGCTGCGCCTATCTACGAGTACTTGCGAGACGGGTTCGCCCTGAAAGTGATGGGACTTGATTTGCTGGTTTTCAACGACAAAGAGTCCTTTACGGGTTCCTACGAGAATGCTTGTCATGTTTGTCATGATTACCTCCAAATTCGGCTACCCATTTAGTGCTCAGTTTAGCCACCAGTAAGCGCTTGAACCACCAAGACCTGGTCGCCAGCATTTAAAGTTTGTGACAAATTAGCACGATGTTGCAACATGTCGCGGTTGATGAAGACTGCGACGTGTTTGCGAATATTCGCTTGGTCGTCAAAAATGTAATGCGTCAAATCGGGCGCTGCCACGAGCGCCGCCTTCAAAACCTCGCGTATGTTGGCGGGGGCGACATTTTGAGGAGGGCAAGTTATATGTCGCTGCAAGCTCGCAGAGAAAGTGACGCTTACAAATGGTGTCGCTTCTGACATATTTTCTGACATCACAATATTTTAATCATCTATATTCAAGTTGATCTAAATCAAGCACGAAACGCGTATGTAGCGTAATATTTCAATTTGTCCACTTAAAAGGATTGCCATGTTCAAAAAAATACTTTTTGCAACCGATGGTTCTGCAGCATCAGACCACGCCGCTGTTGTAGCGGTCAATTTAGCAAGATCACTTGCCGCGCAACTCACTGCGGTGTATGTGGTTGACCCTTACCCTTATTTGGGGGTGGGCGAAATGAATCCGCTCGGGTTTCAAGCATATATGGGTGCGGCGCAAGAGCATTCGGTCAAGGCGTTTGCCCACGTCGCCGATTTAGCGAAAACTGAAGGTGTGACTGTTCCCTTTGAAACACTACTGGTGGAAGATGTGGTCGCATACAAAGGCATTGTGCAAGCCGCACAGACGCAAGAGGCAGACTTGATTATTGTCGGCTCGCATGGCAGAAACGGCTTGCAAAAGCTGTTTTTGGGCGGTACCGCGAACAAAGTGTCGTCTCACGCGACGCAGCCGGTGTTGATCGTGCGTTGATTTCGCGTTGAGCTTTGTCAAATCGAGGCTCTGTCCTACACTCAATAACCTGGTTTAGAGGGAGTATCTAGAAGCATCAAAAGCAACATATCTTCATTTTCAGCATAAAAAAAAGAGGCTAACCATGTTCAAACACATACTCTTCGCAACCGATGGCTCAACTGCATCCGAACATGCATCTCAAATGGCTATCAACATGGCGCGGGCGCATGGCTCGCATTTGACCGTGGTATATGTGATTGACCCCTACCCTTACATGGGCGGTGCTGAGATGAGCCTAGTGGGTTTTGAGGCCTTCATGGAATCCGGGCGCAAACATGCGCAACGAGCTTTTACGCACATCAACCACTTGGCAAGCATTGGCGGCGATCCGGTGACAGTGAAAACGCGTTTGGTCGAGAATTCCTCTGTTGTCAAAGCGATTTTAGAAACCGCAGAGGAAGAGCACGCCAAGCTGATCATGCTGGGCTCGCATGGGCGTGGCGGCATTGAGAAACTGTTTTTGGGCAGCGTTGCAGGCAAAGTGGCGGCGCAGTCAAGCAAGCCGGTCATGATTATTCGTTGATTTGTAGATTTTTAATTTTTTCATTCGTGAATTTATTGGAGACAAGCTATGCCTTCGGTTGCACTTTTGGACGAATACACGGGTTCTGATTCGAAGCACATCAACGCGACGGTGCGTATCGTCAAACAATTGCTGCACAACTTTCAAGGTGCCATAGCGCTGCGCTTGTGGAATGGCGCACAGTATGTTTTCGGCGATACGGTGCCCAAGTTCACATTGGTCGTACGCGACCCTGCGGTGCTGCGCAAGTTGGTATTGAAGCGCAACCCGATCACGCTCGTCGATGCGTATTTCCGCGGACTGGTTGATTTTGAGGGTGATTTGTACGCGGGCTTGCGCCTCAAACCTTACTTACAAAAGCTGTCATTGCCCATAAGAAGCCGCGCTGTTTTGGTATGGGATGCATTACGACTGCCGGCTAAAACAACGGCGGACACCGTCATCGCGGCTGTTGGAAATCTTGATTCGCTTGACGCCAACGAAGCCCACAAACACAGCCGCTTGAGCGACCGCGCGGCCATATCGTTTCACTACGATGTGTCCAATGCGTTTTATAAACTGTGGCTGGACGAGCAAATGGTCTACTCTTGCGCCTACTTTGAATCACCTGACAACAGCTTAGAGCAGGCGCAGAGCAACAAGTTAGAGCACGTCTGCCGCAAGTTGCGCCTGAAGCCCGGCGAACGCTTTTTAGACATTGGCTGCGGTTGGGGCGCCATGGTCTGCTGGGCGGCAAAAAATTATGGCGTGAAAGCGCATGGCATCACGCTGAGCCAGCGCCAATTTGACTATGCTACTGAGCGTGTGAAAAGCCTTGGTTTGCAATACTTGGTGACGCTGGAAATGCGCGATTACCGTGATCTTGAGGGTGAAGCCGTGTACGACAAAATCTCCAGCATCGGCATGTTTGAGCATGTGGGCTTGGCTAACTTACCGGTTTACAACGCCACCGTGATGCGCTTGCTGCGCCCAGGCGGCTTGTTTTTAAACCACGGCATTACCCATGATGAAGAGGGCTGGCACCCCACGCTGGACGCCGAGTTCATCAACCGCTACGTTTTTCCCGGAGGTGAGCTAGACACCATCAGCAACATTTTGCGCGGCATGGAGCTAGCGACATTTGAGATTCACGATGTCGAAAACCTGCGTATTCACTACGCCATGACGCTACGCGAATGGGTGAAACGCTTAGAAGCCAACCACGATGCCGCGCTAAACTACGTCAGTGAAGACGCCTACCGCGTCTGGCGCTTCTACATGGCCGCCTGCGCGATGGAGTTTGAAGCCGAAGGCACAGGTATTTACCAAATTTTGGCCTCAAAACGCGGCTCGCCCCGTTTGCCTGCGCCGCCAGTGCCCCTGACACGGCGAGATATTTACACAAGCAACGCCGCCCTCACACGAATTTCTAGCTAATTTCTAGCTAATTCTGATTGAGGTGCGCATACTTGATAGCCATTTATTATTCAATTTATTTGAATGAAATCATCAATTTCGTTGATGTTATTTTGAGTGAAGTTCCTCTACACTTACATCATTAATAACAAAACGATGTAGCGTGAACTCAAAAATAGTCAAATCCAATCTAAGCAAATCCGCTTCACCTGACGCCAAGGCAGCCCGTTACAGCGCAGTGGCTATTGTTTTGCATTGGCTCTTAGGTTTATCTATTTTCGGCATGTTTGCCGTCGGCATTTACATGGCTGATTTGCCAATTTCGCCGCTGAAGCTCAAACTTTACAATTACCACAAGTGGGCAGGCATCACGTTTTTAGCTTTGTCAGTGCTTCGCTTGCTGTGGCGCTTAACGCATCGCCCGCCTGCACTGCCCGCTTCCATTGAGCTTGCCATGCCAAACTGGCAAAGCAAGGCTTACCATGCCACACATTACGCGCTGTATGCACTGTTTTTTGTCGTGCCGTTGCTGGGCTGGGCTTACAGTTCGGCAGCTGGCTTTCCGGTGGTTTTGTTTGGCGTGCTGCCCTTGCCTGACTTTATGGCGGTGGACAAAGAGTTTGCCAAATCAATCAAAGAAGTGCACGGCATTGCTGCGTTTTCACTGATTGCATTGGCGACGTTGCACATTGTGGCGGCCATCAAACACCACTTTTTTGACAAAGACGGTTTGATCAACCGCATGCTTCCAGACCGTACTTGAAAGTTATCTCATGACATTGAAACCCCTTTTCTTTACCCTGACAGCGCTACTCGTGCTTTCAGCACAGCCCGCAATCTCACAGCAAAAATTGAACCCCGCACAAAGCGATGTGAGCTTCACTTTCAAGCAAATGGGTGTGCCTGTAGACGGCAAGTTTAAAAAGTTTGACGCGCAAATCAACTTTGACGCCGCCAAGCTAGATGCCAGCAAAGTCACTTTCACGGTCGATATTGCCAGCACCACCATTGGTGACCCTGCCACCGATGCCGAATTGCCAAAATCGACATGGTTCAACACGTCCAAGTTTCCGCAGGCAATCTTTGTCTCTAGCAGCATCAAAGCGCTAGGCGCAGGCAAGTACGAAGCCGCGGGCAAACTCAGCGTCAAAGGCATTGCGCAAGATGTTGTGGTGCCCATCACCATGACACAAACTGGCGCAGGCGCAGTGGCTGTGACCACAGCAATTGGTAGTTTTGCCATCAAGCGCCTGACTTTTAAAATAGGCGAAGGCGAATGGGCTGATACGTCAATGGTGGCCGACCCGGTGCAAGTCAAATTCAAGCTGGCTATGACCGGTATTCATAAGCTTTAAAGCATCTCCGTCATTCCCGCGAAGGCGGGAATCCAAGGTGGCGCTTGTGGATTCCCGCCTTCGCGGGAATGACGAGATTTTGGCTAGTTTTTTTATTTCTCTTTTTTTTAACCCGTCCATTTGGAGACCCTTTCGATGCGTTCTTTAGTTCTATCCCTCACAGCCGCTGCAGCTTTGCTCGCAGGCGCCAGCCAAGCCAACGCCGCTACGTACGCGATTGACCCGACCCACACCTTCGCGACTTTTGAGATCGGCCATTTCGGCACCTCAACAAACCGTGGACGTTTTGACAAAAAAGACGGCAAAATCGAGTTTGACCGCGCTGCTAAAACTGGCAAAGTTGAGATCACTTTAGACATCACCTCCATCAATACTGGCACAGCCGCCTTTGACAAACACCTGCAAAGCCCAGACATTTTTAACGCAGCAGCCCACCCAACCGCCAAATTCGTCTCCACAGGCATGACGTTTAACGGCGACAAAGTGGCTGAAGTTGCTGGCACATTGACTATGCTCGGCAAAACCAACCCCGTCACCCTGAAAGCCAGCCAGTTCAACTGCTACAACAGCCCGATGCTGAAACGCGAAGTTTGCGGCGGCGATTTTGAAGCCACCATCGACCGCACCGCTTACGGCCTGAACTACGGCGTGGATTGGGGTTTTCCTAAGAACGTGCGCTTGGTGATCCAAGTTGAGGCTATCAAGCAGTAATTTTGTAGACAATTTGCAGTGAATTTGCTATATTAATTATAGCAATTTAGGCAATAAATACGCCGGCTAATGAGGATTTATACCTCACAGCCGGCTTTTTTATGCGCCTGCCCGCTTTGCCTGATACCCCTGCGCGTTCAGCAGCGCCACAATGCGGTCAATATGGTCGCCCTGCACCTCTATTACCCTGCCATTCACCCCATCTTTCACCGTGCCACCACTGCCGCAAGCCGCTTTGAGCTGTTTGCCCAACGCTTCGAACGCGTTGTCCGCCAGCGAAACGCCCTTCACCAACGTCACCGCTTTGCCGCCCCGCCCTTTGGTTTCGCGTGAGACGCGAACCACGTCTTTGGCTCGTTGAGTTTTGTCCGCTACCTCTGCGGCAGCAGCTATATCTAAAGCTGAAATTGGCGGTGTTTCTTTGATGACCAAGCCATTTAATTGCGCTAAATCAGCTAGTCCGCTTAAACCTTTGTTGGATGCATTTTTCATGTTGCCGTGATTTTACGGACTCCGCATCCCCAACTTCAGGCTTTGTCACTTTTGAATCATTCTGCCCTGAGTTACTTCGAGTGCGTTTTCAGCCGCCAATTTGGTGGCTTCCCATGCTTTTTTCGCAGCATCTCGGGTGGTTTCAGCTGCTTTTTTAGCCGACTCTTTGCTAGCTTTGGCCATATTTTTGACGGCTTCTGTGGCCTTCACAGCCGCCTCTTTGGTAGCCAGAGCTGCTTTTTTAGCGGCGCCTTCGGCCTTCAGGGCGGCATCCTTGGTGGCTGCGGTCGCTTTTTTGGTAGCCTCTGCCGTCTTGCTTACTGCTAGTTTTGCAGCATCCTCGGCCTTTTGAGCAGCTTCTTTGGCAGCCTCTGCAGTTTTCTGCGAGGCCTCACTCACAGCCTGCTCAGCCTTTTCAGCCGCCAGTTTGGCAGCGTCTGCGGCCTTGATGGTCGCCTCTTTGGCTTCATCAGCCGCTTTCTTCGCAGCGTCCTGCGCTTTCTGTGCGGACACCTTGGCCGTATCCGCCGCCTTTGTATTCTCTTCTTTGGCTGACAGTGCAGTTGCGCCCGCCAGCAAAGCAATTAAAACCAACCATTTTTGCAATTTCATGATGATTTCTCCTAAAGGTAGTTTTGATAATGTCAGAACTATCAAAAAAATCTTTGACAATCATCAATATTGCATCAACACTTTGGCAATATTACCCAAGATAGCGTCTTTACAAGGCTCTAACTACTCACTAATATATAAGCGCATCTTCATCAGGAGCGCAATATGTATTCGCCCGACAACAGCCACATCACCTCGTACTGGTATTTGCGCAATGCCATTGGCTACATCGGTTTGCTGATGCCGACGTGGGTGAAATTTGGCGCTTATTTTCGTGAAGACATCACCTTTACCAACTCCATCAGCGCCTACTACTACACCAGCATGCGCGACGTGTTTGTCGCCACACTCGTCTTGGTTGGCGTGCTCTTGGCCTGTTACCGCACCGACAAGCTGAGCGACAACATCATCGCCTTCATTGCTGGCTTAGCAGCGGTCGGCATTGGCTTGTTTCCCATGAATCCTGAATTTGCAGAAGTATTGATCAACAAACACCCCTGCTTGCAAAACCATACCTGTTATTTAGGCACTGGCATCTTAGGTTTTCATTTATTATTTGTCGTAGTATTCTTTTCATTAACCTTTTATATGGTTTTCTTTCGCTTTGGTGCGAATACCAAAGCCCACCCCACATCGCAAAAACTAACCCGAAATAAAATATACAAAATCTGCGGTGCGATTATGTTTTTATCGTTCCTCATCATCGGTTATATGCGCATCACCGAAAGCCCAAATATCTACCTCCCCGAAACCTTTGCCATACTCGCTTTTGCCACCGCCTGGTTAGTCAAGGGCCAAGCCGTGGTGTGGGACCCTGAGAACAAACCAAGTATTTTGCCGAATTAAATGTAAGGAGACACCATGCCCGTCCTGAAGTTATTCCAACCCAGCGAAATACTCTCCCCGGCGGATGGCGCAGACCCGGCTTTGAATCAATTCAAATACCGCTTTTTGGCGCAGGGTGATTCTTGGTTTTCAATAGGCACCATCAATCAATTTAGCAACTCAAATTTATTATTAAAACTAAATTTTCCCCAACGTTGCTGCGCCGTTAACTGCGCCCGCCCAGGTGCCACGCTCAAGCGCATGGTAGATAACATCTGCGAACCGAACTTTGTTAATTTATTATCTGGCGCGAAAAAAGAGCCGTGGCACGGTATTTTATTATCTGCCGGTGGTAATGACATGATTGACGCGCTGGGCCACAAAGATATAGCCGACCCCGCCTTGCGATTATTCCTTACCCCCGCTGAAATCACGGGTGATCCGACCATTTGCGACAGTTACCTGTCCTCAGCTGGTTGGACAACCTTTGAAAACCACATTCACGCCGTATTTCAAATATTGGTTGATTGTCGCGATTCAACGACCACCAACGAAGATATCCCCATCTTCTTACACACCTACCATTTCCCCACCATTCGCGATGCCGGCGACGCCTTCAATTTTGGCCCCTGGTTATTCAAAGCTGTCAAAAGTTTTAATATCCCCGAAACCATCTGGACCACCCTAGGGCGCCAATTATTCAACCAGTTTGGCGACCTGTTACGTGACATTGCGCTGCTGCACGACAACATCAACGTCTTCGACTCCGCCAATCTCGTCACCACCCTCACCCCCGCCTTGCCAAAAACCAAAGCCGAGAGCGGCGACTGGATCAACGAAATCCATTTGACCAAAGCTGGCTACGAAAAAGTATCGCGCGAATGGTCAAAAGATATTCAATTTATCTTGCCGTAGATAAATCTTGAGCCGTTTTGAGTAGCTAAAAACATCTTTAAAAGCTGAAATGTAATATATTTTTTATAGCACTTAAGTCAATAAATACGCCGGCTAGAGACGAATATAGGCATATTTACTTCTATTTTCAGCCTATTTTCAACTTGCAACGTGTTTACCAGCGCCCCAACCCTGACTACCCAGCGCCTGCCCCGCTACAGCCAAAGGCGCGGCTTCTAAGGGGGTGCCCATGGTGTCGTTCCAGCGGTTCAAAAAGGCAAACATCGCCACCACACCCAGTATTTCGGTGATTTCGCCATCGTTCCAATGCTGCTGCAGCTCGGCAAACTGGCTGTCTGTCACCGCATTCGGCTGGCTGGCCGCCGCCAGTGCAAAATCCAGCGCCAGCCGCTCGCGCACGCTGTACAGGTCGCTGGTGGCATAGCTCCAAATATCGGCCAATTTGGCGTCAGACACCCCAAAGTTGTGCGCCCCCAGCAGTGTGTGCGCCTGGCAATACAGGCAGCCAGACACCTTGCTAACCACATGCCCCACCAGCCGCCGAAACCCCAAATCCACCTCCCCCGCCGGGTCCATCACCGCCGCATTCATCTGCGCCAAAGCCTGCACCAGCTTAGGTTTGCGCTGCATGGTCAAGACGCTGTTGGGTGTGAACCCCAAAGTCCCAAAAAAGAAATCAAAATGCGGCTTTAGCTCGGGGGTCGTGTCGGCGGGTAAGGGCTGTAATCTGGGCATGGTGTGGCTCCGGTGGGGTGTTTAGCATGTGGAAAATGTATTTGCTGCCAGTTTAAGCTGTTTTAATTGAGAAGCTTTGAAGCTACCAAATGTGTATAAATCAGCTAAATTTACTATATTTTCTATAGCACCTTAGGCAATGAATACGCTGGCTATAGCCATATTTAACCCCTATTCCAAGCAAATCCCCTGCTCTCACCCACTTCTGCGCCTTCACCTCACGCCGAAGAAGCAAATAAATCAGGGTCAGATCACAATTCAGGAAAGCACTCAATTCGGCGGACAACCAAGCTGCGACGAAATTGTGCTCTGACCCTGATTTATGGTGTGACGAGGAAGAAAAAATATGGATAAAAGTATGGCAATTATTATGGCTTAGTGATATCCTAACGTTTAGGAAAAGCAATATATGAGCAAGAAAATAATCTACACCGACGAGCCCATTGGCAAAATCAAAATCGTTCCAGACTTTTTGCCATCACCCGCTGAATTGGCTTTCAACGAAGAAGCCGTCAAAGTGACTTTGGCGCTGAGTAAAAAGAGTATCGACTTCTTCAAGTCAGAAGCCGCTAAAAACCATACGCAATACCAGCGGATGATTCGCAGGTTGGTGGATTCGTATGTGGATGCGCATACTTCTGCGTAATTGTGAGTGCAATATCACTATACTTTTAATAGCTGCTCAGTTAATAAATACGCCGGCTAGAGCCATTTTTATCTGTAAATCTATACAAATACTGTAAATATGCCCGATCCCGCCAACCTACCCATCATCAGCCCCGCGCTTCAAGACTGGTTATCCAAATGCGAATCGCTCGTAGAAATGCACAACAACTTCCAAGCCAGCGGCGGCCATATGCAGTTCAACCTCGACCTGCTAGACCCCGAAAAATTACCTGAACCTCTACGCTCAGAAGCCATTGCTTACGGCGCGCGATCGCCTAAGAATTGATTGAACGGCAAGAAACTGGTCGGGAGGCCGTTTTATACAAATTTTGTGAAAATAATCTTGTCATATTGCAAAAAATACTAAATTAACTAAATGAAAATAAAATTCGATAAGGATCTTATAGATGATCAATTGCTCTGGCGTTATATGGATTTATCAAAATTTATCTCTATGCTTGAAAAACAAGCGATCTGGCTTGCTAGAGCAGACAGAGTAAAAGATAAACACGAGGGTCGATTTCCGGACGATATGAAGAGAGTAATGGAAGAATTTTATAAAAATCCATCCCCTGACGATAAATCGCCCATTACGACAGTTGATGATTTCTATGATCGTTTAATTAAAAATACCTTTATCAGTTGTTGGCATAAAAATTTTGATGAAAACATGGTTATGTGGGAAGTATACGGGAAAGTAAATAATTCCATTGCAATTCAAACTACAGTATGTGAATTAAAAAAATTTATGATTCGATCAAAATTGCAAGGCCATTCTTTTATATTGCAAAATGTTGAATATAAGCAATCGAATGAAACATCTGGAGAATTACCTTATGAAGATTGTTTTTTTATAAAACGACCGCACTTTGAATTCGAGAAAGAAGTTCGCATAAGCTTAGATACTTATGACCCTCATGCTGAAGCTAAAAAAACTGCAATTGGACATAGCTTATTTGTTAATACAAATGATTTAATTAAAAAAATATTAATTCATCCGGATAGCGAAGATTGGTTTCTTGATGCAATAAACTCAATTGCAAAAAAATACAGCATTAATGCATCCATATTGCGTGGCTCATATGGCAATACCTATATTCAAGGAGCATTAAATGGATAAAATGACCAAAGCAATTTTTATATTTATTGCTTTCATACTATGCATAATTGCATTCAAATTACATATCATTGAAACTGCAATAAGTAATGCGCCTAAAGTAGGCGATTTTATTGATCTCAGTGAAATGGAAGATTCTAAAAAAATAGAAGAAACACAATTAAGACTAATGAGAAATCTGCCCTTAGTGCGTATAAAAGGCGGCGATGTCAGCGCGGAGGTTTCTGGCTCAGTCAGTGTCGAAGAAAAATAAAAAATCTCACAAAGCCTCCCCCAACCTCCCCACCCCCTCAACAATCTTCTCCACATCCACAGTCGCAAAACTCAACCTAAACGTCGCCACATCCGCATCATGTGCATAAAACGGCGCACCGGGGACGAAGGCTACTAGCTTATCTATGGCGCGTTTGGCGAAATCTGTGGCGTTATTCGACTTGCCACCCTCGCCTGTTAATTTCGCCCAAAAGAACATCCCCCCTTGCGGCTCGTTGAAGGTGATGGCGCTGCCTAGCTCGCGGCGCAGGCTTTCGGCCATGACGCGGGCGCGCTCGGCGTAGGTGGTGCGGACGGCGGCTAGGGCGGTGTCTAGGCGGTTCAGGGTCAAATAATGGGCGGCGGTGGCTTGGGTTAGGTTGCTGGTGTGGGCGTCGCTGAACTGTTTGCACATGGTGGCGTTGGCCAGCAGCGCGGGGGGTGCGATCATCCAGCCGACGCGCAGGCCGGGGCTTAAGATTTTGCTAAAACTGCCGCAATGGGCGAGCAAGTCGCGGCTGCCAGGGACGGTGTGGCTCAGGGCGAGTAAGGATGGCGGCGGTGGTTTGCCAAAATACAGCTCGCAATACGGGTCGTCTTCCACCACCAGGGTGTTGTATTTGACGGCCAGCTCCAGCACGCGCTTGCGCCGCGCCAAGCTCAGCGTTGCGCCGCTGGGGTTGCCAAAGGTGGGGATGAGGTAAACCATTTTGGGCTTGTGCTCGGCGATCAGCGCTTCCAGCTTGTCGGTGTCCACGCCGTCAGCATCCGTCGGTGCGCCTATGACGTGTGCGCCGTAAAGGCGGAAGCACTGGATGGTGGCTAAAAACGTGGGCGCTTCGACGATGACTTTGTCGCCGGGGTTAATCATCACTTTGCCCAGCAAATCTAAACCCTGCTGGCTGCCGGTGGTGACGATCAGGCCGTCGGGGGGGACCGTGACGTTCGCGTCACTTCCAGCCCCGCCTTTGTTTGCCATGAATTTGCTCAAGCCTTCGCGCAGCGGGCCAAAGCCTTCGGTTGCGCCGTATTGCAGCACGGGGCCGGGGTTGTTGGCTAAAACGTAAGCGGCTGATTGGGCGATACCCTCTACATCGAACAGCGCCGGGTCAGGAAAGCCGCCGGCAAAGCTGATGATGCCGGGCTTGCCCAGCAGTTTGAAGAGTTCGCGGATGGCGGAGGTTTCTACGTTGTTCAGGCGGTCGGCAAATTGCATGGTGGTGGCTCTGTGAAATGAATACTTCTTATATTGTGCATAGATTTGCGTTCGTTTTAAGCTTCAATCTGCGAAACTACAGCAATGACAAATTTAATGAAGAAAGAAAACATCGCGCCCTTCTTTGCCACGCTGAAAGCCGCCAACCCCATGCCGGTGACGGAGCTGGAATACACCAGCGTGTTTGAGCTGCTGACCGCCGTGCTGTTAAGCGCCCAAGCCACTGACGTGGGCGTGAACAAGGCGACGCGACGGCTTTTCCCCGTGGCGAACACGCCCGCCAAGATATTGGCGCTGGAACTAGATGGACTGGAGAGCTACATCAAGACCATAGGCCTGTACCACAGCAAAGCCAAGCACTTGCTGCAAACCTGCCAGATGTTGGTGGACAAGCACAACAGCATCGTCCCCCGAAACCGAGCGGCCTTAGAAGCCCTGCCCGGTGTAGGGCGCAAAACGGCGAATGTGGTGCTGAACTCGGCTTTTGGCGAGGCGACGATGGCCGTGGACACCCACATTTTCCGGATGGGCAACCGGACGGGGTTAGCGCCGGGCAAAACGCCGTTGGAAGTGGAACTGAAACTGCTGAAACGCATTCCACCCGAATATTTGGTAGACGCGCACCATTGGCTGATTTTGCATGGCCGCTATGTGTGCATGGCGCGTAGCCCGCAGTGTGGGCAGTGTCAGGTGGCGAAATACTGCGCGTTCAAAGATAAAACTGCAGTTTGAAAAGCCTATTTAATCTTGTTTAAGCCTGTTTAAGCCTAATTATTCACCGAAGCCTGAGACAGCATCTGGTCTTTGGCGACAAAGTACTTGCGGGCGTAGGCGACGACTTGCGCATCGCTGGGATGGTCTACGGTTTCTACGCCGAGGATTTTGTCGACCAAGTCTTTGTCATGAGCGTGGATGTGTTTGATGAATTGCAGCTTGGCGTTCGCTGGCCCGACGACTAAGATTTCACTGGCGCCGTCAAGCGCGTGGGCGATGTCGTGGTAATACTTTTGGTCTTCTTTTGCTTTGCCTGCGCCCGCTTTGCCGCTTTTGATATGCAGGTTTTTATGGGGATCAGCCGGGAGAATGAGCTGTTTTTCAACCTGCTCTGGGCTAAAGTGCATGACATGCGCCTCGGCATGGTCAAGCCAAACGACAGCGTGATAATAGGTTGTGTGCGACATAGGTTTACTTTCTCTGATGAAAATTTGGTGGTTATAAGCTTCCAGCTTAGGCGCAATGGGCGATCAAAGGTGTCAAAAAATGCTGACGTTGATGTAGGCCAATAGCGCAAACTGGCTGGACGGTCACCGAATTTGAATGAATTGAAACTTGATTGACGTAAACTGGCGTTTTCGTTCAAAAACCCTTCCCTCCTTCCCAATATCTCTGAAAGTCTGAACCCATGGCCTCTAGCCTGCTCGCCCTCATCGACGACATTGCCTCTATCTTGGACGATGTCGCGCTGCTCACCAAAGTAGCCGCCAAAAAAACCAGTGGCGTGCTGGGCGATGATTTGGCGCTGAACGCGCAGCAAGTCAGCGGCGTGTCGGCCGAGCGCGAGCTGCCTGTGGTCTGGGCGGTGGCCAAGGGCTCGTTCATCAACAAGGCGATTTTGGTACCAGCTGCCATTGCCATCAGCTACTTTGCGCCATGGTTGGTCACGCCTCTCTTAATGATTGGTGGGGCTTTCTTGTGTTACGAAGGTTTTGAAAAGCTGGCGCACCGGTTTTTTCACAGCAAAGCCGAAGACGAGGCACGCCAAGAAGCGCTGTTGAGTGCCATGGCTAATTCCGGCACAGACATGATTGCGCTGGAGAAAGACAAAATCAAAGGAGCGATTCGGACAGACTTTATTTTGTCTGCCGAGATCATCGCCATCACCCTGGGCACAGTGCAAAGCAGCCCACTGACCACGCAAATCACGGTGCTCACCAGTATTGCCATATTGATGACGGTGGGCGTTTACGGCTTAGTAGCTGGCATTGTGAAAATTGACGATGCAGGGCTACATTTGACGCAAAAACACACTGCTGGTGGCTTCAAGCACCGCTTTGGACTGGGTATTTTGTGGTTTGCGCCGTACATGATGAAGGGTTTGTCCATCGTCGGCACGGCAGCCATGTTTTTAGTCGGTGGCGGGATTTTGACGCATGGATTTCCGATCATTCAACGCTGGGTGGAGAGTGTCACAGCGGGGCAAAATGGGTTTTTAAGCACGATCATTTCGCTCAGCACCGATGCCTTGACTGGCATTGTTGCGGGTGCGCTGGTTTTAGGAGCAGTAACGCTGTTTAGTCGCTTACGACAAAATCGATAAAACCGCGCTCGACATTGGTAGAGATGAGCTTCACACGCACCTTGTCACCCACATTAACTTGTGCGCGCAGATTGACCAGCTTACCTTCAACTGGTGGCGAAAAAATACGCACCCACACACCATAGCTTGAGCTGCCGGTGATAACGCCGTCGAAATACTGGCCAATACGTGCCTCTAGCAACAGCGCCGCTTCGGACTTGCGCAAACGCCGTTCCACCTTTTGCGCCGCATCTTCTTGCGCGGTGCAATGCATGGCCAGCGCGCCCAACTCGGAAGTGGAATATGGAGGCTTTTCTTTTCCTAAGGCGGCTTTGAGCATGCGCGAGGTAATCAAATCTGGATAACGGCGGTTCGGCGCCGTGGAATGCGTGTAGTCGCGCACCGCCAAGCCGAAATGCCCAATCGGCGCGCTACCCGGCATTTCCACCACATATTCACCACGCCCCATGAGCTTGACGATGACAAGTGACAAATCAGGGAAACGCAGCGGATCTGCCTTGTGCCGCTTAGCTAAAAAGTGCTCTAGCGCTTTGGAATTGGGCTCGCTTGGCAGGGTTTCGCCATATTCTGCAGCTACATTGACGATACGCAGCCAGCGCTCGGGCGAACGCACCACACGCCGCAGCGACGCCCCGCCGTGCGATGCCAAAAACCGTGCGGTGCAGCCATTGGTCGCGATCATGAATTCTTCAATCAGTTGTCGGCCACGGTTTTGCACTTGTTGGCGAATATCGACAACTTGGTCACCTGCAAAATCGGCTCTGGGTTGGAAGGTTTCAAAATCGAGCGAACCTTCGGTTCTGCGACGTTTACGCAGTTGCTGCGCCAAGGCATCTTGCGTACGCAGCTGCGCATCCATGCCTTTGACGGCTGCAGTGGCAGCTGGCAAAGCGCCCTCGCCATCGATCCAGCTACTCACGGCGTCATAGGCTAGCTTGGCCTGGTTGCGAACCACGGCGCGGTACAGTGTCGCACCGGCAAGCGAAGCATCAGGGTGAAAAACCATTTCTGTCACCACCGCCAAGCGGTCTTGATGCGGGTTAAGCGACGTTAAATCGGTGCTCAAGCGCTCAGGCAGCATGGGGAAAATACGCGCCGAGGTATAGACAGAGGTGGTATTGGTGCGGGCATGCTCGTCAATCGGCGTGCCTTTTTTGACCAAGGCGTCCACATCTGCAATCGCGACGTAAATTTTCACCTTGCCGTCGGGCAGCGTTGCGCTGACGGTCAACTGGTCTAAGTCTTCAGAATCGTCATTGTCAAGTGAACACCACAGCAAATGGCGTAGATCTTGCATGTCTGCATGTTTGGCAAGTTCTGCATCAACAGCTTGGGCAGAAATTTTGTTTAACTGATGCTGCACGCCCGCGGAAAATTCAGGCAGCAAACCGCGCTCCGTCATCGCATCATTCGCAATGCGCACCAAATCTAAACGATGATGGCGGCGCTGGTTTTTCATTTTTTAGAACCAATACTCAAATTATGCTATAAATTAAATAGCACTATAGGCATAAAACACGCCGGATAGAGTCGTAATTACTTAATTTTAGGAGCGCAATCGACGAATTTAAGCTTCGCCGCCAAACTTCTTCGTCAAGTTATCAATATACTTTTCAACCATCTTTTCAAACTCACCCGTGACGATGGGCGTGACCACCATTTTCATCAAACTTGGTAGTGGAATTTCTAAATCACCGTTGATTTGCAGCACCAAATTGGTTGATTTTTTGTTGTCGCGAATGACCCAGCTGCCGGACACCAGCGCGTTGCCTTCGGACTTGATGGGCGACCACACGACGGTGCCTTTGGCTTTGTTCGACACGTATTTAGAGGAGTAAATCGTTTGCAAATTGATCGACGCAATGCCGATTTTTTCCATCTCCCAGCGGTAGCCGCCACCGCCTAAATCTACCAATTTGTCG
>JANPLX010000049.1:0-5274 GCA_031422495.1 Polaromonas sp. | reverse complement strand
CGCTTGAACTCGCAACAGTTCCAAGGTTTTGCGCATTTTGACAGCTGTTGGCATATTGCTGCTGCCAAAATTAGAATGACTCAAGAGCGCGACGTTGGGCTTTAGGCCAAATCGCATCATTTCCTCAGCCGCCATCACCGTGATTTCGCACAATTCTTCAGCCGTAGGGTCATAGTTGACATGTGTATCGACTAAAAACAATTGGCGATTTGGCAGCATCAAACCGTTCATACAGGCATAAATCTGGACATCTTGCTCTGTGCTTGGGCTACCGCCTTCGCGTTTGCCAATCACTTGGTCAATATATTGCAAATGCATGGCTGTAGTGCCCCATGTGCCACAAATCATGCCGTCAACATCACCTTTGTGTAGCAACATCGCGCCTATCAAAGTCAATCGACGGCGCATTTCTATTTTGGCCATTTGCACGGTTACGCCTTGACGCTCTGCCATGCGATGATAAGTTTGCCAAAAATCGCGGTACCGACTGTCTTGCTCGACGTTGACGACATCGTAGTCCAACTCTTCTTTGAGTCGAAGACCAAATTTTTCAATACGTTGCGCGATGATGGCTGGGCGGCCAATCAGGGTTGGACGCGCCAAACCTTCATCCACCACAATTTGACAAGCACGCAACACGCGCTCCTCTTCGCCTTCAGCATAAGCAACCCGTTTATTTTTAGCATTTTTTGCTGCCATGAAAATGGGTTTCATGGTGGTGCCAGAGGCATAAACAAAGGCTTGCAGCTTTTCAATGTAGGCTGCCATGTCTTTGATAGGACGCAACGCCACACCGGAATCCGCGGCCGCTTGAGCAACTGCGGGCGCAATTTTCATCATCAAGCGCGGATCGAACGGCTTAGGAATCAAGTACTCAGGACCAAAGGCCAATTGCTCGCCCACATAGGCGGCTGCAACCACCTCGCTTTGCTCAGCTTGCGCCAATTCTGCAATGGCGTGAACAGCAGCGATCTCCATTTCAACCGTGATGGTTGAAGCACCTGCATCTAGTGCGCCACGGAAAATATACGGAAAACACAAGACGTTGTTGACTTGGTTGGGATAGTCACTGCGACCCGTCGCGATAACGGCATCATCACGAACTGCTCTGACATCTTCAGGTGTGATTTCAGGGTTTGGATTAGCAAGAGCAAATATAACTGGCTTTGCAGCCATGCTTTTCACCATGTCTTGTTTCAACACACCGCCCGCTGACAGGCCCAAGAAAACGTCGGCCCCAGCTATAACGTCGGCCAATGTACGATGCGGCGTTTTTTGCGCGTAACCAATCTTGTCTTCGTCCATAAGTTCTGTACGGCCTTCGTACACGACGCCAGCCAAATCGGTGACAAAAATATTTTCTTTTGGAATGCCAAGCTTGACCAGCAGCCCCAAGCACGCCAAAGCAGCAGCACCCGCGCCAGATGTCACTAGTTTGACTTTTTTCGGGTCTTTGCCAACAACTTTCAAGCCATTCAAGATGGCAGCACCCACACAAATGGCCGTACCATGCTGGTCATCATGAAAGACTGGAATTTTCATGCGCTCACGTAATTTGCGTTCGACGTAAAAGCAATCAGGTGCTTTGATATCCTCTAGATTGATGCCGCCAAAAGTGGGCTCAAGCGAGGCAATGATGTCGACCAGTTTGTCGAGATCGTTTTTTTCATCTATTTCAATGTCGAAAACATCGATGCCAGCGAATTTTTTAAACAGCACGCCCTTGCCTTCCATGACAGGCTTAGATGCTAGAGGTCCAATATCACCCAAACCCAATACCGCAGTACCGTTGGTTATAACGGCGACTAAATTACCACGCGCCGTGTATTTAAAAGCATTGTTAGGATCTTTAACGATTTCTTCACAAGGAAAAGCGACACCTGGGGTGTAAGCTAATGCCAAATCATGCTGGTTAACCATTTGCTTGGTGGATGCAATTGATATTTTTCCCGGTACCGGAAACTCATGGTATTCAAGCGCAGCACGACGCAACTCAATGCGTTTTTCGTCTTTGTTCATAGGCTCATTTGTTGTCATTAAAGTCTCCGGTATATCTCTTTTGATTATTCAAAAAATTTGATAGCAACTAATTCTAACCCTGCGATAGTGGAATTAGTTTATGCATACTTAATCACACTGAAGCATGAAAATAAGTATTGTTTAATTTGCGAATAGGCGAGTTCTGCACTGATAACTCAATCGCATGAATATGCTCAGGCGTCGTCCCACAACAGCCGCCAACGATATTGACCAAGCCTTCTTGCGCAAATTCGCGTAACAATCTTGAGGTAACGTCAGGCGTCTCATCAAAGCCTGTTTCACTCATTGGGTTTGGCAATCCTGCATTAGGGTAGCAACTTATGAAGGTATCCGTCGCTGTGCGATGTAGCTCCTGCACATAAGGTCGCATCAAAGCCGCTCCCAATGCACAGTTCAAACCCACTGCTAGAGGACGCGCATGTCGGACACTGTGCCAAAACGCCGTCACCGTTTGGCCACTCAAAATTCGACCTGAAGCATCTGTCACGGTTCCACTAATAATTAATGGTAAACGTTCACCAGAGTTTTCAAAATACTCATCAATCGCAAACAGAGCGGCTTTAGCGTTGAGCGTATCAAAAATGGTCTCTAGCAACAACAGGTCGCTGCCGCCCTCAACTAACGCCTCAATCTGCTCGTAATAAGCTGCTCGCAGCTCTTCAAAAGTAACGTTTCTCGCCCCAGGGTCATTCACATCGGGGCTGATACTCGCCGTTTTAGGTGTGGGGCCGAGTGCCCCAGCCACAAAACGTGGACGATCTACCGTTGAATACTTATCGCAAGCAGCACGTGCAATTTTTGCGGACTCAAGGTTCATTTCACGCGCCAAATGCGCCATGTCGTAATCAGCTTGGGCAATAGTCGTCGCACCAAAAGTATTGGTTTCAACGATGTCCGCACCAGCAGCTAGGTATTTTTCATGAATATCAGCAATCACATCTGGCCTTGTGATCGATAACAATTCGTTGTTGCCTTTCACATCTTTGTGAAAGTCAGCAAAACGTTCACCGCGGTATTGAAGTTCATTCAACTTAAAGCGCTGAATCATGGTGCCCATCGCGCCATCCAAAATGGCGATGCGATTGGCTAAGATCTCTGGCAACTGTTGGCCACGGGTATAAATAATTGGTTTCATAGGACTTCCGTATAGCCCTCCATTGTAGAAAGACTTCAAGTCAAACCTAAGAATAGCTAAAAATCAGCTAAAACTAGCGACAATAAGGACTGTATTTATTTACACACCCTTGATTTTTCGCTTTTTTACGCTCCAACGCCCTGAATGCCCATTTTGCACCGCGAACTGCTACACGATATCTTTGGTTACACCGAATTCAGAGGCCCACAAGAAGCCATCATTAACCATGTGAGCGCAGGTGGCGATGCGCTGGTCTTGATGCCGACGGGTGGAGGAAAATCGTTGTGCTACCAAATCCCCGCGCTAGCACGTCAACAAGCTGGGCACGGCGTGACGATTGTGATTTCGCCTTTGATTGCACTCATGCACGACCAAGTGGGTGCGCTTTTGGAGGCGGGTGTAGATGCCGCTTACTTAAACTCAAGTTTGACATCCGAGGCAAGTTACGCACTGGAGAAACGCTTGCTCAGCGGCAGCATCACCATGCTCTACGCAGCCCCTGAGCGCGTGACCAACCCACGGTTCTTGGCGCAGCTGGACTCTTTGTACGAGCGAGGCTTGCTGAGCTTGTTTGCCATCGACGAAGCCCATTGCGTGAGTCAATGGGGGCATGATTTCCGACCAGAATACCGTGCTTTGACGGTTTTTCACGAGCGTTTCGCCAGCGTGCCCCGTGTTGCCCTCACCGCAACAGCCGATGAGCTGACGCGCGACGACATGATTGAGCGCCTGCAGCTACAAGATGCCGCCAAATTTGTTAGCAGCTTTGACCGTCCCAATATTCGCTACCGCTTGGTCGAGAAAAAAGACCCAACCCAGCAACTGCTGCGTTTTATACGCAGCGAGCACGCAGGCGATGCGGGCATTGTCTACTGCCAATCGCGCAAAAAAGTAGAAGACATTGCGCAAACTTTGTGCGATGAGGGCGTGCAGGCACTGCCCTACCACGCTGGCCTAGACGCAGGCGTGCGACAAAGCAACCAAGACCGCTTTTTGCGTGAAGACGGCTTGGTGATGGTGGCGACCATCGCCTTTGGCATGGGTATCGACAAGCCCGATGTGCGCTTTGTAGCACACTTGGATATGCCCAAAAACATCGAAGCCTACTACCAAGAAACAGGTCGTGCAGGGCGCGACGGTGCGCCCGCCAACGCATGGATGAGCTATGGCCTGCAAGACGTGGTGAACCAGCGCCGCATGATCGACGAAAGCCCGGCGGGAGAAGACTTCAAAAGCATCATGCGCGGCAAGTTGGATGCTTTGCTGACTTTGGCTGAGAGCATCGATTGCAGACGCGTGCAATTACTACGATATTTTGGGGAAGACTGCGCGCAATTTTCCGACGAGCCACCTCTAGGAAAATTAGCCACCTCGGGGGGCAGCCTAGTACGCGAAGCAACAAGGGTGGGGGCAAAATTCTTTTGTGGTAACTGCGATAACTGCCTGAACCCGCCTGATTTGTGGGACGGCACCGATGCCGCCCGCAAACTGCTAAGCACCATTTACCGCGTGCAGCAGCACAGCGGCATCAGCTTTGGGGCAGGTCACATCATGGATATTTTGCGGGGTAAAAAAACTGAAAAAGTGGCGCAATTTGGCCACGAAGCCGTCAGCACCTTTGGTATTGGTGCTACTTTCAGCGAAACACAGCTGCGCAGTGTGTTGCGTCAACTGATTGCAAACGGCGCCTTGAACATCAACGCCGCTGCATTCAACACCTTGCAACTCAACGACGCCTCGCGCGAAGTCCTCAAGGGCAACATCAAAGTGATGCTGCGTGAATCTGATACGGCGAGCGCCAGAGGCAGTAAAGCCAAACGCAATACAACTGCGGCAACCAGCAAATCAAACACCTCACTTGATTCCGCAGGAGAGCGCCGCTTTGCATCGCTCAAAGCTTGGCGAGCTGAAGTGGCACGCGAACACAACTTACCCGCCTACGTCATCTTCCACGACGCCACCCTGATAGCAATCGCCCAACGCGACCCGCAACAACTGAGCGATTTAGACGGCATCAGCGGCATAGGTGCGAAAAAACTCACCGCTTATGGTGATGAAGTGCTTCATGCGGTGCGATAGTCTAATAAATTATTGCATTT
>JANPLX010000048.1:0-6296 GCA_031422495.1 Polaromonas sp. | reverse complement strand
AAAACCGGAATCATCATCACCGACAGCGTAGAAGCCACTGGTGGCAAGGTGCGGGCCAAGAAAAACCATGCAGCGTGGGCGAAGCCAAACACCAACACCGCGTTGTAAATAATCGCAAACCACGAGTTGCCTGAAATTTGTGATGGCATGACCCAGGCATTGCGCTCAAACGTCACGGTCAGCGCCGACATGACCACGCAGGCCAACACTGTCATCCAAAACGAAATGGCCAAAGTTGGCACATCAATTTTGGTACGGCGCAGGAGCTGCGTGCCCAGCGCCCAAGTGGCTGCTGCGGTCAAGGCCAAAGCCACGCCCAAGGGTTTACCGCTCAAGCCCGTCATTTCGTGCCACAACAGCAGCGCCACGCCCACGGAAGCGGCGGCCACGCCAATCCAGTTGCGTTTGGTCATCACACTGGCAAAAAACATCGTCCCCAAAACAGCTGAAAAAATAGGCATGGTGTAACCCAAAATCGCCGCTCGCCCGCTGGACAGCGACTGTATCGCCAAAATGATGCAGACATGCCAGATGAACATATTGGTCGCCGCTAGCAACAGCAGCTCAGGCCAATGTTTGCGCGGCATGGCAAACGGCACTTTCATCACCACCAGCGCCAAGGCTAAAACCGGTAAACCCAGCCACATCGACAGCGTTCTAAACTGCAGCGGCGGCATACCAGCGATGCCCAGCTTCATCACTGGCCAGTTCAAGCCCCACACCACGGTAAGGACAATTAATAGCCAGAGTTGCTTTGCGCTGAGTTTTTGCATCATTCGATGTTAAACGATGCCCTAAATTACAATCATCCTATGATCTTTTTAGAACAACTCAAAGAAGCCGAGCGCCGCAACCAATCCATGCTCTGCGTCGGCCTAGACCCCGAGCCGGCCAAATTCCCCGCTCACTTGGCAGGCGATGCCAGCAAAATCTACGATTTTTGCGCCGTCATTGTGGACGCCACGGCCGATCTGGTGATCTCCTTCAAACCCCAAATTGCCTACTTCGCCGCCCACCGCGCCGAAGACCAGCTGGAAAAGCTCATGCAGCATATGCGGTCGACCGCCCCCCACGTGCCCGTGATTTTGGACGCCAAACGCGGCGACATCGGTTCCACCGCCGCCCAATACGCGATCGAAGCCTTTGAGCGCTACGGCGCAGACGCCGTCACCCTCTCGCCCTTCATGGGTTTTGACTCCGTGCAACCGTATCTGGCCTACCACGGCAAAGGCGCTTTCCTGCTGTGCCGCACCTCCAACCCAGGTGGTGACGACCTCCAAGCCCAGCGCCTCAGCTCCGTCGCAGGCGAGCCGCTGTTGTACGAACACATCGCCAAGCTCGCCCAAGGCGAGTGGAACACCAATGGTCAATTAGGCTTGGTGGTAGGCGCAACGTATCCGAATGAAATAGAACGCGTCCGCCGCGTCGCCCCCCACGTCCCGTTACTCATCCCCGGCGTAGGCGCGCAAGGCGGCGATGCCGTAGCCACGGTCAAAGCTGGCTGGAAGCAAACCAACGGCGAAACCACCGCCCCCATCATCGTCAACTCGTCACGCGCGGTGTTGTATGCGTCCAGCGGGGCTGATTTTGCGGCTGCAGCGCGGACAGTAGCGATTCAGACGCGGGATGTTTTGCAGGCTGCGCGATAGGTTTGAAATCGGGGTGGATTATTTGTCAAAAACCGTTCCGCATTTGCCTTCTAGCCCTTTTGCCCAGTTTTCAACGACTGGTTGATATTTGGCAACGATTAAACCGGCGATAAACCATGAGATTTCTGTTCCGCCAGTTGCACTCTTCTTGATATCAAAGGAATGAGTTACTCTGACAGTAGGCAATGCACCTTTTTGAAGAATGTCTAGGGTAGTGAACTCCCCAGGCTTAACGTCTTTAACTACGCGTTCAGCATAACTTACACGCATGCCACCGGAGTAGCATTTCTGTGCCTGTCTTAAGAAATTCTCACGTGCAACATTAAAAGGTAGATCGATCTGAATAACACCTTTTTCGCCCGCATCTGCACGCATTTCCTGCGGGGTAGTGCTACATCCAGCAATGGCTAAAAAAACGATGGAAAGTAGGATTTTCGATAATATTTTCATGGATTTAAATTGAGATAAGCTTCGGAAATTGAAGTATACAGTCAAAATTAAGCTTGCAAAACGCTATAAATAAACTAGCACCTTAGACAATAAATACGCCGGTTAGAGTCATATTTAGGCCCTATAAAGACGATTTTTACTCTTTCTGAGCTTTTAACTGTTCCCGTTGCCTCTCCAACCCCGGTGGCTCGGATTTGAACCAAAACCACGCTGCGTCTGTGCCGCCGTGTCTGATGATGAATTGGTTGAAGGTTAACAACAAAACAGCCACAACAATGAGTGCCGCAAACGTGATGGCTGCCCATGCTGCGCAATTGAGCAAAATCGTGAGTAGCGGCACTTCAGGCGCAAGCTGCGAACCGGCTACGCCGCTAAGCCAGACAGCATGACAAAGGCAAAAAGTGCTTTTACTGCTAAGTGCAGATGTGTTTTAGAAAGTGGCATGACCCTACTCCTCAAGGCGATTTAGGCATAATAGCAAAGTAATATTATTTCTGCATGGAACATTATTTTGCTATAAATTAAATAGCTGTTTAATCAATAAATACGCCGACTACAGTCATATTTAATAGTATAGTTCAAGTTATTTGTCACCAAACTGTCATATGCAGTTTTTACACTCTGTGACATGACAAAACCAAAAATAGAACTCCTCCCCGCACAGCGCCGTGCAGTGTTGCAACGCATCCTCGCCGTCAGCGCTGCTACCATGTTGCCCGCCATCCCCGTACGCGCCCAGCCGGCTCGCCCTTGGGTGATTACTCAAATTGTGGACACAACGGCGCAGCAGCAAGATGTGTCTAAAGATTATTTGATCGGCAGCCGTGCCGCCTGGCAAGAAATCAACGCCAAAGGTGGTTTGCAAGGCAGACCCGTCAAACACTTGTCGATAGATACCGATGGCTCAGCCGCGAGTTTAAAAGCTGCATTGGACAGCGCGAATAGCAACACCGCATGTATCGCCCTGTCCGGCACAGCGGGCGACCGTACAGCGCAGGCGTTGACGCTCTTACTGCGGACTGAGCGTTCAACCCTTGCCCACGTCGCCCCCTGGCTGCAAAACGCCAGCAACGAACTGGACGACACCACCTTCGCTATTTTTGCCGATCGGCAAGCGCAGATTTTGCATATCGTGAAATCATTGTCAGTGGTGGGCGCTAAAGACTTGGGTGTGATTTATGCCTCACAGCAAGAATACACCTTGTATCGTGCTGATGTAGAGCGTTCTGCCCAGAGCATGCGCATGCAAATCAGCACGTCGCCACTGGCGCAAGACTTGAAAAGTGCGGGTCAAAAGCTACCAGCTAGCTCACCAGCCGTGCAGTTGTTTATTGGCGGTACACCAGAATTAGCGCAATTTACAGCAGGCTTAGAAATACAAACGCAAAGACGCTATTTGCTTGCGTTGGCAGACGTTAACTTGCAAACCATGAAAGAACTAGGTGCTGCGCGCGAAACACCGATATTTGCCGCACAAACTGTGCCTGTGGTCAACAGTGGTTTGCCAGTCGTGCGCGCTTACCGTGCTGCGATGGACAAGTTTTTTGACGAACCGCCTACACCGCTGAGCTTGGCTGGCTACATCGCTGCTCGATATACCTTTGAAGTGTTGAACAAAGTAGGCAGCAACTTGAGCCGCCAAACCGCGTTAGCCGCATTTCAAAAGCGTGAATCAATCGATATCGGCGGCTTCAGAATCAACTACAACGCTACGCAGCGCGGCAGTACCTTTGTGACCCAAAGCATGCTGGCAAAAGATGGACGCACTATCGGGTAATTGTTCAATTCCGCACGAAGCGTGATCCAAACATCACCATCAACAACGCCGTCACGACAAAAGCAATCCCACCCCATTGCCAAGTCGTAATCTGTTCCCCCAAAATCAGCATCCCCGCCGTTATACCCACGACAGGAACGCCTAGGCTGAAAGGCGCGACTCGGTTTGCTGGGTGGCGCTTGAGCAGTTGTGTCCACATAGCATAGGCGATGATGGTCGCTACCCAGCCTAGAAATGCGACGGACAGCCAACTGCTCCACGGCGCGGCTAGCCAGCGCCAGCGGGTGGGCTCGGGGTCTAGCAGCAGGGTTAAAGCGATGAAAGGAACGATGGGTACGACGCTGCTCCAGACCAGAAACGCAACGGCGTCGAAGCTGGTGTCTTTAGTCAGTGATTGCTGCGCTTTACGGACCACGATGTTGGACGCCGACCACATGGAAGCGCCTAAAACACAAAAAATCAAGCCTATTAAGGTCGTAGCCGACGTATTTATGACCTGTGGTGCTATATAGTTAATAGCAAAACAGGCTAATCCAGCAGCGGCTAGCAGCAAACCAATTTGCAAGGAGCGACTTGGTTTTTCCTTTAGAAGCACGAAGCCAAAAATCGCGGTGAAAAATACCTGCGTTTGCATCAGCACCGAAGCCAGTGCCGCCGTCATACCCAATTTCAGACCCACAAACAGAAAACCAAATTGCCCCACACCTTGAAACAAGCCGTAATACAGCAACCATTTCACGTCCATATTCGGCCGTTTGATGAAAAAAATCAGCGGGAAAACGGCAAACACATAACGCGCTGCGCCCATTTGAAAGGGCGTGAAATCACGCAGGGCGAACTTCATGAAGATGAAATTGAGTCCCCAAATGATGACGACGGCGAGGGCAGAAAAGTAATCACGGCTGCTGAAATGGGATATTTGGTGGGGCATGCCTTGATTGTCGTTGATGACGAATACTTTTTACGGGTAAGAAAACACCGTTTCTGCCAAAGCCACGTCCCACGGCGTCGCACGCGTGTGCATGCGGCTGCGCCATTTGCTGTCGTCAACGACATACGGCGTTTCAAAATGCGGCAACATCTCTATCATTTCTTTGGCTTGTGGCATAAAGATGCCAATGATGTGAAGCATCCAAGTCCCCATCCTTGTTAATCTAGCTGGCTTCTTGACCAGCTTAGCCACGGCTTCAGCTGCCTCGCGCCCAGTGCAGGTGATGCATTGCGGCACATGCCAAGCTTCACCCCAACCTTTGCCATCCACGCCCAGCTCTACCAAGGCCTTGCCAAAATCGGGAACGAAGGTGAAGGTGTGTGGCGTGTCTAGGTTGCCAAACCATTGCACGGTTTTGCCTGCGATGAGTTGTGGGAAGAACCGACCGCCCAACATGGCGTTTTCAACCTTAGGACCAAAAAAGTCAGACGCGCGGGCGATAGCGGTTTTGACTTTACCGTCGCGGTTTGCTTGCAACACCATCTCGGCTATGCGCTCACGCACCATGCCCTTGAGAGTCGTGGGTTTCTGCGGCGTAGTTTCGGTCAAAGGCGCGTTGGGAGACTCTTGGTACATGTACAAATTGTCGGCAAACACCATGGCGCATCCGTTAGCGGCGCAAGCCTGCAGGATGTTGTGCATCATCACGTCAAACTCCTCGGCCCAGCGGTGGTAGGCAGGCATGGCGCACATGTAGACGACGGCTGAGTTGTTGAATGCTTGTGTCAATTGCGCAAGGTTTGACGTGTCAGCCGCGACGACTTCTACACCGGGTAGCTTGGCGAAAGTCCCAGAACGGTGGACGACGCGAACGGGTAAACCGCGTGCCAACAGGGCAGCGACAGTTGCTTTGGCGACAGGACCTGCTCCTAACACAGTATGAATGGTGTGGATTTGGTTCATGATGTATTTACGCTTTGGTGATGTGCTGCTCGACTCCTCGTCGCGGTGAGGGCTGCTGCGCGGGTGCAAAGCCGATGCGCGTCCACATCTGCACGGTATGCGTTGCCGGTGGTGCGCTCAGTAGCTGGTGGATAGCAAGATATTGCTTCGCTTGTTCAGGATATTCTTGCAAAGCTTGCGAGATAGGGTGCATTGACAAGCCTTGCGCAGTGGCTGCCAGCTGTGCTTTGACGTAAGCGCGACCTGCGTTGATTTGCGTCTGCCGGTCATTGCCTTTGGTAATCAAATAGAAAAAGGCGGGTGTCGCATCTATTTTGGCGTCAAACTCTTTGATTTGGCTGGCTATGGAAGAATCGTCGCTAGCCGGCGCTTTGTTTCTGTCAAACAGCCCTAGTGCAACAACTGCGCGTATGAATGGGCTGTTGTTCGAAATACCATCTGGGTTTTTCTTGATTTCATCCGGCCCAACCCGCATGAGTTTTAAAGATTCAAGAATGGTGCGTGGCGTTGTTAGCTCGATGCGCCA
>JANPLX010000047.1:0-13258 GCA_031422495.1 Polaromonas sp. | reverse complement strand
TCGCCTTGAATGGCAGCTTGCACTTTGAGTTTGCTTTCTTTGAGCAGCTTGGTGATTTTCTTGGCGGCTTCGGCTTCGATGCCGTTTTTCACCTTGATGTGGACTTTGACTTTGTCGCCGCCTATCTTTTGCATGTCGCCTTTGTCCAAAAAGCGGATATCGACATTGCGCTTGGTCAGCTTGTTGCGCAGCACGTCTTCGACCTGGTCAAGCTGAAAGGCGGCATCGCCATACATGATGATTTCTTTGTCTTTTTCTTTCAGCTCCACAGCGGCGGAGGTGCCTTTGAAGTCAAAACGGGTGGTGATTTCTTTGCTGGTGTTGTCGATGGCGTTCTTGATTTCGACGAAATTGGCTTCGCATACGGTGTCAAATGAGGGCATGGCTTGGATTCTTTATTGAGTTTTTAGTTAATTTGAGCGTATTTACGGGAATTGAATACAGCTTTGAGTGCGACAATTGTCCCATGTTCATCGAGAAAAATGTAGCCCTAGAGTCGCTAAATACCTTCCATATCGTCGCCAAAGCGCAAACTTTGGTGCGAATTGGCTCGGTAAACGACGTTTTGGCCGTTTTGGTCGACCCTGAATTGGCGTTGCAACCCAAATTTGTACTCGGTGGCGGCAGCAATATCGTCATCACGGGTGACATCAAGCCCTTGGTCATGAAGGTCGAAATCACTGGCAAACACCTTGTCGCGGAAACCGACAAGCATTGGATCGTCGAGGCCGGCGCAGGTGAAAATTGGCACGATTTTGTGACTTGGACGGTCTACAGCGGCTACCCCGGCTTAGAAAACATGGCGCTGATTCCTGGCTCCGTTGGCGCCACGCCCGTTCAAAACATAGGCGCATACGGTGTGGAGTTGCAAGACCGCTTTCATGAGCTGGATGCGATCAACCTAGAAACTGGAGAGACTTTCACGCTCAACGCCGCCCAATGCGCCTTCGGCTACCGCGACTCGGTGTTCAAGCACGTCGCAGCGCGCGCGGGCGATTTCGGTCTCAGCGGCAAAGCGCTGATCACGCATGTGCGCTTTGCGTTGCCTAAAGATTGGAAGCCGGTTTTAGGGTATGCAGATATCGATAAAAAGATGGAGGAATTAGGTCTCCAGCCGGCGAATTACTTGCCTACACCGCTACAAATTTATGAGTGGATTTGCAGCATCAGAAGCACTAAATTACCTGATCCCAACGTCATCGGCAACGCCGGCAGCTTCTTCAAAAATCCCACCGTCAGCGCCGAGCAATGTGCTGACATCATCCAGCGCGAACCCAAAATTGTGCATTACCACCTTGACGATGGGACGGTGAAACTGGCGGCAGGCTGGCTGATCGACGCCTGCGGCTGGAAGGGCAAAAGTGTCGGGAATGCCGCAGTTTACGAAAAGCAGGCGTTGGTAATAGTGAACCGTGGGCAAGCCACAGGTGGGCAGGTGATGACCTTAGCCAAGGCTATCCAAACCAGCGTTTACGAGCGCTTTGGCATCCGGCTGGAGCCGGAGCCAGTGGTGGTTTAACTATTTCGCAGAAATTGTATAATTATGAATATAATTTAATTTTTGTAAAAGGAGAGCGATGAACATTAAGAAATCAATTGGCTCAGCTGCGGTAGTGGCAAGCGCCTTAGTATTGCAAGCTTGTGGCGGCGGTGATAGCGTGGCGGAAAGCTTTTTCATGGTGACCAATACCAACCAAGGCCACGTGTGCGTGTATGACTCAGCGGTAAGAGCGAACACAACGGAAGCACAGGAAATGGGCACAGTGCTTTATTACTACTACGGTTATCGCGGCGGTGAGCGTGATTTGTATTCAGGTGATACGGGTTGTAGTTCTGCCAAATCGACAGGTGCGCGTGACCCAGATGTGATTGTTTCGAATGAGTTTTATTTAAAGACAATCATCCCAGCTTATAACGCTAGAAAATAACCAGTCTTATCTAAAAAAAAGCCACCAGACTTCACAGTCGGTGGCTTTTTGTTTGGTGGTGTCTAAGTAGGATTAGTCTAAAAGCAGGTTTACTTGGTATCACTGCCCAACTGAGGCAAAGCCGTGCTGTCACCCATGGTCAACAACCCAGTTTTGACATAAATGCTTAGCTTGTCGCGGGTGTCCACAATGTCCAAATTACGCATGGTCAGTTGGCCGATGCGGTCTGCGGGGGAGAACGGGGCGTCTTCCACTTTTTCCATGCTCAGGCGCTCTGGCTTGTAGGTCAGGTTGGCGCTTTCGGTGTTTAAGAGCGAATAGTCGTTGCCACGGCGCAACTCGATGGTGACTTCCCCAGTGATGGCGCGGGCAATCCAACGCTGAGCCGTCTCGCGCAGCATGATGCTTTGCGGGTCAAACCAGCGGCCTTGGTACAGCAGGCGGCCCAGTTTCAGGCCGTTCATGCGGTATTGCTCAATCGTGTCTTCGTTGTGAAGACCAGTGACCAAGCGCTCGTAGGCGATGTGCAGCAGCGCCAAGCCAGGTGCTTCGTAAATGCCACGGCTTTTCGCTTCGATGATGCGGTTTTCGATCTGGTCGCTCATGCCCAAACCGTGGCGGCCACCGATGCGGTTGGCTTCCATGATCAGGTCAACAGAGTTAGCGAATGTCTTGCCATTCAACGCAACCGGTTGGCCTTCTTCAAAGCGCACGCTGACCGTTTCGGCTTTAACGACGACGTCGTCTTTCCAAAACGCCACGCCCATGATGGGGTTGACGATTTTCATGCCGCTGTTCAAAAACTCTAAATCCTTGGCTTCGTGCGTCGCGCCCAACATGTTGGAATCGGTGGAATAGGCTTTTTCAGCGCTCATTTTGTAGCCAAAACCAGCTTGGGTCATGAACGCAGACATCTCCGTGCGGCCGCCCAGTTCGTCGATGAACAACTGGTCCAACCACGGCTTGTAGATTTTCAGCGATGGGTTGGTCAGTAGGCCATAGCGGTAAAAACGCTCAATGTCGTTGCCCTTGAACGTGCTGCCATCGCCCCAAATGTTGACGTCGTCCTCTTTCATGGCTGCCACCAACATCGTACCTGTGACAGCGCGACCCAGCGGCGTGGTGTTGAAGTAGGTCACGCCAGCGGTGGAGATGTGAAACGCGCCGGCTTGCAGCGCGGCAATGCCTTCAGCAGCGAGCTGGCTGCGGCAATCAATCAAGCGCGCTTTTTCTGCACCGTACTCCATCGCCTTTTTCGGGATTTCGTCGTAATCAGCCTCATCAGGTTGACCCAAATTGGCGGTGTAAGCGTAGGGAACGGCTCCCTTGAGTTTCATCCAATGCAGCGCCGCGCTGGTGTCTAAGCCGCCAGAGAAGGCGATGCCGACTTTTTGGTTGATGGGGAGGTTTTGCAGAATGGTGGCAGACATAGCGTTCTTCTATTTTTATGTTTTTGTTATTGCAACGAATCAACCGAAATGGCAAATGTAGTGATAAGCCTCAGTCACCCGGATTTCAAAGCTAGAGTCACTCGCGATGCTGAACTTTTCACCCGCGACAGACTTCACCCAATCACTAGATCCTGCCAATTTGTACTCACAGCTGCCAGACGTGCATTCCATGATTTCAGGTGCGCCAGTGTTGAATGTGAGGGTGGACGGCAGCACCACGCCGACCGATTTTTTCGTGCCATCCGCCAAGGTGATGCCGTGGCTCACGCATTTGCCGTCAAAGTAAACGCTGGCGGTGGTGGAAACGGTGACGTTGTGGAAATGTGGGGTCGTTTGTGACGTTGTGGCTGATGTGGTCATAGTGGCATTCATTCAGGGGCAATAAAAAAGGAGCTGTGCCTTGTAAGCACAACCCCTGATTTTAAAGCACTCTAGCTGGTTCTAGGCAGAGTGCTTCATTTCAGCGCCAATTGCGGTAGTCATCATGGCGCACACCGTAGTGCGAGCCATAGTGCGGTGGGCGACCGTTGTACACAGGATGGCTCACCACACGTGCACCGTAGCTAGGCGCATAGTGGTTTGAGTAATACGGCGTGCTGTTGTAAATATAACGCGGACGGTAGCTGTCATACGTGTCGTAATACACCACCGTTGGTGCTGGCTGCACATAAGTCACGGTTTGCACAGGATGTGTATAAGCTGGCTGTGGTGCGTAAACTTGCGTCACAGGCGCAGCAGGAGCCACTTGGTTTTGCACTTGCAAGGCAATGCGCACACCTGGGCGGAAATCGCCAGTCGCGGGCATTTGCACATTGAAGCGCTGACCTGCATATTCATACAGCACATTTTGCGCGATGGTGCGGTTTTCTACCGTATTTTGTGTGTGGCAAGACTGTCCTGCATGCTGCGTCGCGTAGCCTGGGTAGTTTTGAGCTTCGATCTGGTTGCCCACAATGCCACCACCCAAAGCACCAATCACGGTAGCCACAGCGCGGCCGTCTTGTCCGTGACCACGGCCAAACTGGTTACCCAGCGCACCGCCCACCACAGCACCAATCAGCGCACCGCCGCCTGAAGGCTGGGTGTTGTAAGTTGTGGTTGTGGTGCAAACTTGCTTAGGTACAGTGACTTGCTGCACCACGGGGGTGCTTGAAATTACAACGCCAAATGCATTGCCTGCTGAATTACCATAGCCAGCCTGTGCAAAGCTCACACCTGCAGCGGCCAATAATGCGGTAGACAAAACACTCTTAACAACGATATTCTTCATGACGACTCCTTAAAGCCTAAGTTTGAAACTGAAGTAATCTGCACACCATGCGCAAATTTGCCTCAGTGCAACTACAACGAGTGTCCGACCCGCCTAGCTGACCGAAGTTTGCAAAGCTTGTGTAAAGGCGTGGTAACGATTTGTAGGCCAGCGTGATTTTTGCCACATTTTTAAGTAATTTGAGGTGCTCACACGGGCAAGCTATTTTGACTCAAAAATAATAGCATTAGAGGCAATAAATACGCCGGCTAGAGTCGAATTTGATAGTCAAAAAACCCTCAAACTGGACTTTACCATTTTGCTATGAATTAAATAGCTGCTTAGGTAATGAATACGTCGGCTAGAGGTGTATTTAAAGTGAATTTATGGTGATTTCTATAAAATCAAGCCGCTGAATGCGTGCGCAGCCAGTCTTTCAGCGCATCATTCATACGCGTTTGCCAACCTGGCCCTGCGCTACGGAAAGCGCTTAAAACCTCGTTGTCAAAGCGTATCGCAACTTGCTCTTTGTTGCCGCTGCCCACAGGTCTGCCGCGCTGTTTGCGCATGTTGGCGAGCACCACTTGCGCTTCCTCATCACTCAGCGGGCGGTCGTCTTCATCCACGCCATCCCAGACGTAAAAGTCTTCAGGTTTGATTTTGCGTACCGCTGCGAGAACCTCACTGCGAGTCATCGTTTCCGCCTTCAATTCCGTTTTCAAGCCAGTCATCGTAAACCTCCCGTTCTACACCGCTTGCGCGTCAAAGCTAATAATTCGACACATACCTGCACGGTCGGTATGCACCACGGTCAACACCGCCAAAAACCCGAGTGCATAAGCCACTGACAAAACACGCTCTTCGCCATTGCGAGCGATGGGCGCATCCTGTCGATACTGAGCTTCTAAAACAGCATCAGCCTGCGCAAAATCAAACCCATGTTTAGCTAAATTACTGAGCCTCTTGGCCTCATCCCAAATCAGTTTGACAGCCATTTTTATTTATTGTAGATGCGTTTAATGTGAATTGCAAGGATTTTTGTAGATGCGTTTATCATCTGCAAATAACTGATTATACGTACAGTATTTAGCAATTCCACGAACAAGCTGTTTTTACTCAAAAGTAATAGCAGCAAAGGCAATAAATACGAAGGCTAGAGCCATATTTGATGCCTTTTTGAGCATTTAAACTCGTTTCGCCCAGTTTTCAGCATCAAACCCCACTGAAACATCCTTCCCCGACGCTGCATCCACCCATTCCACCACAGGCCGTTTAATCAAACTTGCGTTCAAAATCAACAACTTAGCAGCAGATTCGGCATCTATGGCGGTGGCTTGCGTGGCGGCGTCCAGCTTGCGCCAGGTCGTGCCTTGGCGGTTTAGGAGATTTTCCCAGCCTAGGGCGGCTATCCATGCAGTTAGGCGGTCGGGTGGGACGCCTTGTTTTTTGAAGTCGTGGAAAATGTAGTGAACTTGGTAGTCAAGGCCTTGCGCAGTCAGCCAGGCGCGGGCTTTTTTGACGGTGTCGCAGTTGGGGATGCCGAATAAAGTGATCATTTGGGTATTTTCGGGGGTGAATTGCGTCATCCCTTCAAGAATTAGCTCAACATAAGGGAAAATACGTAGATGCTGACCCATCCCAACAGTTTTAAAACCTTCGAAACCCTAGCTGAATGGCTGGAATACTGCGAAAAGCTGCATGCCAAGCCGATTGACATGGGGCTGGAGCGGGTGCGGGAGGTGGCGCAGCGGATGGAGATTTGTTTCGACTGCCCGGTGATTACTGTGGCGGGCACGAACGGCAAGGGCTCGACTTGCGCGATGGCGGAGTCGATTTTGAGCCAAGCGGGGTACAAAACGGGGGTGTTTACCTCGCCGCATTTGGTGCATTTTGAGGAGCGGCTGCGGATTGCGGAAGTGCCTGTGAAAGCTTCTGAATTGATAGCAAGCTTTGCCCGTGTTGATGCGGCTAGAGGATCAAAGAAAGCTGAAAATGGCACTTCGGCTGTCCCAGAAATCTCCCTCACTTATTTCGAGTTCACGACGCTGGCTTTGCTGGATGTGATGGTCAATGCCAGGCTAGACGTGGCGATTTTGGAAGTGGGCTTGGGTGGGCGGTTGGATGCGGTGAACATCATTGACGCGGATTGCGCCATCATCACCAGTATTGACCTAGACCATATGGAGTTTTTGGGCGACACGCGGGAGAAAATCGGGTTTGAGAAGGCGGGCATCATGCGCGCTGGCAAACACGCTATCGTGAGCGACCCGATGCCGCCAGCGTCTGTGCAGGCGCATGCCGAGGCGATTGGCGCGGATTTGTGGCTGGTGGGGCGAGATTTCAACTTTTCGGGTGACAAATTGCAATGGGCCTGGGCGGGCAGGGGCAAGCGCTTTGCCGGTTTGGCCTACCCAGCGCTGCGCGGGGCGAACCAGTTGGTGAATGCCTCGGGTGTACTCGCCGCTTTGACCGCTTTGAGAGAGCGTTTGCCGATCACGGCGCAGGCGGTGCGCAACGGGCTGGCGTTTGTTGAGTTGCCGGGGCGTTTTCAAATCATTCCGGGTGAACCGAATTTGATTTTGGATGTGGGGCACAACCCGCACGCCATTGCCGCTTTGGCGGTGAATTTAGACGCGATGGGCTTTGCACCTTGCACGCACGCGGTTTTTGGGGCGATGGCGGACAAAGACTTGGCAAACATGCTGCAAAGGATGAATCCTCTGGTCGATAAATGGTATTTCACCGATTTGCCGACGGCAAGGGCGGCTACGGCAGCTCATTTGTTAAGTATTTGGCAGGGCGTGAACATAGGTGAAAAAGCCCGAAAAGACGTTGAAGCACACTGTTACAGCAGCCCGAAAATGGCTTTGGACGCTGCAATAGCCCAGTCAGCCCCCACTGATAGAATCGTGGTGTTCGGCTCATTCTTCACTGTGGGCGGCGTGCTGCTAGATGGCGTGCCACGGTTGCAGGCTAAACATGTCTAGATGTCACGTCTAATTTAATGTCTAAATTTACAGTCTATTAAGCTACCAAGCAAGCATCAATTTATGGCCATATTTAGCACCCGATCCAGTAAACGCGCTGAAGACCAAGCGCCCACAAAAAATGTCCCCATCGACAGCATAGAGACCCTGCGCACCCGTGCTCGCCAACGTTTGATAGGCGCAGTCGTGTTGGTCGCACTGGGCATCGTGGCTTTCACCTTGTTGTTTGACAGCCAGCCGCGCCCGATTCCGGTGGATATACAAATCACCATGCCAGACAAAGACAAACCAGATTCAACGACGACTGCGACCATTCCTGCACCGGTTGCTCCCTCTGCTCCTGCGGTACCTTCAGTTCCTTCTTCACCGTCCGTAGCAGCGCCAGCAGCTGCTGTAACTGCCGCCGCCGCTGCAGCAAGCTTGAGTCCCAAAGAAGAATTTGTCGCTCCCAAGGCTGAGAAAAAGCCGGAAGTAAAAGTCGAAGCGAAAGTCGAGCCCAAAGTAGAACCGAAAGCCGAAGTTAAAGTTGTTCCTAAACCCGAAGTGAAGCCAGCACCTAAGCCCCCAGCGAACGACGAAGCCGCCAAAGCGATGGCGATTTTAGAAGGCAAAGCGCCACCTAAAGCTGAAGCAAAGAGGGAATCTCCCAGCGCTGCGGATGCATCAGCGGGTAGATTTGTCGTGCAAGTTGGCGCATTTGCTGAAAACGACAAAGCACAACAAGTTCGTTTAAAAGTGGAACGTGCTGGCATGAAAACCTACACCAACGTGGCGCAAACCAAAGAGGGTGCACGTACGCGTGTGCGCGTAGGGCCTTTCAGCACGCGGGCCGAGGCTGAGAAAGCTGCAGCAAAGATCAAAACTTTAGATTTGCCAGCAGCGATTTTGACGTTGTAATTTAAACCGCAGATCAAACCGCAACTTAAAATTTAGCAAACTACAAAATATGACGCTCGTTGACTGGATATTGTTAGGCATCTTGGGGCTGTCGTTCCTCTTGGGTGCTTGGCGCGGGCTGGTATATGAGGTGCTATCGGTGTTTGTCTGGATCGCCGCTTTTGTCTTGGCGCAATGGTATGCGCCTGATATGGCAGCGAAGTTGCCGATGGCGGGTTCGGCCGAGTCGCTGCGCTATGCGGCGGGGTTTGTCGTTGTTTTTATTGGTTCAGCATTTGTGGCCAGTGTGCTTGTGCAGTTGATTAAGCGCTTGGTTGCCGCAGTGGGGCTGCGACCAGTTGACCGCACATTAGGCGCGGTGTTTGGTTTGATACGCGGTGCGATTTTGATACTGGCCATCGCTGTGGTGATGAACATGACGGCACTGCGCAGTCAAACTGATTGGCAGGCGTCGCCAGGTGCCAGTTATTTAACAGGTGTGCTGATCAAGATCAAACCGCTGCTGCCGCAAGATTTTTCAAAATATTTACCGTAAACATATTGCTTTAAATACATCTATCCATGTCTCAAACCAAATCTCTTTTTAAGTTCGGAAATCTATGTGCGGAATAGTTGGCGTTGTTAGTAACGCTCCAGTGAACCAGCTGATTTATGACGCGTTGCTGCTGTTGCAGCATCGCGGCCAAGACGCAGCGGGTATCGCAACACAGCTGGATCGTAAGTTTTTCATGCACAAAGCCAAAGGGATGGTCAAAGACGTGTTTCGCACACGTAATATGCGCTCTTTGCCGGGCAACTGTGGCTTGGGGCAAGTGCGCTACCCGACCGCAGGCAATGCGTTCAGTGAAGAAGAGGCACAGCCTTTTTACGTCAACGCGCCATTCGGTATCGTGCTGGTGCACAACGGTAATTTGACGAATGCGCATGCGCTGAAATCTGAGTTGTTTGAAACAGATCATCGCCACATCAATACGGAGAGTGATTCTGAAGTTTTACTCAACGTACTAGCGCATGAGTTAGAAAAATCCACGCACGGCATGCCGTTGAAACCAGCGGATGTTTTTGCAGCAGTTGCGAAAGTGCACCAACGCGTGCGCGGCTCGTATGCGGTGGTGGCATTGATTGCGGGGCATGGCTTGCTGGCATTTCGCGATCCGTTTGGTATTCGCCCATTGTGCATGGGTAAAACGATTAAAGCCGGTGTTAAATCGACTATGTTTGCTAGTGAATCTGTAGCATTAGAGGGCACAACGCATGCGTTTGATCGCAATTTAGAGCCGGGTGAAGCGGTATTTGTTGACTTGAACGGTAATCTTCATGCGCAGCAATGTGCGGCAAAGCCGGTGTTGAATCCTTGCATTTTTGAGTTTGTTTATTTGGCAAGACCGGACTCGGTGATGGACGGTATTTCGGTCTACCAAGCGCGTTTGAACTTGGGCGAAACCTTGGCAAAACGTGTTGTCTCAACCGTGCCACCAAGTGATATTGATGTGGTGATTCCTATTCCGGAATCCAGCCGCCCAAGCGCCGCGCAATTGGCGCATTTGCTGGGCTTGCCATATCGCGAAGGTTTTGTGAAAAACCGGTATGTTGGCCGAACCTTCATCATGCCGGGTCAAGCAGTGCGCAAGCAGTCAGTGCGGCAAAAGCTCAATGCTATTTCGAGCGAATTCAAAGGACGCAATGTGCTCTTGGTGGACGATTCCATTGTGCGTGGCACCACGTGTAAGGAAATCGTACAAATGGCCAGAGATGCTGGCGCCAACAAAGTTTACATGGCCAGCGCAGCGCCGCCCGTGCGTTTTCCTAACGTCTACGGCATCGACATGCCGACCAAAGACGAGCTGGTTGCGCACAACCGCACGGTGGAGCAAATTCGCGAGATCATCGGCTGCGATGCACTGATCTACCAAGACGTAGATGCCATGAAATCGGCCATTTTAAAATTGGCTCCAAAAGCTGGCGCCGGTAATGTGCAGTTGGCAGGCTTCGATGCCTCGTGTTTTGATGGCGTGTACGTGACAGGTGACATCACTGATGGCGTTTTAACGCGAATGCGCGATAGCCGCACCGCAAGTGCTCAAAAAACGGAAGATCAAGAAGACAATTCGCGGCTGGCATTGCCGAATCCAATTTAAACATCATGAGCGAATCCTCTAAGAAATCAAATTTACCCCCGAATTTGCACCTAGACACACTAGCGCAGCACGTCGGCATAGATCGCAGCCAATACGGTGAAAACTCAGAAGCACTGTATTTAACCAGCGGCTTTGCACAACCCGACAGCGCCACCGCTGCACGCCGTTTTGCTGGGGAAGAAGAGGGCTATTCTTATGCGCGTTATTCCAACCCAACAGTCACCGCGTTTGAGCGCCGCTTGGCATCCTTAGAAGGTGCAGAAGCGTCTATAGCAACCGCGTCTGGCATGGGCGCAACCTTGATGATGTGTTTGGGTCTGCTAAACGCAGGTGACCATGTGTTGTGCTCGCGCTCCATGTTTGGATCAACCATCAAGCTCATCGGTTCAGAATTGGCACGCTTCGGTGTGCAAAGCTCGTTTGTGAGCCAAACCGATGTGGGCGAGTGGCAAGCCGCGATGCGCCCCAACACCAAGCTGTTGTTTGCTGAGACGCCAACGAATCCGCTCACTGAGGTTTGCGACATTCAAGCCTTGGCGGATATTGCACACAACGGTGGCGCATTGTTAGCGGTGGACAATTGCTTTGCCAGCCCAGCGCTGCAAAAGCCGCTGACCATGGGTGCGGACTTGATCATGCATTCAGGTACGAAATACCTAGATGGGCAAGGCCGTGTGGTGGCGGGTGCTTTGTGCGGCAGTGAACAACTCATCACTGAAAAATTACTCCCCATCTTGAAAAGCGGTGGCATGACGCTGTCAGCGTTCAATGCTTGGATTGTGCTCAAAGGCATGGAAACGCTAAGCATTCGCATGGAAGCGCAATCCGCGCGGGCACTGTCTTTGGCAACGTGGCTAGAGTTGCACCCCAGTGTCGAGCGCGTTTACTACCCCGGCTTGAAAAGCCACCCACAACACGAGCTAGCCATGCGCCAGCAAAATGCGACCGGCCAAGGTTTGGGCGGTGCGGTGTTGTCGTTTGACGTGAAAAACAATGGCACGCCCGAAGATGCGCGCAAACAAGCGTTTCACGTGTTAGACAGGGCACAGTTTTTACTTCGCACGACTAATTTGGGTGACACCAAAACCTTGATTTGTCACCCTGCCAGCACATCACACGGGCGTATGACAGAAATGCAACGGCAGACTGCCGGCATCAAGCAAAGTTTGATACGCGTGGCGGTGGGCTTAGAAGCAACCGTAGACGTACAAAACGACTTGGCTATTGGCCTAAATACCATTTCTTAGTATTTGATAGCATTTGATGACTACTTTGACACAGAACTCAGCACACAAAACACGCACCCGCTTTGCCCCGTCGCCTACGGGCTTTATCCACTTGGGCAATATCCGCTCAGCCTTATACCCTTGGGCGTTTGCACGAGCCACCGGTGGTGACTTTATTTTGCGGATTGAAGACACGGATGTAGAGCGCTCTAGCCAAGAAGCGGTTGATGTGATTTTGCAAGGCATGGCGTGGTTGGGTTTAAACCACGACGAAGGACCGTTTTACCAAATGCAGCGCATGCCGCGCTACAAAGAAGTCTTAGCGCAATTGGTTGCAGCCGGCCACGTCTACCCATGCTACATGAGCGTGACTGAGCTTGATGCATTGCGGGAAGCACAAATGGCCGCCAAACAAAAACCGCGTTATGACGGCACTTGGCGTCCAGAGCCGGGTAAAACATTGCCGCCTGTGCCCGCAGGTGTGCAACCCGTACTGCGATTCAAAAATCCGCAAACTGGCTCTGTGGTTTGGGAAGACAAAGTCAAAGGCCGCATTGAAATCAGCAACGACGAGTTGGACGACTTGGTGATTGCGCGTCCCGCCCCGCTGGGCGAGATCGGCACACCCACCTACAACTTTTGTGTGGTGGTGGACGATTTAGACATGGCTATCACCCATGTGATTCGGGGTGATGACCACGTCAACAACACGCCACGCCAGATCAACATCTTCAAAGCCTTGGGCAAAGAGCCTCCGGTTTATGCGCATTTACCCACAGTGCTGAACGAGCAGGGCGAGAAAATGAGCAAACGTGCAGGTGCAAAACCTGTCACGCAGTTTGCGGAAGATGGCTACTTGCCTGATGCCGTCGTCAACTACTTGGCACGCTTGGGCTGGAGTCATGGTGATGACGAGATTTTCAGCCGTGAGCAATTTGTGTCGTGGTTCAACCTAGACCATTTGGGCAAAAGCGCTGCGCAGTTTGACGAAGCCAAGCTACGCTGGGTCAACGGCCAGCACATCAAAGCCATGCCGGATGAGCAACTTGCGCCCATGGTTGCGGCACAGCTAGCTAAGCGCGGCATGGTGTCAGATGTGCGTTTGCCCGCTATTTGTGCGCTGTTCAAAGACCGCTGTGACACCACCGTGGTGTTGGCAGATTGGGCGGCTGCCTTTTATGCTGATGTACAAATCAAACCAGAAGATTTGACTCAGCACGTGACAGAGACCATCAAACCCGCGCTGCAAACATTGGCTGAGAAGCTCAAAACTTGTGCGTGGGACAAAGCCGCTATTGCCACTGCTATCAAAGAAGTTTTGGCAGCGCACAGCCTCAAAATGCCGCAATTGGCCATGCCAGTGCGTGTTTTGTTGATGGGAA
>JANPLX010000046.1:0-6073 GCA_031422495.1 Polaromonas sp. | reverse complement strand
ACCCGCAAGGTCAACGCTATCGCTATCGCTCCGGTCGACAGCGCAGGTATTGCACCAGCGATCAGCAAAGCACTCGCTGCTGGTATCGCTGTTGTGGCTGTGGACACCGCCATCACTGGCGCTGAAATCACATCTTATGTGGCTACAGACAACGTGCCAGCTGCTAAGTCACAAGGTGACTGGGCTGCTGACCAAGTAGCTGACACAGACACCGTCATTTACGTGACGGGTGACCAAGGTCAATCAACAGGTCGTGAACGTAAAGAAGGTTTTTTGGCAGGTTTGAAAGCTAAAAAGCCAAATGTAAAAGTGGTTGAAGTTCCCACCAAATGGGATCAAACTGAAGCGCAAAACGGTGTGGAAGCTGCTTTGAAAGCCAATGCTGGTGCAAAAGTGATTGCTTGCGCATGGGACGGCGGTGCTTTGGGTGCCAAGGCAGCTCTGTTGGCGGCTGGCAAGAAGCCAGGCGACATCAAAATCGCTGGTTTTGATGGCTCACCAGGCGGTTTGGACATGATGAAAGAAGGTTGGCAACAAGCTAACTCTGCACAAATGCTGGCAAAAATCGGCAAAGTGGGCGTTGAGTCAGCCATCGCTGCTGCACAAGGTAAGAAGATCGAAAAGCGTATCGATACAGGGTCATTCTTGGTGTTGCCCGCTAACGTTGACCAGTTCGCCAAAGACTCTGGCGTGGGTCAATTCATGAAAGTGAAGTGATTTTAGATTTTGACAATAGTTTAGTTAAGAGTTTTAGCAAAGAATTTTCGTTGAGAGAGTAAGTAGTAAGTAAGAGAGTGTTCAAGGCGATCGTCGAAAGGCGGTCGCCCTTTTTTTGTTGAAGTTTTGTTCGGAAAGCTGTTGTATGAATTCCCTGTTATCCATCAAACCGCTCAAAACCATGGCTCGTCAAGAGTGGTATGGCGCCTTGGTTGCCTTGCTGGTGCTTAGTTTGTTTTTGACTTTTGCTTCCCCCTATTTTTTATCGACGGGTAATTTGTCTAACATTTTGGTGCAAGCATCGGTGATAGCGTTACTTGCTGGTGGCCAAACTTTTGTAATTTTGACTGGCGGCGTAGATCTGGCTGTAGGCGCGATCACGGCCTTAGCCGGCGCATTTGCGGGACACATGATGATTAAGTTGGGCATCAACCCCTACGCTGCTATCCTCGTTGCCTTGGCAATAGGCGCGGCGGTTGGTTTGTTCAACGGCTATTTGGTCGCCTTTGTCGGCATTCCTTCATTCATTGTGACACTGGGCGGTTTGACTTTGTGGCGCGGCTTGGCGTTTGATGTGACTGGCGGTTTTGACAACTCAGGCATGCCAACCTTGATTCGTTTTTTAGGCTATGGCGAGTTTCTCGGCGTACCGATGCCAACATGGATTGCCAGTATTTATTTTGTGGTGATGGCATTTGTCTTGTCCAGTACCAAGCTAGGGCGCTACGTTTACGCAATGGGTTCGAACGAAATGGGTGCACGCCAAGTGGGTATCAATATTCGCTGGTACAAACTTAGTGTTTATGTTGTAAGCGGTATATCATGTGGCTTAGGTGCTATTGTTTTGATGGGTCGCATGGATTCATCCAGTGGCAAAATGGCGCAAAATTTCGAGCTCGATGCGATTGCAGCGGTCATTTTGGGTGGTACCTCATTGTTCGGTGGGCGAGGCAGCATTTGGGGCAGCTTGCTCGGTGCCGTACTGATCACGATGATTCGCAACGGCATGAATTTGATGGAAATTTCCCAATTTCGTCAAATGATGGCGATAGGCGCAGTCGTCATCATCGCTGTTTGGATTGACGTGGTTCGCCGTCAGCGGTTGTTGAAGAGGTAAGCGAAAAATGAGTCAATCAATTTGGGTGCTGGGCGAAGCGCTGATGGATTGCGTTGCGCAAGCAGATGGCTCGCTCAAGCCGCACATGGGCGGCAGTCCGTTCAACTTGGCGCGTGCTGCTGCTTTGCGTGGGGCTGCAGTTAGTTTCGTCAATCCGCTGTCTGCTGACAATTTCGGCGACCAAATGCGCGCGCAGTTGGCACAAGACGGCGTCAAGACAGTGCTCCCAGCCAGTCGTTTACCCACATCATTAGCAGTCGTACACATCAAACATGGCCAGCCCAGCTACGGCTTTTACCGTGAAGGCATTGCAGACCGTGATTATTCTGTCGATCAAATTTTGACGGCTTTGGAAGGTGTTGCTTCAGGTTCTAAGCCTGGTGTTTTGCATACCGGTTCGTTGCTACTCGTGCCGCCAGAGCATGAAAAAGTCTTTGCCATACTCAAAGCTGCGAAAAAAATGGGCTGGACGATCAGCGTTGACGTCAATCTGCGCCCCAGATTAGCGGCAAACTTGTCCCAATACGTAGCAGCCGTGAAGTCAATCGTTCCCTTGGCAGATTGGCTCAAAGCCAGCGATGAAGACTTAGAGTTATTAGGTTTTTCCGCACCTAACCGTGGCCAAGGCACTGAGATAGCCAAACACTTCACCGCACAAGGCATTAGTCGCCTTGCGCTGACATTCGGTGGCGATGGTGCTTGGCTGCAAGTCGATGACAAATCCACCGAACAAGACGTCCCCAAAGTCGCCGTGGTAGACACCGTAGGCGCTGGCGACACGTTTTGGGGAAATTGCTTGGGTGATTGGGTCTTAAATCCGAAAGACCCAGCAAACCGCGTTGGAACTACTTTATCTCAAGCCATGCAAGCAGCCGCCATCAACTGTACCCGAGCCGGCTGTCAGCCACCCAAGTATGCTGAATTGCTATAGATTTAATAGCTTTTTAGGCAATAAATACGCCGGCTAGAGGCATATTTTAACGATAAATTTGATGAATTAACCCGAATTTGCTAACGCACCGCATTCGCCCGCAATTTCCCGACAACCCCTGTCGGAAAGTAATACACCGACAGCACAAACATCACGCCCAGCCACAGCAGCCAGCGGTCGGGTGAGAGCAGGGCGGCTAACCAGGGCAGTGAACTAGCGGCTTCGCTGCCTAAGCGGAGTAGGTCTTGCAGATAACTTTGCGCGACTAAAAACAACACAGCGCCAATCGCAGAGCCATAAATCGTGCCCATGCCGCCTATAACGACAATCAAAAGCACATCCATCATGATTTCAAACGACAACGAGGTGTCTGGCCCGTTGTAGCGCAGCCAGATAGCCAACATCGCACCAGCCATGCAAGCAAACAGAGCAGACAAAATGCTGGATGTGGTGCGATACACCACCACACGGTAGCCAATCGCTTCAGCGCGGAATTCGTTTTCGCGGATCGCTTGCAAGACCCGCCCGAATGGCGAGTTCACAATACGCAACAGTGCCAATAACAGCACCAATGCGGTGACAAAAAGCAAGTAATAGCACAGCAAGCGCCCATCGAGCATGACACCTAAAAAGGGCTGATCACTGAACTCAAAACTGGGCGACAACACCGCAGGCACTTTGAAAGTCAATCCGTCTTCACCGCCCGTAATCTTCGACAGTTGTGAAGCGAGTGTCAAAAACGCAGAAGCAACTGCCAAGGTAATCATCGCAAAAAAGATAGCTCTGACCCTGAGCGAAAAAAGACCAATCAGCAATGCCAATACAAAAGACAGCGCCAAAGATGACACGATGCCAACAGCGAGTGCCGTCCAATTGGGGCCCATATGCGTCGTAGCCACAGCAATGCCATACGCACCAATGCCAAAAAACATGGTATGCGCGAAGCTGACAATACCGGTGTAGCCCAACAACAAATCGAAACTGGCCACCAAAACTATAAAAACCAGCACTTTGGCGGCAACGTTCAAGGCTTTGACGCCCGGGAAGATAAAGGGCGCACCCGCCAAGCCGAGCAGCAGCAGCACGAGCAACACGGCCAGTACACGGCTGCGGGGGAAATCGTTGGATAGAAGTCGCTGCAACATACAATCGCCTCAAAAGAAAACGTTTCTTAAGCCAGAAACACCGCAGAACCGGCTTTGCCGGGCTGCTGGTGTTGCCCCCAGCAAGGGGGAAAGCGGCCACACGAAGTGGGCAAGCCGGGGGGTGTTCATTATCTGTTCGCCACAGGGTAAACGCCCTGCGGCCGCCATAACAAAATCGCCACCATCAGTGCGATGTTGGAAAACAAGGCGACTTTGGGGAGTAAAAAGCCGGTGTAGTTGGCCATCAGCCCGACTAACAAAGCGCCGATTAAAGCACCGCCCGTTGAACCTAGTCCACCGATGATGATGATAATGAAGATGAGAACATTGACTTGCGCACCCATCTGTGGCGTCACGCTTTGCTGGTACAAACCCCACATCACGCCACCCAAACCCGCTAGCGCACTACCGACGACAAACACGCCAACAAAAAGACGCTTGATGCGGTAACCGAAAGACTCGACCATTTCCCGGTCTTGCACGCCAGCACGTATCAGTAGGCCAATTTTGGTGCGGCTGAGCGTCCACGCCAAGATGGCAAAAACCAGCAACCCCACCATGACGGCTAGTAGGCGGTATTTTTCAATAGCTGCGTCACCCATCAATACGGAACCACGTAAGCCTTCTGGTAATGGCAAAGGTATTTGCGCAGGTCCCCAAACCACTTTGATGAGTTCTTCACCAATGATCATGCCGCCCATGGTGATCAAAATTTGTTTGAGGTGCTGCCCATACACAGGGCGAACGATGAAACGCTCGAAAGCCAAACCAACCGCGCCTGAAACCAGCATGGCTACCAAAATAGCAGGAAAAATAGCGACCAAATTGCGCCAAATCTCTGGCGAACCTGTCCAGTTACCCATCAACCCCAGCACTGTCGTGGCTACAAAAGCCCCCAACGCGATGAACACACCGTGCCCAAAGTTGAGCACATCCATCAAGCCAAAAACCAAAGTAAGACCAGAGGCGATGATGAAAATAATCATCCCCATGGCCAAACCCGCTACAGTTAATGTCAGCCACGTTGAGCTTGACCCAATGAATGGAAATACAAAAACTGCCAGCAAGGGCACCAAAGCCAAGGGTTTCCAGTCAAAGTCGAGTTGATTCAAAGCCAGCTTGATTTGGTCAAATTTCATAAGGCCAATCCCAGCAATGATTTTTGCAAAACTTCATCGTCAGCCAGTGCCAGCATCGTTCCGGCATGGACGACACGCCCGTTGTCCATCACGGCGACATGGTCGCCCAGCCGCTTGGCGAAGTTGATGTTTTGCTCCACAACCAGCAGGGTGGTTCCGGTCGCGTTGAGTTGGGCAAAGGCGTCAATCATGTTGTTGATGATGGCGGGCGCCAAACCCTTGCTGGGCTCGTCCACAATGAGTAAATCACGTGGCTCGACAATCGCACGCGCGACCGCCAGCATCTGCTTTTGACCGCCAGACAGTTTGCCGGCAGGGTGGTTCCAGAATTTTTCTACAGCGGGAAACAACGAGAAAATCCAAGCTAGACGCTTCTCATCCATCTGGCTGGCGCGTTTAGATTGCCGAGCGGCCAGCAACATGTTTTCTTTCACCGTCAGGTCAGCGAAGATGCCCATGTTTTCTGGCACGTAGGCAATGTTCAATGCCGCAATATCGGGCGTGTTGAGTGCGGTGATGTCACGGTCTGCAAATTTGATGCTCCCCTGACTGGCATGCCACAAACCCATGATGGTGCGCAGGGTGGTGGTTTTACCCGCACCGTTGCGCCCCAATAGCATGGTGAGCTGGCCACGCGGCACGACCAAGTCCACGCCATGCAAGATGTGGTACGCGCCGATATGGGTATGCACGCCCTTGAGTTCTAGAAGATTGTTTTCCATCACTGCGTCGTCCCCACTATCCGTTCGCCCTGAGCTTGTCGAAGGGCTTCGACAGGCTCAGCCCGAACGGTTTCAGATGATGGCGCAATGCCCAAATACGCCTCTTGCACAATGGGCGAAGCAATCACTTCAGCGGGTTCACCATCGGCTACCAATTGGCCGTTGTGCAACACGATGATGCGATCGGCCAGTTCCCGCACCACATCCATTTTGTGCTCTACCAATAAAATAGTTTTGCTTTTATCTGCTTTGAGTTGCCGAATCAAATTGAGAATCACAGGCGCTTCTTCAGCACTCATGCC
>JANPLX010000045.1:0-21945 GCA_031422495.1 Polaromonas sp. | reverse complement strand
CCAGATTCATCATCTTGCAGTGCAGAAAACGCTGTTTGCGCGGCTTCTAAGAGCGATTGCGCGTTCGATAATTTGCTGTGCTGTCCGTTTAAATCAGGCCATTCGTCTGCACCAGGGGCGAGTTTGCCTACTTCAGCTATTTGCCATAGCACGCGTTCGCGCTCGTTTTGTAGGTTGTGCATGGCCGATTTGGCGGTATCCAACGCTTTGATGGCACTGCGCCATTGCATCCAAAACGCACTTAATGGCAGGCAATTGTTCCCAGCATAGGCATCTAGCAGACCGCGCACTGCATCTGCACGGCTCAGCGTCGCCCAAGCATGTTGACCGTGAATATCAACCAGTTCTTCGCCTAATTCTTTGAGTTGAGATGCTGTAGCTGTGCTGCCGTTGATCCATGCGCGGCTTTTGCCTGCTGTATCAACCGTGCGTCGCAGCAGTAAAGTGTCTTCTACCTCGAAACCTGCGTCGTTCAACCAATCGTTAAGCCAAGCTTTGCGAGCCGTAGAAATATCAAATTCAGCGCTCACCTCGGTGCGGTTTGCACCCTCGCGCACCCATGCCGTGTCTGCACGTGCGCCCAGCGCCAGTTGCAGCGCGTCAATCAAAATAGACTTACCGGCGCCGGTTTCTCCTGTCAGCACCGTAAAACCGCTGCTTAAATCAAGCTCCAGTTCGCGTACGATGACAAAATCACGCAGCGCAATTCTCTTCAGCGCCATGCTTAAGATCCCCCTTCGTTCCAATGCAGTTTTTTTCGAAGCGTATCGTAATAGCTCCATCCCTTGGGGTGCAAAAACCGCACTGAATATTGTGATTTTGTGACTTTGATGCAATCGCCGATTTGCATTTCGGTGATGGATTGCATGTCGAAATTGGCACTCGCATCACGGCCCGCGACGACTTCTACCGTCACCTCGACCGCATTGGCCAGCACAATAGGACGATTTGACAAGTTGTGCGGTGCAATCGGTGCAAGCACCCAACCTGGCACAGACGGGTGCAACAAAGGCCCGCCAACAGACAATGAATAGGCTGTCGAACCCGTTGGTGTGGCAATGATCAGGCCGTCGGCTCGTTGGTTAGCCACAAAATGGCCATCCACCACGACACGCAGCTCCACCATGCCAGACGTGCCGCCACGGTTAATCACCACATCGTTCATCGCCAGAGCGTCAAACACACAATGACCGTCACGCATGACATGGCCATGAATCAAGCTGCGATGGTCTTCCTCAAACTCGCCCATTAGCATGGGTTTGAGCACGCTTTGGTAGTCATCCAGCGCAATATCTGTGATGAAGCCTAAGCGTCCTTGGTTGATTCCTATCAGCGGCACACCATAAGGTGCTAGCTGGCGACCAATGCCCAGCATGGTGCCATCGCCACCGACCACCAAACCTAAATCGCACTGCGCACCGATGCCTTGAACATCTAAGGTCGGATATTGCGAAATGCTCGAAAGCTGCGCTGTGGTTGATTCGAGCACGACTTGGCAACCCAAATGTGTCAAAAACTGGGCAATATCTTCCAACACTCCTGCGTTACTAGCTAGGCTAGGGGCAAGAAATTTGCCAATCAAGGCAACTTTAGAAAAGTGTGATTGCGAATGAGAGGGCGAATGTTGCATCGAATTTAAAGATGTTATCTAAACTACATCATACTAAAATGCCTGCATGCTAGACGACAGAGCCAAGTTATTGTTAAAAGCGTTGGTAGAACGCTATATTGCTGATGGGCAACCCATAGGCTCGCGCACGCTATCTCGCGCATCTGGCCTAGAACTCTCACCGGCAACCATTCGCAATGTGATGTCAGATCTAGAAGAATTAGGTTTGATTGCAAGTCCGCACACCTCAGCAGGGCGTATTCCAACCACACGCGGCTACAGGTTATTTGTGGACACCATGCTCACCGCGCAGCGCGAAACCTTTGCGCCGCAAATCTTGGCCGCAGAGCAGCCCAAGAAGGTGATTGCCAACGCGGCGCATTTGCTCTCCAGCCTGTCACAGTTTGTCGGGGTGGTGATTGCACCTAGGCGAACGTCGGTATTTAGACATATCGAATTTTTGAAATTGTCTGAAAAACGCTATTTGGTCATCATCGTCGCTCCCGATGGCGACGTGCAAAACAGGGTCATTTTTACGGAAGCAGATTTTTCGCAAACGCAATTGCTGGAAGCGTCCAACTTCCTCAACGCCAATTACGCTGGCATGGCGATAGAGCAAGTTCGAGAGCGACTCAAACTCGAAGTTGACCAACTGCGAGGTGAAATCGCCAAGTTGATGAATGCCGCCGTGCAAATCGGCTCTGAAGTGTTGGCGCAAGAGCAAGACGAGGTGGTGATTGCGGGCGAACGTAATCTGCTCTCTGTGAGCGATTTTTCGACCGATATGGGTCAACTACGGCGTGCATTCGATCTTTTTGAGCAAAAAACGCAACTGATGCGACTGTTAGACACCTCCAGCCAAGCTGAGGGCGTGCGCATCTACATTGGCGGCGAAAGCCATGTTGTGCCGATTGAGGATTTGTCCGTCGTCAGCGCACCCTATGAGGTGGACGGCCAAATTGTGGGCACTTTAGCCGTCATCGGCCCTACCCGCATGCACTACGACCGCATGATACAAATCGTCGACATCACCTCAAAATTGGTCAGCAACGCGCTGAGTCATCAAAAATAGCTCAGGAAACCCGACTGTCAGAGCAATTACAATACTGAGTTGGTTTGATACGTCGTCAATCCAAATTCGGGCCCCTAGCTCATGCTTGGTTAGAGCAGCGGACTCATAATCCGTTGGTGCCGTGTTCGACTCACGGGGGGCCCACCAATTATTCGCAAATGAACAAAGCCTTTACCAAAGAAACCGATTCTGAGGATGACGACGATATTGGTTTGCCGCCACTGCCTATTGGCGGAAAAAACTACATCACGCCAGCAGGGTATGCTCGTATTCGTGCGGAGTTATTCGAGTTAATTGATGTTGAGCGCCCCAAAGTGGTGGAGGTGGTTCATTGGGCTGCTAGCAATGGTGACCGCTCTGAAAATGGCGATTATATTTACGGCAAACGACGGTTGCGTGAAATTGACAAACGGATTCGGTTCTTAACCAAACGTTTGGAAATTGCTGAAATTACTGATCCAAGCGTGCATTTTGGCAGTGAACAGATCTTCTTTGGAGCGACAGTAACATACGAGGAAGTTAGTGGCTTGCAGCGCACGGTGACCATTTTAGGGATCGATGAGGCTGACAATTTGCAGCATCAGGTCAGCTGGGTGTCGCCGATATCGCGCGCTTTGCTGAGGACGCAAGTGGGCGATGTTGTGCGGTTAACCTCACCTAGTGGCAGTCAAGACATTGAGATTATTCGGGTTGAGTACCCAAAAGCGGCGGTGAAAAAATAATGAATATCGTCATCTAAATCACCATTGATTTAGATGCGTTTAAGAATCTTACAGCGCGGTCATGCCGCTGGGCAGCATGCGCGCAGCCGTTAATACTGAGGTTGTACGGCGCAAGTTTTTCAGTACCACATCCAGGTGGGCACGATCACGCACCGTGATGACAAAACGCAGATCTGTAGCATCCTGAGCGTATTCAGCGCCCATGTCTACATGCGAAATGTCCGATTCAGAATTGGCCAAGGTAACTGCTACCTTAGCTAAAACACCTTTGCCATTGGCGACGGTAGCGATGACACCAACTTCAAAATTACGTATGGTTTCTTCGGCCCATTCAACGACGATGAAGCGTTCGGCGTCTTTGTGTTGCAAGCGTTTGACGACGGGGCACTGCGCGATATGAACGGTTAAACCTTCGCCGCGTCCAAGGTAACCCAAAATACTGTCGCCTGGAATAGGGCGGCAGCAAGATGCAAATTTCACCGAGGCATTTTCGCTACCGTCTAAAGTGATGGCACCTTGCGAGAGTTGTTCTGGCGCAAAGAAGCGTTCGCGTGTGATGAGCAAAGCATCTGGTTTTTCGCCACTTTCTGTCAACAATTGTACCAATCGCTTGGCAACAATGCTGGCAACGCGCTTTCCCAAAGCAATGTCGGACATCAAATCGCTGCGTTCTTTGTTGCCTGTGAAGCGCAGTAATTTGTCCCAAATGGCAATGTTAATTTGTGCCATATCGGGTAATTGTTGTAAGCCCTCTGCCCTAACAGCTTGCGTCAAAAGTTTTTCACCTAACTCAACCGCTTCCGTTTGCGCCATGGTTTTGAGGTAATGGCGAATTTTTGAGCGCGCACGCCCCGTTTTGACAAAGCCTAGCCAGGCTGGGTTGGGGTTAGAGGTTGGCGTGGTGATGACCTCAATGATATCGCCATTTTTCAATTCCGTGCGCAAGGGCACTTGGTCGCCATTGACTTTGGCGCCAATGGTGTGGTCGCCCACATTGCTGTGAATCGCATAGGCAAAGTCCACCATGGTGGCGCCACGCGGCATCGACATGATTTTGTTTTTAGGTGTAAAAACATAAACTGCATCAGGAAATAAATCAATTTTTACGTGATCCCAAAACTCAGCCGCATCTCGCGTTTCGTCGTGAATGTCAAGTAATGATTGCAGCCATTTCGAACCCATGCGATCGGCGGCTTGGGCGTCTTCCATATTCGTTTTATACAACCAATGGGCTGCTACGCCAGATTCAGCAACGACGTCCATGGCTTGTGTTCTGAATTGAAACTCCACATTCACGCCAGCGGGCCCAACCAAGGTGGAATGCAAAGACTGGTAGCCATTGAGTTTGGGAATAGCAATGTAATCTTTGAACTTTCCAGGCACTGGTTTGTAGAGTTGATGCATCAAACCCAGCGCCGTATAGCTGTCCAAGGCCGTTGGAACGACGATGCGAAAACCATAAATGTCGGTGACTTGTGCAAAGCTCAGATGTTTTTCGTCCATCTTGCGATAAATTGAATACAGCGTTTTTTCGCGACCCAAAATTTGCGTTGCCATGCCGATAGTAGAAAACGAGGCTTCAACTGTTTTTCGCACCGCGTCAATCAAATCTCGACGGCGATTACGGGCTTTAGCCACAGCTTTAGACAAAATGTCATAACGCCACGGTTGCAAATGTCTAAAGGCCAAATCTTGCAACTCACGATAAGTTTGGTTTAAACCCAGCCGATGCGCGATGGGTGCATAAATATCTAGAGTTTCGGAAGAAATGCGTTGCCATTTGTCGCGTGGCATGTCACTCAAGGTGCGCATGTTGTGGCTTCGGTCAGCGAGTTTGATTAAAATCACCCGCACGTCTCGAGCCATTGCCAACAGCATTTTTCGGAATGATTCAGCTTGATTTTCTTCGCGTGTGTCAAATTGCAGCTTTTCCAGCTTGGTTAAGCCATCGACCAGTTCAGCGACGGGTGAGCCGAAACGCTCGATTAACTCAGCTTTGGTGACGCCGCAGTCTTCAATTGCGTCGTGCAGCAATGCCGCCATCAGCGCTTGCGCATCCAGTTTCCAAGTCGCACATTGCGCTGCAACAGCTATCGGGTGCGTGATGTAAGGTTCGCCGTTTTGCCGAAGTTGGCCTAAATGCGATTCATCTGCAAATCGGTAGGCCTGACGAACCGACTCGATGTCTGCTTTGTCCAAATAATCTAATTTCTCAGTCAAGGCCGCAAAGCTGGCAGCAGCAGCATTGGCGGTGGCTTTGGCTACTGTTTTCGTGACAGCTTTTGTTGCTGCATTGTTTGGTGTTTTGGTGTTAGATTTTGCAGGCAGCACAGACCCAAGCAAGGATTTGCTGGGTTTTTCGGAAAGCGCGGTTGAACTGATCTGCGGGGTCATACCTACACTTTAGCGGTTTGCGTTGCTGTTTGCCCTGATTTACGAATTTTAGGGACAAAAAAAGCACCGGTTTGCGGTGCTTTTCGTTGTTTGTGCTTGTTCAGCGCAGCTTAGTGCTTCAAAGCGGCACTTTGCGCAACATTTCAATGCCGACTTTGCCGTCAGCGATTTCGCGCAAAGCGGTCACGCAAGGCTTGTTTTTGGATTCAATCTTTGGGGCATGGCCTTGGCTTAACATGCGTGCACGGTAAGTGGCAGCCAATACCAATTGAAAGCGGTTTGGAATTTGCACTAAGCAATCTTCAACGGTGATACGTGCCATGGGTAGCTCCAGAATAGGTCAATAAATTAGGAAATTTGCAATGCTTCAAAAACCGCAGGTCGAGCTCGAAGTTGGGCTGCAAATTTAAGGCGTTGCGAGTGAACGATGGCTTTGAGGTCAAAAAGCGCACGGTCAAACAACTCATTGATTATAACGAAATCGAATTCTTTGGCCTGATCCACCTCTAAGGCGGCGTTTTTGAGGCGCAAATCGATGATTTCGGTCGTGTCTTCACCGCGTCGCTCTAAGCGCGAGCGAAGCTCCTCCCAGCTGGGTGGTAAGATGAAAATCAGCACTGCATTGGTGAATATTTTGCTGATTTGTAGGGCGCCTTGGAAGTCAATCTCCAAAATCACGTCGCCACCTTTAGAAATACGGTCTTCTATGGTGTTTTTAGAGGTGCCATATTGCCGACCATGAACATTCGCCCACTCAACAAAAGCATGAGAAGCAACCATGTCATCAAACTCGTCGTTTGAGATAAAGTAGTATTCCCGGCCATGCTTTTCTTGGCCACGCGGAGCGCGTGTCGTGTGTGAAATCGAGGGGTGAACGCGAGAATCAAGCTCGAGCAAAGCTTTGACTAGACTTGATTTTCCAGCCCCACTGGGTGCGGCGACGACAAAAAGTTGACCAGGGTAATCCATATCCTATTTTACAGAGGATTTACCCGTCATTTTGCAGTTACTGGCGCACTTACTCGATGTTCTGTACCTGCTCACGCATTTGCTCGATGAGAACCTTCATCTCTACCGAAATTCGGGTTAACTCCAGAACCGACGATTTTGCGCCCAAAGTATTCGCTTCACGGTGCATTTCCTGTATCAAAAAGTCAAGTCGTTTACCGGTTTCGCCACCTTTGTTGAGTAACCGCTCGATTTCGTCTAAATGCGAAGCTAAGCGCGTTAGCTCCTCTGCTACGTCGATACGAATGGCAAAGGCGGTGGCTTCGTTCAAAGCCCGATCCATCGCCATTTGATTGGCTTCGGGCTTGCTTTCAGTCTTTCCCATATCCATCGTTAAAGCTTCGTTCCAACGATCCATAAATTTGCTGCGCTGCTGCGCCACCAAGATGGGAATCAGTGGCCCAGCTTGAGAGGCTAGTGCGCGCAATTGCACGAGGTGCGACTGCATCATCTGCGCTAGTCTAGCGCCTTCACGCTCACGCGAAGCGAGTAAATCAATCACAACAGTTTGCGTGATGTTTAGCAAAGATGCTGTCGTTTCAGTGCTATTTCCTAGTGAATTTCCTTGTGAGCCAGATAATCTCATCACATCAGCTACGCTCAAACCGCGCGCATCTTTCAGGGTGAGTTGGATGTCTTTTTGTATCGTTTGCAATTGCTCCAACATCGCTATTGACGGCTTCATGGGCAGGTTTTGCAGGATGTTTTCAAGCGCGGCACGCACTTCTACTTTGCCGCGCTTGATATCGGCGGTAATCAGCGCACGCAATGCAGGTTCGGCTTGCCGCAGCTCGTCAGGCAGGCGAAAAGAGATGTCTAAAAAGCGGCTGTTGACCGAACGAATTTCTACCGAAAGCTGGATTTCTTGCGAAGTACCCGTCGCCATCGCGGTAGCTGCACTGGCATAACCCGTCATGCTGTAAACTGCCATTGTGAATTTTTCCTTTATTCTTATCTTAAAACATCTAGCGTCAGCATCGTTTTTTTAATATTTATTTGAATATTTATGGCAAAAGAAACGCTGACTCCACTTCCACCCCAAACCATGGTTGGTGGCTACCGTATTGTCCGCCATGTGTCAGAGGGTGGTTTTAGTTTGGTGTATTTGGCGCTTGATAGCTTGAACCAGCAAGTCGCTATCAAAGAGTATTTACCTGCAGCGCTAGCGACACGGTTGGTTGGCCAGCTGGCGCCGCAAGTGTTGCCCGATAAGTTGTCGTTGTACCGCTTAGGCCTCAAAAGTTTTTTTGAAGAAGGTCGCTCGCTCGCTCAAATCTCGCATCCGTCGGTCGTCAGTGTGCTGAATTTCTTTCGACAAAACGAAACGGTTTACTTGGTGATGAACTACTTGGAAGGCGCCACGCTGCAAGATTACATCATGGCGGGGAGGCAAATTAAAGCTGGCCGTGCCTTCAGCGAATCAACTATTCGCAGCGTGTTTGACGAGATTTTGCAGGGCTTACGCGTAGTGCATCAAAACAAAATGCTGCATTTGGATATCAAACCCGCCAATTTATTCATTACCGATGACGACACAGCCGTGTTGATTGATTTTGGTGCTACCCGCGAAGTCTTGAATAAAGACGGTAACTACACCCAGCCTATGTATACACCCGGCTTTGCTGCACCTGAAATGTACCGGCGCGATTCTAATTTAGGCCCTTGGACCGATATTTATGCCATCGGCGCTTGTTTGTACTCTATGATGCTGGGTTTCCCGCCGACTGAGGTGGTGAAGCGCCGCGATAAAGACCCCGTGCCAGACATGCTCATGCGCAAAAGTGAGGCGTACTCTGACAAATTGATCGAAGTTGTCGAATGGTGCATGGCGCTCGACCCCTTGGCACGGCCGCAATCGGTGTTTGAGCTGCAATCAGCGCTAGCGAATTACCAGCCTAGTAAATAATTCATCTTTAAAACACCTTCTAAACATATTCTAAAATTTTTGAAAGCTATGACATGACAGCATTTGTAAGAAGCGACGACCGCAAAGCCAACGCGTTGCGCCCTGTACGCATCACCCGCAACTACACCAACTACGCCGAAGGCTCGGTGTTGATCGAATTTGGCAATACCAAAGTACTATGCAATGCCTCGGTCGAAGAAAAAGTACCGGCCCACAAACGCGGTAGCGGCGAAGGCTGGGTCACCGCCGAGTACGGCATGCTGCCCCGCGCTACGCATACCCGTAGTGACCGCGAAGCCGCACGCGGCAAACAAAGTGGCAGAACGCAAGAGATTCAGCGCCTGATTGGCCGTTCTTTGCGTGCTGTTTTTGACCTTAAAAAGCTCGGTGAACGCACAATTCACCTTGATTGCGATGTGATTCAAGCCGACGGCGGCACCCGCACTGCCAGTATTACAGGCGCATTTGTCGCTGCACAAGATGCTGTTAACGGCTTGATCGCCTCTGGCAAACTGACCGAGTCGCCCATTCACCAAGCCGTTGCTGCGATTTCTGTGGGTATCGTGCAAGGCACACCGCTACTGGATTTAGAATACACAGAAGACTCGGCTTGCGATACGGACATGAATGTGGTGATGACCAGTGCCGGCCATTTCATCGAGGTCCAAGGTACAGCAGAGGGCGTTGCTTTTTCTCGTAAAGAGATGGACGCATTGCTGCAATTGGCTGAAAATGGCATTGTTGATTTGATCAATATGCAGCAACAAGCATTCGTGAAATCTTAATTTACTATAATATTAATAGCACTATAGGCAATAAATACGCCGGCTGCAGCTGTTTTAAACTATATTTTTAGATAAAATGACGAAGTTTAAGTGTATTGACGCTAATTTAGACGAATTTATATGAAATTAGTGCTCGCTTCCAACAACGCTGGCAAATTGGTTGAACTGCAAGCTTTGTTCGCCGTTTTGGGCTTAGAGTTGGTTCCGCAAGCCAATCTCTGCGTGGGTGAAGCAGAAGAGCCGTTTCGCACCTTCATAGAAAACGCCTTGGCCAAAGCCCGACACGCCAGCAGCGCAACAGGCTTGCCTGCTATCGCTGATGACGCGGGGCTGTGCGTTGATGCCTTTGGCGGCTTGCCAGGGGTGGATACCGCGTTTTATGCGATGCAGTTTGGCTATGAAAAAGGCGACGGTAACAATGTCAAAGCCTTGTTGGAGCAGCTTAAAGGACAGTCAAATCGCCGTGCCGCCTTGGTCAGTACCTTGGTGGCTGTGCGTTCAAAAGACGACCCAGAGCCGCTGATTGCAGTCGGTCGTGCTGTTGGTGAAATCACCGAAAAACCTATTGGAATCAACGGCTTCGGGTTCGATCCGGTGATGTTTTTACCTAAAATCGGCAAAACTTTTGCACAGTTAAGCGACGTTGAGAAAAACGCTATGAGTCACCGTGGCCAAGCTGCTAAGCAGATGGTGCAGTTGATGCAGGAACGATGGTTTTGAGCCAAGTTATTCCCATTCTTCCGGTGGTTTCGGATTTTCCAGCTGCTGCTGCGACACAAAAACCCAAGGACATCAGCCATTACATGCGTTCTGGTTTGCTGCAATTGGCAGCTTTGCCGCCGCTGTCTTTGTACATTCACCTGCCGTGGTGCTTGAAAAAATGCCCTTATTGCGACTTTAATTCGCATGAAGTGCAATCTGGTGGCGTACTCTCTGCCGAACTTGAAGAGCGTTACATCAACGCCGTGGTTGCGGATTTAGACGCTTCTTTGCCATTGATTTGGGGGCGACCCGTTCACAGCATCTTCATTGGTGGTGGCACGCCGAGTTTGTTTTCACCAATATCGATTGACCGATTGCTAGGTGATATTCGAGCTAGAGTGAAACTAGACCCAGATTGTGAAATCACCCTAGAAGCCAACCCCGGCACCTTTGAAAAAGACCGTTTTAAGGCATTCAGAGCGGCTGGCGTGACTCGATTGTCGATAGGCGTACAAAGCTTCAACGACGTACACCTCAAAGCCTTAGGTCGCGTGCATGACAGTGCGCAGGCTTTTGCCGCTGTCGAAGAGGCCGCGCAATCCTTCGATACCTTCAATTTAGACCTGATGTACGCCTTGCCTGGTCAGAACATTGCAGACTTAGAGCGCGACGTGCAAACCGCTTTATCCTTATCGCCGCCGCATATCTCGATCTATCACCTCACCATCGAACCCAACACTTATTTCGCCAAGTTCCCGCCCGTTGTGCCTGAAGAAGACACGGCGTATGCGATGTTGGACAAATTGACCGAGTTGTTGGGTGGCGCAGGTTTAGACCGCTACGAAGTTTCCGCCTATGCCAAACTCGGCCATCGCTGCTGGCACAACCTCAATTATTGGCAGTTTGGCGATTATTTGGGTTTGGGTGCAGGCGCACACAGCAAACTCAGCTTTGCGCACCGTGTTGTGCGGCAAGTGCGTTACCGCGAGCCAAAGTTGTACATGCAGAATGCTTTGCTTGGTAATGCCGTGACGCAAGACGAAGACATCAAACATAAAGAACTCGCGTTTGAGTTCATGCTCAACGCGCTGCGTTTGAAAGAAGGTTTTGATCCAGTAATGTTTTTTGAGCGAACCGGCTTGGCTTTGTCAGCTTTGCAGCCTGGATTGCAGCAAGCGATTGACAAAAATTTGCTTATTCAAACCCCCAAAAGCATTAAACCCACTGAGCGTGGGTTTGATTTTTTAAGTGATTTGCAGGAATTGTTTTTATGAATTAAAAGGGAGTGGAAGAATTTCTACAGATACCTTGTTCTTCTCTGTAATTGTAATAATCTAACTCACACGCGATCACTTCGTCAATTCTCTCTGGTGTAGTAACGCTGGTAACTCCACGCGAACCGCTTAAAACAACAACGCCACTTACATCAGTTACGCTAAATTTGGCTGGTATTGCTGCTGCAGTCCCTGTGGCAGGAACCGCATCTGCTGTTTGAATCAAGAATCCACGGCAACGTTCATACGTGTAGGTCGTTGTTGTTGTCGTGGTGTCGATTTTTGCAGGCCTACCTAAACGAGCTTCAATTTGAGCGGCGCTCATGCCTATTCCCACTTCTTTCCAATTTTTCAAACTTGTGCAAACGGCCTTAGCAAGTGGCTGATCTTCGCTTGTGATATCGCTAGAATTCGTCCCACTGCCATTACAAGCTACCAAAACAGCAGCAGCCATCAAAGTCGTTGCGATTGAAATAACGAGTTTTTTCATGCTTATGGCTTCCAGATGATTTTCAAAGGGCTTCCAACAAATATGGCGGAAGCGGTGAGATTCGAACTCACGAACAGATCACTCCGTCGCCGGTTTTCAAGACCGGTGCCTTCAACCGCTCGGCCACGCTTCCTTAGGCTCTTATTCTAGCTTGCGTTCAGGCTGTTTCTGGCTTGAACTGTGGTTTATTTGCTCTAAATTTACGTATTGCGTCTGAACTTTGCCATCTAAAGCCTTGATTTTCAACAAGCCTGACGACAGCGCAGTACCGCACACCACGATGCAGCCACACAGAATCATCCAAAGCGTAATCACCTCGTTCAAAAACAGTGCACCATAAATGATGGCGAAGACAGGAATCAAAAAGGTGACTGTTAATGCACGGCTGGGTCCTGCCGTTTCTATCAAACGAAAGTACAACACATACGCCACAGCGGTGCATAAAACCGCCATCACGATGACTGATCCCCACGCACCTAAGCTAGGCATTTTGCTCGGCCAAAACCACAAGGCTGGCAAGATTAAGCCCAAGGATGCTCCGAACTGGCTGCCTGTTGCTGTGGCAATCGGTGGTACGCCCATGAGGTATTTTTTGGTGAAACTGGCTGCAAGTGCGTAGCAAAAAGTTGCTGCTAAACAAGCTAAAACAGCCCAGCCTGAGCCGCCAGGTTTGAAGCTCGCGCCATCGCCTGCGAGTAGCGCCACGCCCACGAAGCCAACCACCAAACCAATAATGCGCGACGACGAAGGCTTGTCTTTCAACCACAGCCACGCTACCAGCGCGCCAAATAATGGTACGGTGGCGTTCAAAATCGACGATAAACCCGTCGTGATAGACAACACGGCATAAGCAAACAGGGCGAATGGAATGCCCGAATTCAACAAACCGACAAACAATATGGGCTTAGCTCTTTGTTTGAAAGTACCCCAGTGTCCGCTGTACAGCAAAACTGGCAACATAACTACCGACGCTATGACAACCCGTAGCGCTGCAGTCGCAAAAATGCCAAATTCAAGCGAGGCAACGCGTGTGAACAAAAAAGACGAGCCCCAAATGGCGGCTAAGGCGATAAATTCGAGAAAAAAGGTTTTTTTCATATCAGGTAATCATGGCATACAAAGCAGATTAAAAATGCCAGCTATTCATGACTTTCATGCCCACGATTAATGTCGTAAACATCATAAAAGTACTGCCTGCTTGGCCGTTATATGCGCTGGCAGCGCGCCTTCTAGCTTCAAAAACGCTTCTTTGCGATGCAAGCCACCTGCATACCCGGTCAGAGAACCATCTGCCCCAATTACCCGGTGGCAAGGCACGATGACGCCAATCGGGTTGCGCCCGATGGCTGTGCCCACTGCGCGAACTGCCAAGGGCTTGCCAATACTGCTGCTCAAAGCGCCATAGCTGGTGGTTTTACCAAAGGGAATGGCTAATAGCGCTCGCCAAACTGATTGTTGAAATGCAGTGCCAGCGCTTAAATCTAGTGGTATGTCAAACTGTCGTAACTGGCCTGCAAAATACGCCTGTAGTTGCCGTTGAGTTTCTTTCAAAACGCGTTGCTGCGAGGCGTTATCGACCTGTTCCCACGCTGAAACATCTGGCAAATGCCGCTGATCCGTGAACCACATACCAGCTAATCCGCGCGTCGTCGCAGCGAGATAGACATTACCCTGTGCACTGCTGAACTCGGCATAAACGATGTTGGGGTCGTGTTTCATAATGATTTCTCTATCTGGCTTCGTTAATTGATTGATTTAAGGATAAATGTGCTTTTTTTGAGTTAAAAATGACTGCAGCTGGCGTATTTATTAATTATATTGCTATTAATATTGTAGTAAAATTAAGATTTATGCAGGCTTAGACAAGGACGTCCATGCCCGCATCACCGCATAACTGCGCCATGGTCGCCAAACTTGTGAGGCTTCTAGGGCGGCTGCAGCGGTTTTGGCAGGGCTGAGTTTTGGTTCGCGATTCAACAAGCCCATCGCTTTATGCAGCGCCACATCACCCGCTACAAACGCATCTGGCCAGCGCAGGGCCCGCATGGCGATGTATTGTGCTGTCCAATCACCCACACCTGGTAGTTCACGCAACTTTGCCATCGTTGCTTCAATATCCACACTTGGATGCAAATACAACTCTTTACTTGCTACAGCCCTCGCCAAAGCCACAATCGCCGATTGGCGCTGTTTGACAATGCCAAGCTGGCCTAAAGCTTCCACACTTGCAGTAGCTAAAGCTTCCGACGTGGGAAAAAGCCGCGTCAAACTGGGAAAAGGTGTTTCAATACTGCTGCCAAATGCATCCACCACGCGCTGGGCAAAGGTTCGTCCTGCAGCCACGGTGACTTGTTGTCCCAAAATCGCCCGAACTGCCAGCTCAAACCCATTCAGGCAACCCGGTACGCGGATGCCGGATAAATCGACGTTGGGCGATTCAAAGCTGTTTTTAAGTACAGTATTGATGGCCATCGGGTCGGCGTCCAAATCCAACAAAGCACGCACTTGGCGTATGACTTGCGGTAACACTTCACGCAGAGAATCGCTGACTTTGAGCAAGACAATGGGTTGATGACTCAAAAATTCGACCGATATCCAGCCTAGGTATTGTTTATCACCCAATTTAAAACTATATGTCCACACAGCCGCTGTATTAGTTGACTTTAATGCTATAAATTCAGTAGTATTTAATTGTCTTTTTCGAAAAAAATCAAGCATCCATTGGCTGTCATAGGGCGGTCGGTAGCTGAGTTTAACGCTGCAGTAGCCCGCCGCTGAGTCGGGTTTCAAAACGGTTGGGTTCCTGGTGGTATCAGCGCGGTTATCAGAATTACGAGCCGTTTTGCGAAGTTGACTGGGGTTGAGTCGGTAATGCGTCAAAAATGCATCTGAAAAACGCCGTACACTGCCAAAACCGCTAGCGATGGCGATGTGCGAGGTCGGTAAGTCCGTGTCAGTCAGCAGTTGCTTGGCGGTCAGTAAGCGGCGCGTTTGCAGGTATTGCAGCGGTGAAATACCGAAATGCGCTTCAAAAATCCGCCGCACATGGCGGTCTGAAACACCCAAATGCGCGGCGAGTTGGCTGATGGACGGGTTGCTTCTCAGCCAAGCTGCTGGCTCATCCAACCAACGTGCTGCTTGTAGTGCCAAGGTGCTGCTAGCGTCCTGAGTTGTCCACGGTAGGTTGCGCGGTGCCATCTCTGGACGGCAGCGCATGCAAGGGCGATAGCCGTGGCTTTCGGCTTGGGCGGCGAGGTCAAAAAACCGGCAGTTTTCAAATTTTGGGATTTTGACGCGGCACACGGGACGGCAATAAATGCGTGTCGAGTTAACTGCCACGAAAAAACGCCCGTCAAAGCGCGCATCGTGCGATTTCATCGCTTGGTAGCAGGCTAGGGCGTCAGTTGTTTCATCGCTCGTCATGTTCATGGGCAAATCATACGCTTGCTGGAATTGGAAGTTAGCCATTTTCGGACATGCGGACAGTGGGTTTGAACGCAAATGCAACCTACAATTGACTAAATTTCATCGTAACTTTATCGGTTTCACATTCATTTCTCGTCAGGAACCCACTCCCATGCAAGTGACAGCCTCTATTTTCAAAGCCTACGACATTCGCGGTATCGTGCCGTCTACTATCAACGAAGCCATGGCAGAAGCCTTGGGCAAAGCATTTGGCAGCACAGCTTTGGCCGAAGGCGAAAAAACAGTCGCTGTCGGGCGCGACGGCCGCTTGAGTGGGCCATCGTTAGCGACAGCGCTGATTCGCGGTTTGGTCGCTTCTGGCGTCGAGGTGATTGATACGGGCATGGTGACGACGCCGATCTTGTATTTCGCGGCTAACACCTTGTGCAAAAGCGGTATTCAAGTGACCGGAAGTCACAACCCGAAAGATTACAACGGCTTCAAAATGGTGATGGGTGGTCGGGCGATTTATGGCGACGAAATCCAAGCGCTGCGCCGTATGATGGAAGCTGAAAACTGGAAACTTCGAGCTGGCGGTAGTGTGAAAACTGTCGATGTGGTGCCAGCATACCTCTCGCGCATCACGTCTGATATCAAACTCGCTCGCCCTATGAAAATCGTCATCGATTCGGGTAATGGCATTGCTGGTGCATCGGCTCCCGCACTATTCCGAGCATTGGGTTGCGAGGTGATTGAGCTGTTCAGCGAGGTGGATGGCAATTTTCCGAACCACCACCCCGACCCAAGCAAGCCTGAGAATTTGAACGATCTGATCAAAGCACTTGCAAGCAGTGATGCTGAGTTAGGCTTGGCGTTTGATGGTGATGGTGATCGCCTCGGCATCGTCACCAAAGACGGCACAAATATTTACCCCGACCGTCAAATGGTGTTGTTTGCGCAAGATGTGCTGAGCCGTGTTCCCGGTGGTACGATTTTGTTTGATGTTAAGTGCTCGCAACGCTTGGCACCTGCCATCACAGCTGCGGGCGGCGTGCCGTTGATGTTCAAAACCGGCCACTCCCTCATCAAAGCCAAGATGAAAGAGATTGAAAAAAATGGCGGTGCAGCGCCTTTGGGCGGTGAAATGAGTGGCCACATATTCTTTAAAGAACGATGGTATGGTTTTGACGATGGTTCTTATGCAGGTTGTCGCATTTTAGAAATTTTGAGTAAATCGCCTGATGCAAACGCTGTACTGAACGCGCTGCCCAACAGTTTCTCAACACCAGAATTGAACGTCAAGTGTGATGAAGGTGAATCGCCCGCATTGATTCTCAAGGCGATTGAACTCGCTCCGGCAACGTTTGTAGCCCCAGCTGTGATCAGCACCATAGACGGTTTGCGGGTTGATTGGCCAGATGGCTTTGGCTTGATTCGCGGCTCCAACACCACCCCAGTTCTGGTGTTGCGGTTTGAGGGTCACACCGAGGCGGCTTTGCACCGCATCGAAGGCGAAATGCTTGCGTTACTCGAACGCATCAAACCAGATGCAAAGATTGAAACTGCAGCGCATTGAGCTGACTAACTTAAATCGGCACAGCGATTGAAGGTACTCATTGTCAAACTCTCGTCACTGGGCGATGTGCTGCACACGCTGCCCGTGGTGCATGACATCAAGACAGCATTGCCAAACGCACAGATTGATTGGGTTGTGGAGCGTTCATTTGCCGGTGTCGTGCGTCGATGCCGTGGCGTGAACAAAGTCATCACATGCGAATTACGCAAATGGCGAAAGTTACCTTTTAGCGGAGAAACAAAAAATGCGTGGCGTGCTTTTACATCCGACTTGCAGTTTGAAAAATACGATGCCGTGATAGACCTACAAGGTTTAACCAAATCAGCCGCTGTCGCATGGCTCGCAAAACTATCACTAAGCGGAAAGCGCTATGCCATGGCGAATCGCACAGAAGGATCAAGCTATGAAGCACCCACGCGTTGGGTGGCTGACGTGGCGATTCGTACAGAGCCGCACATTCATGCCGTACAAAGGGCGCGTGAGTTGTGCGCAAAAGCTCTTGGTTATCAAATTAGCCTTGTGCAACAAAAATATATATTATTTGGACTGCTAGCCGGCGTATTTATTGATAGTAACGCCATGAATAATATAGCAAAAATGGTTGTTTTTGCGCATGGAAGCTCTCGTGAAGACAAGCTATGGCCTATCGACAATTGGGTAGAGCTAGGTCTTCGCTTACATGAAGAAGGCTTGGGTGTTGCGATCGTGCATGGCAGTGTCGAAGAAAAGCTTCGAAGCGAGAAGATTGCAAAAGAACTCATCAAGAGTCAAGTTGAAGTCAGCGTTTTGCCACATTTGGGTTTAGATGCATTGCTCGATGTGCTGGGCAGCAGCGCAGGTGTGGTTGGTGTGGACAGTGGCCTGAGTCACATGGCGGTTGCTTTGGATTTGCCACATGTACAAATTTATAACTTTGACACAGCTTGGAGGACTGGGCCGGTTGCATCTAATCAGTCAGCACGCCAAGTTAGTATTTATGCGCAACCTACGCCGACGGTAGACGCTGTGTGGCAAGCTTGGTTGGCGGTGAATAGTCAAACTCAAACGGCATGATACTGACTCTCTATTCGTTTTTGATGTGGTGTGCGCAGCCATTTTTACGACGTAAACTAGCTCGTCGTGGCATTGCAGAGCCAGGTTATTTGCTCAATATTGAAGAGCGCTTTGGTCAGTACGAACTACCAGCCATTAAAACAACCTCTACCGATCAGCAGTTTGTATGGGTTCACGCCGTGTCGTTAGGGGAAACACGTGCAGCGGCGGTGTTGATAGCAGCTTTGCGCCAACAATTGCCGAACATGAGATTGTTGTTGACGAACGGTACAGCGACTGGCCGTACTGAGGGTCAAAAACTTCTGCATAACGGTGATGTGCTAGTCTGGCAAGCATGGGATACGGTGGCTGCGACTGAGCGATTTATTCAGCACTTCAAGCCAAGGATCGGCATCATGATGGAAACGGAACTGTGGCCAAACATGGCAGCCACTTGTGCAAAATTTGAAGTGCCACTCGTCGTAGCCAATGCGCGCATGAGTGAAAAAACGTATTTGAAAACGTTAAAGTTTGCAGGGTTGGCGCGACCTGCTTACCGATCCTTAGCAGCCGTGTGGCCACAAACTATTGACGATGCATCACGCTTTGAAAAACTAGGCGCGCCAGTTAAAGAGATTTTTGGAAACTTAAAGTTTGATGCACAAGTAGATATTCTGCAATTAGCAAAAGGTAAAAGTTGGAAAGCAAAAAGCAAACGACCTATTGCAGTATTTGCGAGTTCGCGCGAAGGCGAAGAGCTTCTGTTGTTGCAGTATTTGCAGAAAAACGCATCAATCCTGACTGTTGTGCAGTGGTTGATCGTGCCGCGCCATCCGCAACGCTTTAACGATGTTGAAACGCTGATCAAAGAGCATGGCTTCAATGTTTCAAAACGCAGCGACTGGTTGGAACATGATTCCATTCTTCATGCTTCAAATGCACCTGAAGAAGCTAAGACTATTTTTCTAGGCAATAGCTTGGGTGAAATGGCGCTGTATTACGGCATGAGTGATGTGGCTTTGCTAGGTGGTAGTTTTGAGCCTTTGGGTGGGCAAAACTTGATAGAAGCCGCTGCTTGTGGCTGCCCAGTTGTGATGGGGTCTTCGACGTTTAATTTTGCGCAAGCCGCAGACGATGCCCTTGCAGCAAAGGCAGCATTTCAGAGTTCTAGCATGACTGCAGCAGTAGACATTACGCTTGCATTGCTAAATGATGCTAACTCGCATGAGAAGGCGCAATCATCGGCGCTTGCATTCGCTGCTTCATACCAAGGTGCAGCTGATAAAACATCTGCAGCCATACAAGCATTACTTCGCTAATAAAGCGTTTACGGGCGCTATGTCTTCTGGTTTGAGCGTGCCGTTGGCTTGCTTGAGTTTAAGGCCACCCAGCAACACGTCATACCGCGCTTTAGCCAAATCGCGTTTGGTTTGAAACAATTGGCTTTGCGAGTTCAACACATCGATATTGATACGCACACCGACTTGGTAACCCAGTTTATTAGCATCTAATGCGCTTTGACTAGAAAATTCAGCTGCTTCAAAAGCTTTAACAGTTGATAGACCAGATTGCACACCAAAGAATGCAGTGCGGGTAGCTTGTGCAATGGCGCGCTTGGTCACATCTAAATCAGCCCGTGCTTTGTCTTCCAATGCAAGCGTTTCTTTGATGCGGTTTTGCACAGCAAAGCCAGCAAATAGCGGCCAGTTGAAGGCCAATCCAACGGTGCCAGAATTACTACGCGTGTTGCTGGCGCTGGTGGCGCTACCTTGGTTGCGGTTGATCCCTAAGCTGGCATTCAAATCAAGCGTTGGCTTGTGACCCAACTCTGCTTTGGTGGTTTCAAGCTGCGCAATTTCTAGCGTCAGTTTTGCCAGGGCGATGTTGGGGTGACTGGTTTCGGTTTGCACAACCCATGGCGCTACATCGTTGGGAGAAAGTGCTGGTAGCGTCAGCGGAATCACCAATGGTTTAGGCTCAATATTACTTTTTCCTACCAACTGGTCAAGCGCCATCTTTTTGACACGTACCTCGTTTTCGGCGGCAATTTCTTGAGCCGTTACCAAATCAAACCGCGCTTGTGCTTCGCGCGTGTCGGTGATGGTCGATGTGCCTACCTCAAAATTCCGCTTTGCTGAGGCCAGTTGTTCAGCAACAGCAGCCTTTTGTGCCAACACAAAAGTCAAAGTATCCACTGCCGCCAAAACATCAAAATAAGCTTGGCTCGTGCGAATAATCAAGTCTTGCTCAGCCAATTGAATTTGAGCTTTTGCAAAAAATGCTTGCTTCTCTCCCTGCTCGAAATTCACCCAGTTGACAGGTCGGTACAAAGGTTGCGAGGCTGTTAAAGTGGCATTTTGGCCACTGAAATTGGTAGTACTAGGTGCGCCGACCACATCCAACACCGAGCGCGATGCTCCCGCTTGAAACCCTGCAACAGGCAAAATACCCGCTTTCGATTGGTCGCCTCTGGCTATCGTCGCATTGGCTGAAGAAAGTGCTGATTGATAGCTGGCATCATAACTACGAGCGGTTTGGTATAAATCCGCCAAGTTTTGTGCTTGAGCAGGCAATATCCAAGTCGTGAGTGAGGTTATCACAGCGAATGAAATCTTTGAGAGTTGTGGGAATCGCGCAGACATATTCTTCCTCTTCTTATTCCGCTAAATTAGTACCGTGCCACGTTGGCGTCAAAGTCAATTGACCATGCCTCAATGCCGCCAGAAATATTGGCAACGGTGCTGAATCCGTTAAAAGCTAAAAAACGTGCAACTTGCAGGCTGCGTACGCCGTGATGGCAGAGTACAGCGGTGGGGACATCACGTTTCAATTCTGTCATGCGTGCCTGTAACTGCATCATTGGAATCACAACCAAATGACAATTTGCAGGCTTCACGCTAGCGCGTTGAATTTCCCAAGGCTCACGTACATCCAAAACAACGGGTGTTATCTCTTCAGTTAGATTTGCTGCTAACCAGTCGCTCAGTTGTGCGGGAGGCACATGGTCGATATCAATGGTCGCAGAGGCACTCATATTGATTTGATCAAAACTGAAAACGTGGTGTTTCCGGAAAACCAAGTAAACGCGGGGCTACCGTGTCCCAGCTTTGCTTGGTTTCAAACGCTGTGTCAGACACACGCTGCACCAAAGTGGCTCGCATTACTGGTTCGTCACCCACAATCGCCATGCAACGCCCACCAATTTTTAGCATGTTGAGTATGCCACTAGGAATTTGAGCCACGGAACCGCTGAGCACAATCACGTTAAACGTACCAAAACTGGTCAAATCTTTGCTGCCATCGGTGTGTACTACTTTGGCGTTGTAGACGTCGTTATTTTCTAAAGTTTGTCTGGCTGTTTTTGCCAATGTCGCATCAATTTCAAGCGTCGTCACAAACTGTGCACGGTGCGCCAACAAAGCCGTCATAAAACCAGAGCCGGTGCCAATTTCTAAAACAGTTTCGTGCTTATGAATTTGCAAGTCTTGCAGCATCCGGGCTTCAACTTTTGGAGACAGCATGCTTTGACCCAAAGCGATTGAACCAAGTGGAATTTCCATATCGACAAAAGCGAGCGCTTTATGTGCCAGTGGCACAAAATCTTCACGCTTGATGACGGCTAACAATTGCAGCACATGCGCATCCAACACTTCCCAAGGGCGGATTTGCTGCTCAATCATGTTGAAACGGGCTTGCTCGATATTCATGGACTACTTTTCCTCATGGCGACTGTATTGTCGCAAATTGATCAAATGGCTTGTGTTTATATTTTATGCGTTAAGTAAAGTGAACTTAAGCCCACTTATTGCGTTTTATCAAGCTTTACCGAAGGTTTACGCCACAGACGCAAAAACCAGTTGGCCAAATCGTCCATATAACAATACATCACCGGAACGACGACCAATGTCAGCAATGACGAGGTAATGACGCCACCTATGACAGCTTGCCCCATAGGCGCACGTTGCTCAGA
>JANPLX010000044.1:0-6950 GCA_031422495.1 Polaromonas sp. | reverse complement strand
GGGTTTTTTGCGTTTGTGGATTTAGAATTCACGCAGGGAATTACTATCGGCGGTGGCGTGATTTGTAGGCATCCATGTAGGCATTTGAAATAAAAACGGGCTGCAGCCGGCGTAAAACCTCGTGCTGTGATTGCCTCCGTTTCCGCCAGTTTTGCTAGATGTAAAAGTTAGGCAAGTAAAAAATCCCCGTAACTCTCTGAGCTACGGGGATTTTTTATTTTCTAAACGCATATTGCTATATTGCATATAATATGTGCAATATATTGGACAACTCGCAACGCTCATCTAGGTCATAGTATCAAGGAAAAACCATGAAAGTCGTCAGCTACACCGAAGCCCGTAACGGCTTAAAAACAGTCTTAGACGGCGTGATTGACGACGCCGACTACACCATCATCACCCGCCGCGACGCGGAAGATGCTGTGGTCATGTCTTTGGCCTACTTTCAAAGCATGGCTGAAACCTTGCATTTGTTGTCTAGCCCCGCCAATGCGGCTCATTTGGCCAAATCGATAGCACAGCACAAAGCGGGTAAAGCTGTTCGTCGCGAATTGATACAAGCTTGAGCCTCTCAATCCGGTTCACCCCCGCTGCGTGGGACGATTACACCTATTGGCAAGGGCAGGACAAAAAAACGCTGAAACGCATAAATTTGCTGATAGAGGCAGCACGGCGCGACCCTTTTGTAGGCATAGGAAAACCAGAACCGCTTTTGGGTAACCTCGCAGGCTACTGGTCAAGGCGCATAGACGAGGTAAATCGGCTGGTTTACGCCGTTGATGACATTGATTTAGATGTTATAGCTTGCCGTGGGCATTACGACGACTAAGAAAATTGCTATATTATTTATAGCTAATAAAGCAATAAATACGCCGGCTAGACGAGATTTTATGCCATAAAAATGCCTAAACATCCAATTTAAACCCAATCTCCACCTCAGAAGCTGGTAAACCGCGAATTCCCCAGTTTTCCAGTGCGGGTTCGTTGAGTATCACGATGAGGTCTGAGGCTTGGATGCCTAGCTTTTCAAAGCGCTGGAAGATACCTTTATAGAGGTTTCGTTTAGCTTCTAACGAGCGCCCCGGGAAGATGCTAATTTCGATAATCGTGTAATTTTCGGTTTTACCCGGTGGAATCGGGAAATGCTCGCGTTTGTGTTCAACATACCTGATCTGCCTGTCGTCTTCAGGCACTTTCAACGCCTCACGCTGCGCTTCATAGAGTGCTTGCATCATGGCTTGAATTTCAGCGGCAGGGCGGCTACGGAGAACTTCAATTTTGGCTATTGGCATGTAATTTTGCTTTCTATGAAATACAAAAAATGCTATAAATTAAATAGCTGCTTAGGTAATAAAAACGCTGGCTAGAGGCGTATTTATCAGGTAAATTTCTAAATTTTAACCAACCACAACCGCCGCACCCGCACCCTGCGGTGCAATCGCGCCGATTTCAAACACCGTTTCGCCCAAATCACGCAAAGTCTGCGTTACAGCGGCTGCACTGGCGGCATCAACGACGACGACCATGCCGATGCCGTTGTTGAAGGTGCGGTTCATTTCGATGTCGTCAATGCCGGCGGTAGCTTGCAACCAAGCGAACAGCTCGGTTTGCGGCCAGCTGCCTTTGGTCAGGTGGGCAGCCATGCCTTTGGGTAGGACGCGGGGGATGTTTTCTAGCAGGCCGCCGCCTGTGATGTGGGCTAAGGCCTTGATGCCGGATGTTGTGCCGTCTGCAGCGGTGTTGAGCGGATGAGCGGCTAATGCCTTCAATACGTTAAGCACGTACAAACGGGTAGGCGCCATGACCGCTTGTTTGAAGGGTTGGCTGTCCAGCGTCGCGGGGATGTTGCCTGCAGCTTCTGCACGTTCGATGCACTTGCGCACCAAGCTAAAACCGTTGGAATGAACGCCGTTGCTCTTCAAACCCAGCACCACGTCGCCAGCGCCAATCGAAGCTCCCGTCAAAATGTTTGCTTTTTCTACCGCGCCGACGGCAAAACCGGCCAAATCGTATTCGCCTGCGGGGTACATGCCCGGCATTTCAGCGGTTTCGCCGCCAATTAACGCGCAGCCGGACAGTTCGCAACCTTTGGCGATGCCTTGTATGACTGCCGCAGCGGTGTCGATATGCAGCTTGCCGCAGGCGAAATAATCTAGGAAGAACAACGGCTCTGCGCCTTGCACCAGCACGTCGTTGACGCTCATCGCGACCAGGTCGATGCCGACGGTGTCGTGCATTTGCCACTCAAAAGCTAGTTTCAGTTTGGTGCCCACGCCATCGGTGCCGCTGACCAAGACTGGCTCTTTGAACTTTTTAGACACCTCAAACAGCGCACCAAAGCCGCCAATACCCGCCAACACGCCTTCGCGCATGGTCTTTTTGGCAAAGGGTTTGATGCGTTCGATCAGGGCATCGCCAGCGTCAATGTCAACGCCGGCATCTTTGTAGCTGAGTGGAGAAGTTGAGGGCGTTTGGGTTGATGACATGCTTGTTTGGCTCGCAAGTTATTGATTTTGAGGTGCTAGTCGTCATATCAGACTAGAATTTGCCTTGATTTTAAGGGTTTTTACTAGAATTTCTTCAAACACTATGCAATTCACATCCACACAAAAAACCATCATGACTTGGCTGGGTATTGCGGCGTTTGCTGTCGTACTTTTATGGCTTTTGGGACCAGTTTTAACGCCTTTTGTGGTCGCTGGCGTTTTGGCTTATGCGCTCAACCCGGTGGTGAACCGCTTAGACGCCTTGATGCGCGGCAAAATGCCCAGGGTGATCGCCGTTTTGTTGGTTGAGTTGCTCTTCATCGTCGTTTTGCTCGCCGTTTTACTCCTCATTGTGCCGATTTTGACCAAGCAATTGCCGTTGTTGAAGCAGCAAATCCCTGTTCTTTTTGACAATATCCACGACTGGCTGAAACCCTTGCTGGCGCAGCTTGGCATCAAACTCACGCTTGACTTTGCGCACGTTAAAGACTTTGTTTTGAAATACCTCAATACCAATGCCGAAGACAGCGTGGGCTCCGTCCTATCGTCCGTTAAATTAGGCGGAAGTGTTGCGCTGGCGATAGTGGGCAATGTTGTTTTGATTCCTGTTGTGCTGTTTTATTTGTTGATCGACTGGGACAACATTGTGGGTCGTTTTCAAGCCTTTGTGCCGCCGCGTATGCATCCCGCGTTTGATAGTTTTACGCAAGAATCTGATGCCGTGCTCGGCCAATATCTGCGTGGTCAGCTGCTGGTGATGTTGGCACTGGCTATTTTTTACAGCGTCGGTTTGGCTTTGTTTGGGCTAGATTTGGCTTGGCCGATTGGCATCTTCACCGGCTTGGCGGTATTTGTGCCGTATTTGGGTTTTGGTTTGGGAATGGTTTTGGCGCTGTTGTCGGGGCTGCTGCAGTTTGCGTCTATCAAAGCCTTGCTTATGGTGGCTGTCGTTTATGGCGCCGGACAAGTGGTGGAAAGCTTTTACCTGACGCCGCGATTTGTCGGCGAGCGCATTGGGCTGCATCCGCTGTCAGTCATTTTTGCGCTGATGGCGTTTGGACAATTGTTTGGTTTTGTGGGCGTGCTGGTTGCTTTGCCAGCCAGTGCGGTGCTGTTGGTAGCGATGCGGCGCGTGCAGGCGAATTACATGGCGAGCAAGCTCTATAAAGGCGAATCAAGCTAACGAAGTTAAGCCCGGTTGAACTAGTAACTTTATCGCAACTCCAACTGCTCATTGCGCTCTTAAAATACAAGTTATGAAACAAATTGCACTTGATATTGGCCTGCACACGGGGCCGACGTTGACCAATTTTTTTGCAGGGCCCAACATTGCCGCCTTGCAGCACCTCAATTTGTGGTCCAAGAGCCCCACGCGCTCGCCCGTGCCGACCTACTTGTGGGGCGGTAGCTCTAGCGGTAAAACGCATTTGCTCAAAGCCGTGGCGCATGCTTTGCGAGATCAAGGCGTGCACATCGGCTGGCTAGACGCTTCTATCCACAACTTGCCTATGTTTGACGACTCGTGGGCCGCTGTGCTGATGGACGACGTTCATTTGTACACCGCCCAGCAGCAGCACGCCGCCTTCAACTGGTTTGTCAACGCCATGACACCCAGCACCGGCCAGCAGCGTTGGGTGCTGGCTGCGGGAGACCGTCCACCGGCAGATTTGATGCTGCGCGAAGACCTGCGCACCCGCCTGGGATGGGGCCATGTATTCGCGCTGCAGGTATTGTCCGAACCCGAGCGTCGCGCCGTGCTGCGCAAAGAAGCCGACGCACGCGGTGTGTTTTTGAGCGACGAGGTGATGGACTTCATGCTCAACCGCTTCAGCCGCGACCTAGGCAGCTTGATGGAACTGCTGGATGCCATAGACGGCTACGCCCTGCAGTCAAAAAAATCAATTACTGTGGCGCTCATCAAATCGATGATGGAAAATGGCTGAGTTCTGTCAATATCTCATATTTACATGCTAAATATATCTCTAGCCGGCGTATTTATTGCCTAAATAGCTATAAAAATAATAGCGATATTTCCAAAAAACGCAAAAAAATGCAAAATTCACTTCCCAAAATAACTCTTTTCGACCTAGATCACACTCTTTTACCCCTAGATTCTGACTATTCATGGGGAGAATTCACCACCCAGATCGGTTGGACAGATCCGGTTGAATTCAAACAACGTAACGACGAATTTTTTGCGCAGTACAAGAAGGGCGAGCTCAAAATCTCCGAATACGTCCGCTTTGCCACCCAAGCCATCAAAGACCAAGGCGCTGCAAAATCAATAGCTGCACATGCTCAATTCATGGCGACTACCATCCAGCCAGCTATCAAGCAAGCAGCGACTGACTTGGTTGCCAAGCACAGCGCTGCAGGCGATCAGCTGGTCATCGTCACCGCGACTAACGAGTTCGTCACCCGCCCGATTGCCACGGCTTTTGGCATTGATGAATTGATTGCTGTGCAGCTTGAAAAAGACGAGTCAGCTGGTGGCGCGGGCTGGATCACGGGTGAAATCAATGGCGTGCCCTCAGCGCATGAAGGCAAAGTCACTCGGGTGGAGGCTTGGCTTTCGGCTAGAAATTTAAGCTGGAAAGACGTTCACACCACGTTTTATACCGATTCCATCAACGACATTGCGCTGTTGGAAAAGGTTAATGTGCCCATCGCTACCAATCCTGATACCCGCTTAAGAGCCATCGCGGTTGAGCGTGGGTGGCAAATACTTGAGCTCTTTGCCTAAATTAGCTGGTTTAATACACAGACATGATTAAAAAATTTATAAATAAGCTACTCGGCAAGTCTGAAGACGGCTCTGCAATCGTCAAAGCTAAAAAAACCAATTACGGCAAACGCGAAGACATTGGCGTGGCCACGCATGGCATTGACAACAGCTTGGTGGACGACCGCGCGCGCGATGTCGTGCATGTGCTCAAAAACGCTGGTTTTGAAGCCTACATCGTCGGCGGTGCGGTGCGCGACTTGCTGGTTGGCTTGCGCCCGAAAGACTTTGACGTCGCCACCGACGCCACGCCCGAGCAAGTCAAGCACCTGTTCCGCCGCGCTTTTATCATCGGCCGGCGCTTTCGCATCGTCCACGTCGTTTATGGCCGTGGCCGCGAGCATGAGGTGATTGAAGTCACCACCTTCCGCGCTAATTTAGACAACGCCGCTGCCGAGCAAGTCAAAGGCAACGAAAAAACCAGCAAATCCGAGCTGGCCGGCATGAAACACGCCGTCGATTCGTCCGGCCGCGTGCTGCGCGACAACGTCTGGGGCACCATGCAAGAAGACGCCGTGCGCCGCGACTTCACCATCAACGCCATGTATTACGACCCAGAAACGCAAATCGTGGTCGATTTTCACAACGGTTTCAAAGACTCGCAAAAACGCATCATGCGCATGATTGGCGACCCAGTCGCGCGGTATCGCGAAGACCCGGTGCGCATCATCCGCGCGGTTCGATTTAGCGCCAAATTGTCAGGTTTAGGCTTCAAGTTAGATGCCAAAACCGCTGCGCCCTTGGTCACATCGCAAAAACTGCTGGCCGATGTGCCGCAAAGCCGCCTGTTTGACGAAATGCTCAAGCTCTTGCAAACTGGCCACGCCATGAGCAGCATTGCCACGCTCAAACATTTGGGCATGGCCAAAGGCATTTACCCGCTGTTGGACGTGGTGGTCGAGCGGGCTGAGCAAACCCTGGTTCGCATCGCCCTAGAAGACACCGACCGCCGCGTCGGTGAAAGCAAACCCGTCGTGGCAAGTTTCCTCTTGGCCTGCGTGCTTTGGGCCGATGTTCGTGACGGCTGGGCAGCGCGACTGCGCCAGCGTCAGCACAGCCTGCCCGCCCTGCAAGAGGCGATTGACGACGTGTTCAACGCCCGCATTGGTGACGTCTCAGGCCGTGGCAAACTGGCCGCCGATATGCGCGAGATCTGGATGATGCAGCCCCGCTTCGAAAAACGCGTCGGCAGCACCCCCTTCGGCATGGTCGACCAGCCGCGCTTCCGCGCCAGCTTCGACTTCATGCGCCTGCGGGCCGTGTCCGGCGAGGTGGACGAATCTTTGGCCGAATGGTGGCAAGAATTCAGCATCGCCACCGACGAGCAGCGTGAAGACATGGTGGCAGAGATTCGCGAAGAGCAGCGCGAAGCGCAGAAAAACAAGCCTAAAACCGCAGCCAAACCCCGCACTGCAGCGCCAAAAAGTGGCAAAACCGTATCTGAGTCGCCCTTAGACAACCTGTTAGAGCGCACCGAAGAAGAGGGCGAAGACGACGGAGCCGAGCCTGCGAACACCGATCCCGCCAAAAAGCGCCGCAGACGCAAACGCGGCGGTGCGAAAAAGCCGAATCCGGCGTTTGTGCCGAACCCAACTGATGGCTCGTCTAGCTAGTAAAGCATGACCAAGACGGATACAAAATCCGTCATTCCCGCCACACCTGTCATTCCCGCGCAGGCGGGA
>JANPLX010000043.1:0-5889 GCA_031422495.1 Polaromonas sp. | reverse complement strand
AAAATCTGCATTTTGAGTGATGCGGACGTGGACGGCTCACACATTCAGGTGCTTTTGCTCACACTCTTTTTCAGACATTTCCCCAAATTGATAGAAACTGGGCACATCTACGTAGCGCGACCGCCGTTGTTCAGAGTCGATGCGCCAGCGCGCGGTAAAAAACCGGCTTCTAAGGTCTATGCCTTGGACGTAGGCGAGCTAGAAGCGATTTTGGATAAACTGCGCAAAGACAATGTGAAAGAGGGCGCTTGGAGCATCAGCCGCTTCAAGGGTTTGGGCGAGATGAACGCTGAGCAGCTGTGGGACACCACGCTGAACCCCGACACCCGCCGCCTGCTACCCGTTGATTTGGGCAAAATGAACTTCAAAGAGACCGAGGATTTGATCACCAAGCTGATGGGCAAAGGCGAAGCAGCAAGTCGCCGTGAGCTGATGGAGCTGCATGGCGATTCGGTTGAAGTTGATATTTGATTTGATGTTTAAGTAAAACTGAGAACAATGATGTGGTTTAAGAGTTTATTGTACTTTATAGGTAAAATTCGCCTGAAGCCGGTGTATTTGTTGCCTCTAATGCTATTATTTTCGCAGCAAAATGCATATGCGGACGTGTGGGGCTTCGTCGATGCCAAAGGCGTGGCGCACTTCGCTGCTGAGCGCGTGGACGATCGTTACGAGTTGTTTTTCAAAGGCGGCGAAAGTTTTGACACTGACAACGGCGTATCGGCCAAACGCAGCGGTGAATATGCGGCGGGATCGCCCACAGTGGCTACCAAATCTCCAGCCAATGCCAAAATTCTCGCTTATTTTGACGTGTCCACCAACTACAAAGCTGTTCGCCACCATATGCGCGAAGCGGCTAAAACTTACAACGTTGATTTTGAGTTGTTGCAGGCCATCATCGTAGCCGAATCAGGTTTTGACCACCTTGCCGTGTCACCCAAAGGCGCGATAGGTTTGATGCAGCTGATGCCAGATACCGCCAAGCGCTTTGGCGTGAAGGCTGACAAAAACAAAACCGTCGAGCAAAAACTACGCGATCCGAAAACCAATATCAATGCTGGTGCTAAGTATTTGCGTGCGTTGATCAATATGTTTCCCGGTAAATTGGAGCTGGCCATAGCATCCTACAACGCTGGCGAAGGCGCTGTGCAAAAGTACGGCAACACGATTCCGCCTTACAAAGAAACGCAAAATTACGTCAAAACCGTGGTTCAAACCTTCTTGGCTATCAAGCCGCCTGTCACGCTGCTACAAGCTAAAGCAGCAGAAAAGTCATTAGCCGCAAGCTCTGCTACTGCCGCAAGCAGTGCGCCAAATCGTGTTCGTATGACGATGGGCGGTGCAGTGGTTGGCGGCGCCGTTGGTCGGGGCAATATGATCGCGCCGCTGGCAAAAGCTGATTCGGCGACCGTACAAAATCAATAAAAATTAATAAAATTAAAAAATACATTTCAGTTTTCAATTTTCATGACAGACCCAACCCTTTTTGACCTTCCACCTGAAGATGTAGATGCCGATCTGAACCTCGCCAATTACGCCCAACGTGCTTATCTTGAATACGCGCTCAGCGTCGTCAAGGGGCGCGCCCTGCCAGATGTCTGCGATGGTCAAAAGCCCGTACAGCGCCGCATTTTGTACAGCATGTCGCGCATGGGGCTGGGTTATGGCGGTGCAAATGGCACGGTAGGCGCAAAACCCGTCAAATCTGCCCGCGTGGTGGGCGATGTTTTGGGCAAATACCACCCGCACGGCGACTCTGCCGCGTACGACGCCATGGTGCGCATGGCGCAAGATTTCTCGCAGCGCTACCCACTGATTGACGGTCAAGGCAACTTTGGCTCGCTCGATGGCGACGGCGCAGCCGCGATGCGCTACACCGAGGCGCGTTTGGCCAAAATCACCAGCTTGCTGATGGACGAACTCGACCAAGGCACGGTTGATTTCATCCCCAACTACGACGGCAGCGAAACCGAGCCCAGCCAACTTCCTGCGCGTTTGCCGTTCACCTTGCTCAACGGCGCCAGCGGCATTGCGGTCGGTTTGGCAACTGAAATCCCTAGCCACAACTTGCGCGAAATCGCCGAAGCGTGCGTCGCCTTGATCAAAACGCCGAAGCTGACGGACGATGAGTTGTTCACCATCATTCCTGGCCCCGACTACCCGGGCGGTGGCCAAATTATCAGCAGCAGCTCTGATATTGCGGACGCTTACCGCACTGGTCGTGGTTCGCTCAAAGTGCGCGCGCGCTGGAAAATTGAAGAGCTGGCGCGTGGCCAGTGGCAGCTGGTCGTGACTGAGTTGCCGATTGGCGTGAGCACACAAAAGGTGCTGGAAGAGATTGAAGAAATCACCAACCCCAAGGTCAAAACTGGTAAAAAAGCGCTGAGTTTGGACCAAACCAACCTCAAAGCCAGCGTACTGGCCGTGCTGGATGTGGTGCGTGATGAGTCGAACAAAGACGCGGCGGTGCGCCTTGTTTTCGAGCCCAAAACCAGCAAAATTGGTCAGCAAGAGCTGATTACAGCTTTACTCGCCCATACATCGTTAGAAACGTCATCGTCGATCAACCTCACGATGATTGGCATCGACGGTCGCCCGACGCTGAAGTCGCTGCGACAAATGCTGAACGAGTGGATCGAGTTCCGCCACCAAACCATAGGCAAGCGCTCGCAGCACAAGCTGGACAAGGTGCTGGACCGCATACATATCCTAGAAGGCCGTGCGCTGATTTTGCTCAATATTGACGAGGTGATTGCGATCATCCGCCAGTCTGACGAGCCGAAAGCTGCGCTGATCGCCCGTTTTAAGCTCTCAGAGCGCCAAGCCGACGATATTTTGGACATTCGCCTGCGTCAATTGGCGCGTTTGGAAGCGATCAAGATCGAGCAAGAACTGGCTGAATTGCGCACTGAGCAGGGTAAATTGGAAGAGATTTTGGGTAGCCCAGCGGCTTTGCGCCGTTTGATGATTAAAGAAATCGAAACCGATGCCAAACAGTTTGCAGACGCACGCCGCACGCTGATTCAAACCGAGAAAAAATCAGTTGTCGAAGTGAAAATAGTTGACGAAGCCGTCACCGTTGTCGTGAGTTCCATGGGCTGGGTCCGCGCTCGCACTGCGCATGGGCACGAGGCAAGCAGCTTCGCCTTCAAAGCGGGTGACGATTTGTACGCCACGTTTGAATGCCGCACGGTGGACACGCTCTTGGCCTTCGGTGGCAATGGCCGCGTCTATTCCGTGCCTGTAGCGATGCTGCCAGGCGCACGGGGCGATGGTCAACCCGTCACCACGCTGATTGAGCTGGAATCTGGCACAAAACTAGTCCACTACTTCGCTGGCCCAGCCAGCGCCAGTTTACTGCTATCAAGTTCTGCAGGTTACGGCTTTTTAGCGACGGTGGAAAGCATGACGTCCCGCCTCAAAGCTGGCAAAGCTTTTGTGACTTGCAACGAAGGCGAGTCCATGAATCGCCCATCGCTAGTTGCCAATGCCGCCACCGTGCCGCCGTTCGCCGCCACGCACGTGGCTTGCGCATCTGCAGGAAGCCGTATATTAACCTTTGAAATCAACGACTTGAAAGCCATGACCAACGGTGGCAGAGGCTTGATGTTGATTGACCTTGAAGCCAAAGACACCCTAGCTGGCGCAGCCGCATACACCCGCAGCATCAATATCAAAGGCATAGGCCGAGGCGGTAAACCCCGCGAAGAAACCCTAGAAATCCGCAGCCTCAACAACGCCAGAGCCGCCCGTGGCCGCAAAGGCAAAGCTGCAGATTTGGGGTTCAAGCCGACGGATGTTATGCGGGTCGAATAATTGGCTAAGAGTTAATCAAAGGCTGTTTGAGTTAAATATTATATTTTTTAAGTCTTATTGATATAATAAAATCGCTATAACCTACGTATTTATAGCCTAAAAAGCTATTTTATTTGTAGCAATACGGAGTGCTTGTGATTATAAAAATTGATGATTTACGTGGTCCTGAAATCGCCCAACTGCTGCAAGAGCATTTGGATCACATGTATTCCGTTTCCCCTGCTGCCAGTGTGCATGCGTTGGATGTTGAAGCCCTGCGCCATCCAGATATTACCTTTTGGAGCGCTTGGGAAGATAATCATTTATGCGGCTGCGGTGCGATTAAAAAGATAAATACTGAGTATGCAGAGCTTAAATCAATGCGAACTGCAAAAGAGTATCAAAGGCAAGGTGTGGCGCTCAACATACTCAATACTGTGATTATTGAAGCTAAAAACCGAGGTTATCAAAAACTATACCTGGAAACCGGCTCACAACCGGCTTTCTTTCCAGCCCGCACCCTGTATCTAAACCGTGGCTTTAAACTCTGCGAGCCCTTTGAAGGCTATATTCATGACGAGCACAGTGTTTTTATGAGTTTTGACTTGTAAATGCACTAAAATAGAGGATAAATTGCCTATAGCCGGCTTATTTATTGTCTAAGTAGCTATAATATTAATAGCAATTGTTAACGCTTTAAACCACTTCTATCTTTTTCAGCGCTGCTATTTCTCCTGCTTTGTATCCCAATTGTGTAAGTATCTCGTCGGTATGTTCGCCTAACAGAGGCGCGCGTTGCAAGGGGATTTTTTTGGTTTCTGACAGGGTAAACGCGCCGCGGGTGATGGGGGCTGTTTGGGGCATGCCGGGGAAGGCGAGGGGGTTGAGGAGTTGGGTTGCTGCAATTTGTGGATGATTCAGCGCTTGCTGCGGCGAAAGCACGGGGCCGCAGGGGATTTTGGCATCGCCTAGCTGCTGGAAGGCTTGGTCTAAACTGCGTTCTGCGCACCACTGAGCGACGCGGGCGCTGATCAGCTCGCCGTGTTGGCCACGCAGTTCATCGTCGGCAAATCGTGGGTCTACGAGCCAATCGGGTTCGCCAATGAGTTTGGCGATGCGTTCAAACAGAGGTTTACCGACGACTTGTACCAAAATCCAGCCATCTTGGGTTCGGTATATGTCTACGGGAGCTGCCGTTTGGCCGCGGTTGCCAGTAGGGACGCGGTTTGGCACGGCGACGGCTTGCTCAATCAGCGCGCCATTGTTGAAGCTCACGGCGGTGGCTAGCAGTGAGCCTGTGACCACTTGGCCTTGCCCAGTTTGCCCACGCGCCATCAAAGCCGCCATAGCGCCCAGTGCGCAGTGCAAGGCGGTACCAAAATCGACCCAGTTGACGGCGGCGCGATAGGGCTCGTCGGGCTGACCCGTCATGTACACCACGCCCGACATGGCCTGCGCCACACCGTCAAAACCCACGTTTTTCGCCAAGGGACCGCTTGCTCCAAAGGCGGAGCTGGTGACCAAAATAATGTCGGGTTTGATAGCTTTGAGGGTGTCGTAGTCCAGCCCCATTTGCTTCAAAGCGGGTTCGGGTAGGTTGGCGACCACAATATCTGCGCTGAGTACGAGTTTGGCGACCACTTCTTTGCCTTCAGGCGTCAAAGGGTCTAGCGTCAACGAGCGTTTGTTGCGATTGATCTGCATGAACATGCCGCCTTCGCCAGAGGCGGCGATGGGTGCGATGTAGCGGTCTTCACCACCGGTGCGTTTTTCAATCCGAATCACATCTGCACCATACTCCCCCAGCAGCGTGGCGCAATAGGGGCCTGCAATGTAGCGGCCAAAATCGAGCACGCGGATACCAGTAAGGAGAGACAGAGGAATTGGATTTGTCATGGTGGATTAGTTTTAAATCTCAAGTTTTTAATCTCAAATTTCAAAACTCACGCCTTGCGCAAGTGGCAGGCTGGTGGAGTAGTTGACGGTATTGGTAGCGCGTCGCATATAGGCTTTCCAACTGTCCGAGCCGGCTTCTCGGCCACCGCCTGTTTCTTTTTCGCCACCGAAAGCGCCGCCGATTTCAGCGCCGCTGGG
>JANPLX010000042.1:0-8878 GCA_031422495.1 Polaromonas sp. | reverse complement strand
GGCGACGACATCATACTCAAAATGCCGGTGGGCACCATCATCACCGATTCTGAAACGGGCGAAGTGCTGTTTGAGCTTTTGGAAGACGGCGAAATCATCACCATTGCCAAGGGCGGTGATGGCGGATTCGGTAATTTGCGCTTCAAAAGCGCGATCAACCGTGCACCGCGTCAAAAAACACCAGGATGGCCAGGCGAGCGTAAAAGTCTCAAATTAGAACTCAAAGTATTGGCGGATGTGGGTTTGCTCGGCATGCCTAACGCCGGTAAATCAACCTTTATCACCGCCATTTCGAACGCACGTCCACGCATTGCCGACTACCCGTTCACGACTTTGCACCCGAACTTGGGCGTCGTTCGCGTCGGCCCTGAACAAAGCTTTGTGGTGGCAGATTTGCCCGGTTTGATTGAAGGTGCTTCTGATGGCGCGGGTTTGGGGCATTTGTTCTTACGACACCTGCAGCGCACCAGATTGTTGTTGCATATCATTGACTTAGCACCGTTTGACGAGAACGTTGACCCCGTTGCGCAAGCCAAGGCGATTGCCAAAGAGCTGAAGAAATACGACGCTGGTTTGTTCAAAAAACCACGCTGGTTGGTGTTGAACAAGTTGGATATGGTCGATGGCGACAAACGCGCCGAAGTCGTCGCCGATTTTGTGAAGCGCATGAAGTTCAAAGGCCCAGTATTCGAGATTTCTGCGTTAACGCGCGAAGGTTGTGAGTCCTTGGTTAAAGCGATTTACAAACACATTAAAGCTGAACAAGTGTCTGAGCAAACGCCGGAGTACATTGACCCGCGCTTTGTAGAACTTCCTGAATAAGTTGTAGTATAAATTCGCTATATTTTTGATAGCAGCTTAGGCAATAAATACGCCGGCTATCGTCATATTTAGCCCTTAAAACACATTTTTCTTGATAAATCGCTGTAATTTATGACTAAAACGCTGTTAAAAAGCGCAAAACGCATTGTTGTCAAAGTCGGCTCAAGTTTGGTGACCAACGAAGGTCGTGGCTTAGACGAAGCCGCCATCGCCCACTGGTGCAGCCAAATCGCCAAGCTTCGCGCTGACGGTCGCGAGGTCATCATGGTGTCCAGCGGTGCGATTGCTGAGGGCATGAAACGGCTGGGTTGGACAACGCGTCCTAGCGCTATCCACGAGCTGCAAGCCGCCGCCGCTGTCGGTCAAATGGGTTTGGCGCAGATGTATGAGACAAAGTTGCGTGAAAATGGCCTCGGTTCAGCTCAAGTGTTACTAACACACGCAGATTTAGCTGACCGTGAGCGCTATTTGAACGCCAGATCGACGCTCTTGACACTACTTAAACACGGTGTTGTCCCTGTTATCAACGAAAACGACACCGTGGTCAACGAAGAAATCAAAGTCGGAGACAACGACACATTGGGAGCTTTGGTGGCTAATTTGATCGAAGCCGATGTGTACATCATCTTGACCGATCAAAAAGGGCTGTTCACAGCAGACCCTCGCAAAGACCCAAAAGCCAAATTTGTAGACCAAGCGCAAGCTGGTGACCTTGCTTTAGAGGCCATGGCAGGCGGCGCTGGCTCTAGCATTGGCCGTGGCGGCATGATTACCAAGATTTTGGCGGCCAAGCGTGCTGCAGGCTCAGGCGCATCCACGGTGATTGCCTGGGGCGCTGAGCCGGAAGTTTTGGTTCGCTTGTCACAAGGCGAATCCATAGGTACGCTGCTCATCGCGCAAACGCAAAAAAACCAAGCCCGCAAGCAGTGGATGATGGACCATTTGCAGCTGCGTGGATCTGTCACCGTGGACGCGGGCGCCGTCAGTAAGCTGCAAAGCGTAGGTACCAGCTTGCTGCCGATCGGTATGACTGGTGTAGACGGCGATTTTTCTCGCGGCGATGTGATTGCGATCTGTGAAGCTTCAGGCACTGAAATCGCACGTGGATTAGCGAATTACGCAAGCTCCGAAGCTCGGTTGATCTGTCGCAAACCTTCTAGCGAGTTTGAAAAAATCCTAGGTTATGCGGCTGAACCAGAGATGATTCACCGCGACAACATGGTGCTGACTTCCTAGTTTCGCAGTTAGGTTACGTAGTTAGCTTCGCACTAAAGTAGGATCTGCAGGCGTCGGTTCAGGCAAATTAGTTTCTACTTCCGAAGCAGATATAACTGCACCGTAACTCGTTTCGGGGTCTGGTTCATAGCTTCCACCCGGTGGCATTTCCATGTGAGCAAGGTGATTTTTTAGGCCGTGGTAGCCGTCATGGTGTCGGTTATCGCCATGCTGCGCGCCATGCAAATCTGCACGAAGGTGCCTCGGGCCATGGTCGTTACGGGGCAAATAGCGCGACAACTCAGTCAGCGCTTGCTCATAAACACCGCGCTTAAATTCGACCACGGCATCCAGCGGTACCCAAAACTGGTTCCAACGCCATGCGTCAAATTCGGGGTGGTCGGTCGCACGCAGGTTGACACTCGTGTCAAAGCCGGTCATTTGCAGCATAAACCAAATCTGTTTTTGGCCTTTGTAAAAGCCACGCGCATCGCGTCTTATGAACCTGTCTGGCACCTCGTAGCGCAACCAGTCACGTGTTCGAGCCACAATTCGCACATGCTCCGGCTGGAGCCCCACTTCTTCATGCAACTCCCGAAACATGGCTTGCTCAGGGGTTTCACCCCGGTCAATGCCACCCTGCGGAAACTGCCACGAGTGGGTGCGAATGCGTTTGCCCCAAAAAACCTGATTTTTCTGGTTGAGCAAGATGATGCCGACGTTGGGTCGAAACCCTTCGCGGTCAAGCATAATCAAACCCTAAATTTTTATATTGAGTCCATTATGCACAGAGCTACATCTCTCGCAAGTGATTCGCTTATAAATTCTAAGAAATTACAATCAAGCTAGTCAATTATTTTTAATTATTTCTAATAAATTTTCACGTTCTACAAAAAGCCCGCCATGAAAGCCTCTCAATTCTTCATCTCCACCTTCAAAGAAGCTCCAGCCGACGCTGAAATTGCCAGCCACCAGCTGATGATGCGCGCCGGTATGATCAAAAAATTGGGTGCAGGCATCTACACCTATATGCCCATGGGGCTGCGCGTTATCCGCAAGGTCGAAGCCATTGTCCGAGAAGAAATGAACCGCGCCGGTGCTGTAGAAGTGTCTATGCCAGTGATTCAGCCTGCGGAGCTGTGGCAGGAGAGCGGTCGTTTTACGAGCAACGGCCCAGAGCTACTGCGCTTGAAAGATCGCCATGAGCGCGATTTCGTTGTTCAGCCTACTAGCGAGGAAGCTGTGACTGATTTAGCGCGTCAAGAGATTAAAAGTTACAAACAATTACCTAAAAATTTCTACCAAATCCAGACTAAATTTCGTGACGAACGTCGTCCACGATTTGGCTTGATGCGCGGTCGCGAATTCACCATGAAAGATGCCTACAGCTTTGATCGCGATTTAGAGGGCGCAACAAAAAGCTACCAGATCATGGCGCAAGCCTACCGAAATATTTTCGATCGTTTTGGCCTGAGCTATCGTGCTGTTGCCGCTGACAGTGGTGCGATTGGGGGGGAGGTTAGCGAAGAATTCCAAGTCATCGCCGCGACGGGTGAAGACGCCATCGTTTACAGCACAGGCAGCGACTATGCCGCCAACATGGAAAAAGCTGAAGCGGCTGCACCTGCGGCAAATGGCAAAGTCGGCACCCAAGCCATGACCAAAACCGCCACACCAGGTAAATCCACCTGTGCGGATGTGGCTGAATTATTGGGTTTACCGCTGCAAAACACCGTCAAATCCCTCGTTTTGGCGACCGATAAAAAGGACGACAAAGGAAATATCGTCAAAACCCAAGTCTGGCTGCTGCTCCTGCGTGGCGACCATGATATGAACGAAGTCAAAGTCGGCAAACTCGCTGGTTTGAGTGATTTCCGCTTTGCTACAGAGGATGAGATCAAGAGCAATTTTGGTTGCCGCCCTGGGTATTTAGGGCCAATACAAACAGGTTCTGAAAAGCGTGAGCAAGTTGAAGGTGGACTTATCAAACAAGGAATTACTCGGTGGCCAGTCAAACTCATCGTCGATCGCGAAGTTGCGGTCATGACTGATTGGGTATGTGGCGCTAACGAAGCAGGTTTTCACATGACGGGAGTCAACTGGGGACGCGACCTGCCAGCACCTGAAATCGTCGCCGACCTGCGCAACGTTGTAGCGGGCGACGCCTCGCCAGATGGCAAAGGCGTCTTAGCGATCGAGCGTGGCATTGAGATCGGCCACATCTTCGTACTCGGCACCAAGTACAGCAAAGCCATGAACGCCACGTTTTTAGACAACAACGGCAAACCGCAGTTCCTAGAAATGGGCTGTTACGGCATCGGCATCACCCGCCTGCCAGCCGCCGCGATTGAGCAAAACCACGACGCCAAAGGCATCATCTGGCCAGACGCGATTGCGCCTTTCACCGTCGTTATTTGCATGGTCGGACCAGACCGCAGCCCAGACGTCAAAGCTGCTGGCGAGAAGTTGTACGCCGAATTGATGGCCGCCGGCGTCGATGTGATCCTGGACGATCGCGGCGAGCGCCCAGGCATCATGTTTGCCGAGTGGGAACTCATCGGCGTGCCGCACCGCGTCACCATCGGCGACAAGAGCCTCAAAGACGGTTTGGTCGAATACCAACACCGCCGCGATGCCGAAGCGACCAAGGCGGCAGTGGGTGACGTGTTCGCGCACGTGATGTCTAAGCTTAAAGCTGGAGCTCGTAGTCTTTGACATCAAACCGAGAGCCTTGGGTTGATGCGCTTCGGGTATTAGCTTTGCTCGGCGTTTTTATCGTCAACGCAATGGGCTATCCGTTTGCGCCAGATTTCCCTATTTATGCGGGTGCCCCAAACCCTGTAGATTCACCCGTCGCTTTGGTTTTAAACAGCTTGTTAGTCGTCTTTGTATTAGGTAAAGCATGGCCACTTTTATGCTTATTATTCGGCTACAGCTTATGTTTAATGGCTTTAAAACTTCGGTCGGACGGCGTAACAGTTAGCTCAATGCTGCGCACAAGATACTTTAAATTACTGGTTGTAGGTATCATTCACGGCCTGTTTGTATATTTCGGCGATATATTAACCATGTATGCTGTTTGCGGCTTATTGGTAGCCAGCTTCGTTTTAATGCGACCTGCAAAAGTGCTCAAATTTTGGAAATGGCTAAGCATGATTAATATCGTGATGCTATTGCCGTTACTGATTGGTGTTGGCGCGATGTTATTGACTTTCCAATCCAATGATTCTTCGGCGAATATTGAGAATGAAATTGTCTTAAAAGCAGGTAAGTTTGCACAAGCCGCTGATCTATCGACGTTTTTAACCATCAATATTGAGGCTTACTTCAACCAACTTGTTGCCAGTATTTATATACTGCCGTTGGTTTTTTGGCTTATGTTTTCTGGCATTTTAATTTGTCGATTTAAATTATTCAGTGACCGATCGTATGCAAAATCCTTTTGGGATAAACACCTAGGCAGACTGCAATTATTCTTTGCCTTACTGTTAAATATAAGTTTAGGCATTCTTACAATCAACAGTTACGCAGGCAAGCTGCCCGATACAAATAAAATATTGGTCGTATCAATGATGGCATTGCCTGCTGGTATTTGGTTAGTGGCCACATTGATTGCAGCAGGCATGCGATACAGGCATCGGCTATCACGTTTACCTGATTGGATACTTTGGCTCGCGCCAGCCGGAAAGCATACACTTGCTATGTATTTAATATTATCTATCTCATTAATGTTAGCCAGCGGTGCATTTTTAGATATTCAAGGAAGCACAGTCATAAGGTTATCGGTCGTGTTGTCGGCTTGGCTATGCGCGGTATATTTTGCGAAACTTGCCACTAAACGAGGGGTCAAAGATCCAATCGCAAGTTGGATTTCAGCAAATAGTTTTAGTATGAAGCCTAATAACTCTATCAAAAACAGAGAGAATTGAGTTGAATCCTATTGCTTTAATTTCAAGAAGAAAATGGCTGCAGTCGGCGTATTTATTGCCTAGTTTACTATTATTTTCAGAGCAATCTAAGGCTGGAAATCAGCTTGAAGAGCCACTGGCTGATTCAGTTCGTGGCGCTTTGAGTGCCGCGATCAGCAGCACCGCACCGCCGATTCCTGAGTTTAACGACACCGAGTCTCGCCTCAAATACATACGCTGGCTGAGCGCGATGAGCGACCGTTTATATCCCAAAAAGCGCGATTTCAATACCCGCAAAGAGTTCCTTCAAACCGTCTGGTACGAAAGTAAACGCGCTGGCTTAGACCCAGCTTTGATATTAGGTTTAATTACAGTAGAAAGCAATTTCCGCAAATACGCCGTCAGCCCCGTGGGTGCGCGCGGCTATATGCAAATCATGCCGTTTTGGATGCGAGTGATCGGCGGCGGAGCACCTGGTAGCGACGCCGCCAAACTCTTCCACATGCAAACCAACATCCGCTTCGGCTGCGTCATCCTGCGCCACTACCTAGACCGCGAACGCGGAGATTTGTTCATGGGCTTAGGCCGCTACAACGGCAGCCGTGGCAAGGCCGCGTATCCGGACGCGGTGCTGGGGGCGAAGAGGAAGTGGGAGTTTACGGGGTAATTTTATGCGCATATTTCTTATAGCCAGCGTATTTATTGACTAAACAGCTATAAAAATCATAGTAACAACACTTGTAAAGGTAAATTATGACCGAATACGTACCACCTTCCGTTTGGACTTGGGACAAAGCTAGCGGCGGCAAGTTTGCCAATATCAATCGGCCTATTGCGGGGGCGACCCACGAAAAAGACCTGCCTGTGGGCAAGCACCCGTTTCAGCTGTATTCACTGGCGACGCCGAATGGCGTGAAAGTCACCGTGATGCTGGAAGAGCTGCTGGAAGCGGGCCACACGGGGGCGGAATACGACGCTTGGTTGATTCGCATCAACGAGGGTGACCAGTTCGGCAGTGGGTTTGTGGCTGTTAATCCGAATTCTAAAATTCCGGCTTTGATGGATCGCAGTGGTGTTTCATCTGGTACCGCGCAGATTCGGGTGTTTGAATCGGGCGCTATTTTGCTGCATTTGGCGAATAAGTTTGGCGCTTTTATCCCTACAGATGCTGCGGCTAAAGCGGAATGCCTGTCTTGGCTCTTTTGGCAAATGGGCAGTGCGCCGTATTTGGGCGGTGGTTTTGGCCATTTTTACGCCTATGCGCCTACCAAAATGGAATACCCAATTGACCGCTTCGCCATGGAAGTAAAACGCCAAATGGACGTGCTAGACCGCCGCTTGGCTGACAACCGTTACTTGGCGGGGGATGACTATTCCATTGCCGACATGGCCGTTTGGTCTTGGTATGGCGCGCTTGCGATGGGGCTGATCTACGAAGCGGGCGAGTTTTTGCAAGTGCAAGAATACACCCACGTACAACGCTGGACCAAAGAGATTGCCAAACGCCCTGCCGTGCAGCGCGGCCGCATGGTGAACCGCACGTGGGGCGCGCCAGAGAGCCAGTTGCCGGAGAGGCACGATGCCAGCGATTTCCAAACCAAAGTAAATAATCAAGCAAATGCAGGAGCAAAGACATGATTACTCTATACGACTGCGCCACCGCGCCCAGCCCTCGTCGCGCCCGCATTTTGTTGGCAGAAAAAGGCATCGCCCATGAAACGGTCCAAGTCGATTTGCGCAACCAAGAGCAACTTAGCGACGCCTTTCGCGCTATCAACCCGCAATGTACCGTGCCTGCGCTACGCACAGAAGAGGGGGACGTGTTCACCGACAACGCTTCTATCACCGCCTACCTAGAAGCTCGCTACCCACAACCTGCGCTTTTAGGCAGCACGCCAGCGGAAAAAGCCGAAATCGCCAGCTGGCACTGGCGGGTTGAATTTGAAGGCCTGCTCGCCATCGCCGAAGCCCTGCGTAACAGTGCGCCTGCCATGGCCAACCGCGCTTTGCCCGGCCCGGTGGACTACGCGCAAATACCTGAGCTGGCGCAACGCGGACTTGCCCGTGTGCAGCAGTTTTTCGATATGCTAGATAAACACCTTGAAGGTCGCGACTTTATTGCGGCAGATCAATTTAGTATCGTTGATATCACAGCCGTCGTCGCCATCGATTTTGCACGTGTGGTGCGGATCAAGCCGGGTGAGCAGCACGTCAATTTGCGGCGTTGGCGTGAAGACATGGCAAAAAGACCATCATTTGGCATATAGGCGGCGTATTTATTTTTTTAATTGCTATTATTTTAATAGCTATTTTAGTTCTGTTCCTTAGGGAATTGCGTAGGGCTGTTCATCCGGCGTGTTGAGTGCGATATCGCGATAGTGCGCTTTCCATGTTTCCGGCGGATAGCTCGCGGGATCGCGAGGTGCCAAGTAGTTCGCGATATCGAAATGATTGATTTTGTGTCCGATAACTTTATTTTCGAAGCTTGCCGTGCCACGAATGTTCGACATGATTGATCGACTGAGCAAGGAATAAGCCCAGGCTGCGGAGCCGATGCCGTCAAGTCCGGCACCGGGGAAATACAAATTGGGGGCGTCGAGACTTTTAAAAATGCCGTTGCATCGTGCACCAAGTGCGTCGAGGGTGCGGATCGAGGCGATCTCGGGAGCTTCGAAGTACGACAGATCTAGGCTGTATCCAGTGCCCCAGAGCAGCAGATCAGCCTCGATATGATGCCCGTCTGAAAGCGTAATCGTACGACCTGCGATGGACGCCACACTGCCGCTATGGCGTTCTATGTTCGTGAAGTTCGCCAACATGCCGGGGCGTCCGGGTATGAGCTGATCGTGCTGCACATCGAAGTCGCGCGAGGGCATGATCTCGGTGATGCCGAATTTTTCGTAACGAGAGCGCATGTCGGCTCCTATCACAGC